>NZ_JBYCZL010000007.1:0-232047 GCF_057586215.1 Roseomonas sp. SRI_022
CGCGGGCACGGGCGGCGGCCTCATGCTCGGCGGCGAGGCGGGCGTGGCCTTCCTGCGCGCGCTTCAACCGTGCCTCGGCGGCAGCGCGCGCCTCGCCAGCCGATTGCACGCGGGCGGCGGCCTCGGCGGCCTGTTCGGTGGCGGCCTGGGCGGCGAGCTCAGCGGCCTGGGCGGCCTGCTCGACCTCCGCCAGCGCTGCTTCGGCGGCCTGCTTGCGCGCAGGCAGCGAGCCCTCGACGGCGCGCAGCGCCTCGGCTTCCTGGGCAAGGCGCTCGCGTGCGGCGTCGGCATCGCGCAGCACGCCCTCGGCATGGGTCAGGTCGCGCTGCAACTGGGCGAGGCGGGCCTCGGCGGCGTCCAGCGCCTCCCGTGCACGGCGTTCCTCGGCTTCCAGCCCTTCGGATTCGACGCGGCGGCGTTCCAGCGCGGTGCGCGCGGCGGCCTCGGCGGCGCGCGGGGCGGGGATGGCCTGTTCGGCCTCGAAGGCGGCGATGGTGGCGCGCTCGGCCTCGGCCTCGGCGGCGCGGACGGCGGCGCGGGCCTCGTCGAACTGGGCCTTGGCCATGCGTGCGGCGGCATCGGCGCGGGCGGCCAGGATGGCGAGCCATTCCCCTTCCGCCTGCCGCACCAGCCCCGACAGGTTGCGGTAACGATTGGCCTGCCGCGCCTGGCGCTGCAGGCCCTGGCGCTGGCCGTCCAACTGCCCGAGCAGATCCTCGGCGCGCGACAGGTTCGTCTCGGCCTGGCGCAGCTTGAGTTCGGCCTCATGCCGGCGGGCGCGCAGGCCGGCGATGCCGGCGGCTTCCTCCAGCACCTGGCGGCGATCCTCGGGCTTGGCCTGGATCAGCGTTGACACGCGCCCCTGGCTGACCATCGCCGAGGCCCGCGCGCCCGACCCGATATCCGCGAACATCGTCTGCACGTCGCGGGCGCGGATCTCCTTGCCATTCACCCGGAAGGCCGAACCCTCGCCGCGGTTGATGCGGCGGACGATCTCAAGTTCCGGCTGGTCCTGGTTCGGCGGCGGGGCAAGGCCCTCGGCGTCCTCCAGGCTCAGCGTGACTTCGGCGAGGTTGCGCCCGGCGCGTGTCGCGGTGCCGGCGAAGATGACGTCGTCCATCTCCCCGCCGCGCATCGCCTTGGCCGAGGTCTCGCCCATCGCCCAGCGCAGCGCCTCGACGACGTTGGACTTGCCGCAGCCATTCGGGCCGACGATGCCGGTCAGGCCCGGGCGCACCTCGACCGTCGTGGCCTCGGCGAAGGATTTGAAGCCGGCGATGCGGATGCGCGACAGGGTTGCGCGCACGGAAGCAAGGCGCTGCTCCTCGCTGCGCGGCGCGCCGTCATCCTCGTCCTCCGGGGAAGGAGGGATCGCCTGCCCGTCCACCACTCAGCCCCGCGCCACTTCCTGCGCGAAGCGGTCGAAGGGGATCGCCCCGGACACCACGCGGCTGCCGAAGACGAAGGTCGGCGTCGCCTGGATGTTGTACTGCCTCTCTCCCTGCTGGCGCAGCGCGAGCACGCCGCGCGCCGTGTCGTCATCAGCCCAGGCGGCTTCGAAGGTCGCGGAGGACATGCCGGCCAGCGCCGCGATCTTGCCGATCTCCGCCTTGTGGTCGATGCCGCGCGCGAAGGCCCAGCGGTCCTGGGCGGCGAACAGCGTCTCGATGAAGGGCTCGTAGGCCTCGGCCGGGAAGTAGCGGGCGACGACGGCCGCGCGCAGCGCGATCTGGTCGAGCGGGAAGTCGCGCCAGATGAAGCGGATCTTGCCGGTCTGCACCAGTTCCGCCTTCACCTGCGGCCAGGTGTCCCGCCCGAAGGCGCCGCAATGGGAGCAGGTGAGGGAGAAGAATTCCTGCACCACCATCGGCGCCGATGCCTGGCCCATCGACCGCTCCGACAGGCGGGGGTTGTCGGCCGCGGGGGCCTGGGCGGCGGCCGGGCGGGACAGCATCGCCATGGCGGCGGTGCCGCCGGCGAGGAGGGCGGTGGACCGGGTCAGCAGGACGCGGCGATCGAAGGGCATCGGTGGTTCCCGTCTTGTGGCGGGCCGTCCGGCCGGGGCGGGCCCGGGGGGAGGCCAGTGAGTCGGCAGATCAACGGTTTCGATAGACGCCGCGGGCCAATCTTGCCAGCGCATCCCGCAATTCCGGGGAGGACACCCCCTCCAGCGCCGATTCGACCCTCTCCGGGAGGGGTTTCGGCGCCGATTCGCGGGGTTTGCGCGGGGTGGGCGCGGACGGGGCGCGCTGCACGAATCGGAATCGTTCCACCGCCACCCGCCCCAGCGCCGCATTGATGCGGGATGCCAGTTGCGGGGCCAGGTGCTGCATCTCCATCGCCACCGGCCCGGCGCAGGCCAGCGTCAGCGTGCCCTGGGTCAGGCGCAGCGGCTGCGTCACTGCCGCGATGGCCGGGCCGACCAGGGCCGGCCAATCGGCCATGATCTGCGCCCCCGCGGGAGACTTGCGCTTGAAGGCCGGGCGTGTGAGCGCTGGCACCAGCGCGCCGACCGGCCGCGGCCCGCCCAGGAACCGCTTATCCTCCGCATCCCGTGCCATACGCATTGCCCTCCGCCGCCGCCTTGCTCGCCTGGTACGACCGGCACCGGCGCATCCTGCCCTGGCGTGCCGGCCCCGGTCAGGCGCGCGACCCTTACCGCATCTGGTTGTCGGAGGTGATGCTGCAACAGACCACCGTCGCCGCGGTGGGGCCGCGCTATGCCCGCTTCCTGGATCGGTTCCCCACCGTGCAGGCGCTGGCTGCGGCGGATTGGGCCGAGGTCGCGGAGGAATGGGCGGGCCTCGGCTACTATGCCCGCGCGCGCAACCTGCATGCCTGCGCGAAGGCCGTCGTGGCGGCAGGGAGCTTCCCGCGCGAACCGGCCGCACTCGAGGCCCTGCCGGGGATCGGGCGCTACACCGCCTCGGCGGTCGGGGCGATAGCCTTCGATGCGCCGGTGGTCCCGGTCGATGGCAATGTCGAACGGGTCACCGCCCGGCTCGCGGCCATCGAGGACCCGTTGCCAGGTGCGAAGCCTCGCCTGACCGCGCTCGCCGCCGGCTTCATGGCTGACCCGGCCGCGCGCGCCCGCCCCGGGGATTTCGCCCAGGCGCTGTTCGATCTGGGCGCCACCATCTGCACCCCGCGCAGCCCTGCCTGCGCCCTGTGCCCCTGGCAGGAGGACTGCGCGGCGCGGCGCGCCGGCATCGCCGCCGATCTGCCGCGCAAGTCACCGAAGCCCGCCCGCCCGCTGCGGCACGGTGCGCATTTCCTGCTGACCGACCGGCAGGGCCGTATCCTGCTGCGCCGCCGGCCCGACAAGGGATTGCTCGGCGGCATGCTGGAGGTGCCGGGAACCCCGTGGCGCGCCGGCGGGCCCTGGGCGGAGGCCGAGGCGCTGGCCCATGCCCCCGCCGCCGCCGCCTGGCGGCCGGTGCCCGGCATCGCACGGCACGGCTTCACCCATTTCGAACTGGAGATGGTCCTGTTCACCGCCCCGCTGCCACGTGGCGCCGCGCCCGAGGGCGAATGGCAGCCGCCCGAGGCTGCCCGCGCCGCCGTGCCCACGGTGATGCGCCGCCTGTTGGACCTCGCGGGGGCACGATGATCGCCGCACTGCGGGACGGGGCCTGGATGAATGCGGAGCGGCTGCGCGCCTATGGCCTCGGCTACGCCCTGGCGGCGCTGGCGGCGATCGGCAGCACACTGCCCGGCATCCTCGGTTGGCGGGACGCGCCCCCGGTCGACATGGACTACCTCAGCTTCCATGCCGCCTCCGCCCTGGCCCAGGCCGGGGAGGCGGCGGCGGTCTGGAACCGCGACCTGCATGCGGCCATGCAGACGGCGCTGCAGGGACGGCCCGGGCGCTACTACGCCTTCTTCTACCCGCCGATGTACCTGCTGATCCTGCTGCCGCTGGCGTTGCTGCCGCCGATCGCGGGATTCTTCGCCTGGGTGTCGGCGACCGGGGCGGCCGCCTGGGCGGCGCTGCGCGGCTGGGGTGGCTTCGACCGGCCGATGCTGGTGCTGCTCGCCGTGCTGTCGCCGGCGGCGGTGCTGAACCTGCTGCATGGGCAGAACGGCTTCCTGACCACGGCGCTGCTGGCGGCCGCGGGGCTGTGGATGGACCGGCGGCCGGGGCTGGCGGGGGCGGCGCTGGCGTCGCTGGCCTTCAAGCCGCAACTCGGGCTGCTGGTGTTGCCGGTGCTGATCGCGACGCGGCGCTGGGCGGTGCTGGGCTGGGCGGCGCTGGTCGGGGCCGGCTGGGTGGCGGCGACGCTGCTCGCCTTCGGGCCGGGCGTCTGGACGGGCTTTCTCGCCCGCCTGCCGGGTGCCGGGGAGGCCATCGCGGACGGCACGCTGCACATGTGGAAGCTGCAGAGCGTGCTGGCGATGGGTGTGACACTCGGCCTGCCGCCTGGCCTGGCCGGGGCGCTCCAGGGGATGGTGACAGTCGGCGTCATCGCGATCTCCGCCTGGATGCTGCGCCGCCGCCCCGGCGGACGGGCCGAGGCGGCGACGATCGCCGCCGGAGCGCCGCTCGTGACGCCCTTCGTGCTGTCCTACGACCTGGTGATCCTGCTGATCCCCACCTCGTGGCTGCTGGCCGAGGCGAAGCAGGGCGGCTTCCGGTCCTGGGAGAAGACCGGCATCGCCCTGGCCTGGCTGGTGCCATTGCTGTCCTTCATCACGGGCACTACGGCCGGGATCAGCATCGCGCCGCCAGCGGCGGGGGTCCTGCTGGCGCTGGTGTTGCGACGGGTAGGTTCGGGTTGAGGGCTGGTTGTTGAAGCGGCCACGTGTTCCTGATATGTTCCTACAATCAAGGACCGCATCGCGCCCGCGGATCGGGCCGGACTAAAGGTCTAAAAGCTTAAAAACCTAAAGTTTAAAGTTGCGGACCCGGTCCTAGCCGCGCGCCCGCGCGAAGATGAAGACGGCGCCCACCAGCGCCACCAGCAACCCGCCGCCGACGATCAGCATCGCCGATTGCTGCAGCACCGCCACCGCTGGCACCGAGGCCCCGAGCACGGCGCCCACCGCGATGATCCGCCACGACCCGGCATGGATGCCCGCGACAAAGGTGCCGAGCCCGAGCAGCAGCAGCAGCCCGATCTCCGTCGCGTTGTCGTTCACCACGCCGCGCACGGACGGTAGGAACAGCATCAGCATGGCGATAAGGAAGGCCGCCCAATGTGCCGCCTGGGTCCAGACCAGGCGCATCCGCAGCCCGCGCCCCGCCGCGGCATTCCAGCCTGCGGCGATGCAGAGCAACCCGAAGACCGGTGCCAGGATCTGCCAGTAGAGGAGGTTCGGTGTCTCCGTGCTGCCGGCATAGGCGACGCCGGCGAAGCCGGCGATCAGCATCAGCAGGTAGGGCGCTTCCGCCAGGACCGCGCGGCCCCAGGACCGGGCCGGTGGCGGTGTCGGCGCCGGCACGGGTGATGGGGCGGCGCCGGCGATGCTGTCGCTCATGGGGCGGTCCTTCCGCTAGGCGCCGCGCGCGACCGTCTCGCGCAACTCATCCAGCACGCGCAGCCGGCCCTCGCGGGTCTCGATGTGCCAGAACAGCCAGCCATTGCAGGACGGTGCTTCCTGCACGGCGGCACCGACCTTGTGAATGGACCCGGTGGCGAGGCCGCAGCGCAGCGTGCCATCCGCGCCGACCACGGCTTCCCAGCGCTTCTGGCGGTCGAACAGCTTCGCCCCGGCGGGCACCAGGCCGCGCTCGACCAGCGTGCCGAAGGGGATGCGCGGCTGCTCCTTCTTGGACGGCAGCGCTGCGGCGGCGTCCTCGGGCGCGGGCTCGGTCGCGGCGATGCGGGCGAGCGCGGCATCGGCGTAGGACTGCTCGCGCTCGATGCCGATGAAGCGCCGGCCGAGGCGCTTGGCCACCGCCCCCGTGGTGCCGGACCCGAAGAAGGGATCGAGGATGACATCACCCGGCGAGGTGCAGGACAGGATCACGCGATGCAGCAGCGCCTCGGGCTTCTGCGTCGGATGCAGCTTGTCGCCCTTGTCGTCGCGCAGCCTTTCATGGCCGGTGCAGAGTGGGATCAGCCAGTCGCTGCGCATCTGCAGGTCGTCGTTCAGCGCCTTCATCGCCGCGTAGTTGAAGCGGTAGCGGGATTCGGGGCCCCGCGCCGCCCAGACCAGCGTCTCGTGCGCGTTGGTGAAGCGGCGGCCGCGGAAATTCGGCATCGGGTTCGACTTCCGCCAGATCACGTCGTTGAGGATCCAGTAGCCGAGATCCTGCAACGCGGTGCCGAGCCGGAAGACGTTGTGATAGGCGCCCATCACCCAGATGGTGCCGTCCTTGCGCAGCACGCGGCGGCATTCGGTCAGCCATTCGCGCGTGAAGGCGTCATAGGCGCCGAGGTCCGAGAAGCGGTCCCATTCGTCGTCCACGCCATCGACCAGGCTGTCGTCGGGACGGCGCAGCGTGCCCTTGAGCTGAAGGTTGTAGGGCGGGTCGGCGAAGATGGCGTGCACCGAGGCCGGCGGCAGATGCCGCAGCCACGCAATGCAGTCCCCGACCAGCACCTGGTCGAGCGGCGTGTCGATCTGCGTGCCCACTCGTTAAACCCCGTCCCCCGACGCGAAGGCCGCAGAATCGCTTGTGCGACTCGGCAGGTCAAGCAAACCGGAAGGCGACCTGGTCGACGGGGCGGAAACCGCGCCGGTGATGCGGGCTCGGGCCCAGGCGCTGAAGCGCGGCCAGATGCGCCGCCGTCGGGTATCCGGCATGGCGTGCGAAGCCGTATCCCGGCCAGCGCGGATCGAGCCGGGTCATTGCGCGGTCACGCACGGTTTTCGCGAGGATCGAGGCCGCGGCGATCGACAACGAGATCGCATCGCCGCCGATCACGCAGCGCACCGGGCAGGGCAGCCGCGGCGGCTGGTTGCCATCGACCAGCGCGAGGTCGGGCAGCGCCGCCAGCCGCGCGACGGCGCGCGCCATGGCGAGATGCGTCGCGCGCAGGATGTTGTGCGTGCCGATCTCGGCGGCCGAGGCGGCGCCGATGCCGAACTCGATCGCGCCCTCAGCCGCCGCGGCGCGGATCGCCGCACAGGCGGCGTTGCGCTGCGCTTCCTTCAGCTTCTTCGAATCATCGATCAGCGCCGACAGCGCGGCGGGCGGCGGGCGCAGGAACACCACCGCCGCGGCGACCACCGGCCCGGCGAGCGGCCCGCGCCCGGCCTCGTCCACGCCGGCGACGCGGCCGGCGCCGGCTTCCAGGGCAAGGTCGGGGCGGGGTCGCGGGCTGCGCATTGCGGGGGTGGGCCTGGTGCGGGAGAATCACGGGAACGGAGGATCAGCGCATGACCAGTATCACGGCGAGGGCCCGCGCGGCCGCCTTCTGCGAGCGCTTCGGCCTGCGCCTGCCGATCCTGCTCGCCCCCATGGCGGGATCGACGCCTGCGCCCCTGGCGACCGCGGTCGCCAATGCCGGCGGCATGGGTGCCTTCGGGGCATTGAACGCGACACCCGAAGTCATCGCCGATTGGGCACGGACCTTCCGCGCGCAGTCCAACGGGTCCTTCCAGATCAACCTGTGGATCCCCGATCCGCCGCCGGTGCGCGACGCGGCCCGGGAAGCGGCGATGGCCGACTTCCTCGCCGGCCATGGCGCGCGCCCATCGATCCCCGACGGCCCCTTCCTGCCCGACTTCGCCGCGCAATGCAGCGCGATGCTGGCCGTCGGACCGACCGCGATCTCCTCCATCATGGGCGTCTTCCCCGCTGAGGTGGTCGCCGAGGCCAAGGACCGCGGCATCGCCTGGTTCGCCACGGCGACGACACTCGCCGAGGCGCGGGAGGCCGTCGCCGCGGGGGCGGACGCCATCATCGCGCAGGGCGCGGAAGCGGGCGGGCACCGCGGCGCCTTCGACCAGGGGCGGGCGGAACAGCAGCAGACCGGTGGCCTCGCGCTGATCCCGCGCTTCGCCGATGCGCTGGACGTGCCGGTGATCGCGACGGGCGGCATCGCCGATGCGCGCGGCATCGCCGCGGCGCTGACGCTCGGCGCCAGCGCGGTGCAGATCGGGACCGGATACCTCCGCTGCCCCGAGACGGCGCTGCACCCGTCCTGGTCGGCGGCGATCGCGGAGGCCGAACCCGAAGGAACCATGCTGACGCGGGTCTTCTCGGGCCGGCTGGGGCGCGGCATCGCCAACGCGGTCACGCGCAACGCCCCGCCGGCAGCGGCCTATCCGGTGCAGCGTGCGATGTTCGCCCCGGTGCGTGCGGCGGCGGAGAAGGCCAACAACCCGGATGCCATGCAGATGTGGGCGGGGCAGGCGGCACGGCTGGCGACGGCGGAGCCGGCCGGGGATCTCACGACGCGGCTTTGGGCGGAGGCACAGGCGCTGCTGCCGTGATCGAGAGGGGCGTCGCCCCTCTCGAACTCTCCCCACCAGGGGGCAACGGCCCCCTGGACCACGATTACCTGACGCCACCGCGGGGCAGCAGCAGCCAGCCGGCCAGGCCAACGGCGAGTGAAGCGCCGAGCACCGCGAAGCCGGCGCGATAGGCCGCTTCGGGACGCGCACCGGCCACTTCGGGGAAGAACCCGACCACCGCGCCCACCAGCATCGGCAGCAACGCCGAACCCAGCACCTGCGCGAGGTTCACCGTCGTCGCCCCACGCCCCACCAGATGGTCGGGGAACAGCGCGCGCCCTTCCGCCACCACCAGCACCGGGAAGGCCGAGAACAGCACCAGCAGCACCAGCAGCGCCAGTGCAGCCCCGAGCGGTACGCCGGGCCACAGCGCCAGCGCGAACAGCGTCGCCGCCGCCAGCGCGGCGGCCACCGTCACGATGCCCCGCCGCCCGCCGACGCGCCGTTCCAGCGGCCCGATCAGCAGCAACCCGACGGGCATCGCCACGCCCATCGCCGCCAGCGCCCAGCCCCGCCCCGTCGCATCCAGCCGGTGCACGTCGGCGAGATAGGGGCCGGCCCACAGCCCCAGCACCGTCGCCGCTGCCGCATAGCCGACGAGATGCATCGCCAACACCCGCGCCAGCCCCGGCAGGCGCCAGATCGACACCTGGCCGAGCAGCGCTTCCTTCAGCGTCTCTGGCTCGCGAAACGCCGGTGGACGGTCGGGCGGATCGTCCCGCACCAGCCGCCACCACAGCAGCAGGCACGCCGCGGTCAGCACTGCCGAGGCGCCCAGTGCCCCGCGCCAGCCAAGCAGCCCGGACGCCGCGGCAAGCGGCGCGCCGGCCAGCAGGATTCCCATCTGCGACAAGGCGAAGACGCGCGACAGCGCCACCGTCATGGCCGCCCCGCTGTACCAGCGCGCGCACAGCACCACGGCCGCCATGAAGGACGCGCCTGACCCGAGCCCGAGCAGGAAGCGCGCCGCAAGCAGCGTGGTCCCATCCGTCGCGAAGGCCTGGAACGCTGCACCGACCACTGCGATGCCGCTCAGCGCGGCCACCGTCCGCCGCGGTCCGGCACGGTCCAGTGCGATGCCCACCGGCACCTGCGCGATCAGCAGCGCCACGAAGAACATGCCGTTCGCGGCACCCAGCACCGCCGGGGTCAGCCCCAGATCCGCCGTCAGGTCGGGCGCGATGACGCCGAGTGCGGCGCGATGGAACTGGCTCAGCCCCGTCATCGCCGCCAGCGTCACCATCAGCGCGGTCGCAGCCCTCATGCGGCGTCGAGGCCGAGGCCCTCGCGCAGCCCCCGCGCGCCTTCGGGTGTCACGACGATGCGCCGCCGTGCCAGCACGTCACCCTCGCTGGCCGCGGGCAGGCGGCGCAGCCAGCCGCGGCCGAGCCAGGCGCTCGCGATCTCCTTGCCGAGGCCGCCCGCCAGATGCGGGCGACGTTCCGACCAGTCCATGCAGTCGCAGGCGAAGCGCGGCGCGCGCACCGCCTGGTCGAGATCCACCCCGGTCGCGGCAAGCCGTGTGCGGCCCTCGGCAGAGGCGTCCCAACCGCCGGGCACCGGCGTCAGCCAGCCAGCGCCGGTCAGTCTCTCATGCAGCGCGACACCAAGCCGCCCGGCCAGGTGGTTCCAGCACAGCCGCGACTGGCGCGCGGCATCGCCATGCTTCCAGGGGCGCGCCGGGGCGATGCGGGCGGACAATCCGCCCAGCGTCTCGATCACCGCGGCGACTTCCTCGGAGGCGAGGCGATGGTAGCGATGGCGTCCCTGGGCATGCACCGCGATCAGCCCGCCTTCGGCGAGGCGCGCGAGATGCCCGCTCGCCGTCGCCGGCACCACGCCTGCGATGCGGGCGAGCTCGCCGGCCGTCAGCGCTTCGCCACTCATCAGCGCGGCGAGCATGCGCGCGCGCGCCGGATCGGCCATCAGCGCGGCGGTGGCGGCGAGCGGGCCAGGGGCGGTGGGATCAGTCATGGCGGGAACATAGCCGCGATGCACGCGGGATGCTTCGGCCCACGACGAAGTGCGGCAACCGCCGGTTGCGACGCAGCCATGCGAATGCGCGGTACGCATGAAGCTTGTGCAATGGCTGGTGCGAGCGGGGTTATACGCTGGCGTAACGGGCGGCGGCGTGCCTATCGTTTGTGTGATCGTCGGCCCATGCGGGCCGCCGCGCGCGGGAGCTTCCAGCATGCCGCGTCAGGTTGTGGACGGCGCAATTCTGAAATGCAGCTTCGGCACCACGCCGTCGGCGATGGGCGTGCTGCCGCAGAATGTGTCCTGGAACACAACTCCGGCCGCGACGATCCTTGACCATGTGCCCATGACGAACATCCGGCCCTTCGGCATGTGCATGAGCATCGCCAACCCGCAGGTCGCGGCGGCGACCTCGGCGGCGCTCGGCGTGCTGACGCCGCAGCCCTGCATCCCCTGCACCGCCACGCCGTGGAGCCCGGGCGTGCCGGACGACACGCTCGGCGGCGCGCCGACGCTCAACGATACCTCGGTCCTGCAATGCAACTGGGCGGGCGTCATCACCGTCACGGATGCAGGCCAGACCTCGACCTTCGTGCCGTGACGATGCCGGAGAGGTCTCATGGCACTGAAGCAGAAGGACCGCTTCCTCGAGATCGATACGGTCCTCACCAACCCGCAGGGCGACGATGAGGACGACAACTTCGTCCTGATCCAGGTGCGTGGGGCCGAGGGCATTTCCTTCCCCTATGCCTTCGACCTCGCCCTGATCGGGCCGAAGAACAAGAAGCACGACCCGGCCGAGCTGATCGGCACCCGCGCGCGCTTCGGCGTCAGGCAGCTCACCAACGACGCCCAGCGCAAGGATGCCCAGCTGGTGTTTCGCCACGGCCTGATCGAGAGCTTCGCCGACACCGGGATGATGGGCGATTTCCGGTCCTACGCCGCGCGGCTGGTGCCGGCCTTCAAGTTGACCGCCTACGAGACGCGCTTCCGCGTCTTCGAGGAGCGCACGCTCGAACAGATCCTGCGCGACGTGCTGCGCCCCTATCCCGAGATCGAGCTGAACACCAATCAGCTGCGGGAGGAAGCGGCGGAGATCATCCCATACTGCGTGCAGTTCGGCGAAAGCACCTTCAACTTCGTGCATCGCCTGCTCGATCGCTTCGGCGCCTTCTACCGCTTCGAGCATGAGCTGAATGACCAGCGCGAGGTATTCGTGGTTTGCGGCCGCGGCGCTGTGCCGCCCGTGCAGACCCCGGTCGTCCAGGTCGCCGCCGGCGATCCGTCCCCCGGGACCGTGACGGGATTGCGCCGGTCCTTCGTGCTGGCGACGCGCATCGCCCATGTCGGCAACTTCAATGAGATCAACCCCGCGACGCCCTTCCGCGGCCGCGCGGACATCGCACCCGCCTATGACCTGATGCGCGAGCATCCGATGCATGAGGCGATCGCCTTCCCGGTGCCGGCCACCGTCTCACCGCAGCCGCGCGATTTTGCCGAGCGCCGGATGCGCCAGAATGAGGGCGGCGTCTTCAGCGTCACCGGCCAGACGCGGAACACGCTGTTCCGCGCCGGCCGCAAGTTCATCGTCGAGAAGGACACCACGGTCCCCGACGGTTCCTCCGACACCGGCGCGACGGGCAAGACCTTCCTGCTCAAGACCTGCTCGATCTTCGCCTTCGATCATTCGGCGCTGGTCAGCACGGGGCAGAAGCTGTTCGACATGATCAAGGGGCTCCTCGGCCTCGGCTCGGGCGACAAGAACGATGTCGCGACGGCCGCGGCGCAATCGCTGCTCGACCAGATCAAGAAGGACGTCGAGAGCGGCAAGGAGATATTCAACTGGCTCGACAAGCAGCCGGGTGCCAAGAACCCGTCGGGCCTGCCGGAATTCGTCGGCAATGCGCTCGGCCTCGGCGGGTCCGCGGTGGCGGGCGCGGTCCCGCTGCTGATCGCCACGGCCAAGGGCGTGAAGGACCTGATCGAGAAGTTCCTCGCTATCCCCGAGGGCGTGTCGATCGCTTTCGAGGCGCTGCCCTTCGACCCGCCGCATCTGCGCGACGTGCTGCCGACGCCCTCCGCGTCGAAGCCGGTCGCCTATGGGCCACATTTGGCGATGGTGGTCGGGCCCGACGGCATCAACACCGCGCAACGCGACATCTTCACCGATGCGATGGGCCGCGTGCGCATCCGCTTCCCCTGGGATCCGGGGCCGGACGATCCCAATGACCCGCTCGGGCAGGAGGCGATCCTGACGGGGCGTAACACCTGCTTCGTGCGTGTCTCGGATGGCTGGGCGGGGGAACGGCTCGGCCTGCAGTTCATCCCGCGCATCGGGCAGGAGGTGGTGGTCGGCTTCATCGACGGCGACCCGGAGCGGCCGATGGTGGTCGGGCGCGCCTACAACGCGCGCGGCGGCACCAGCCACCTGCCGTTCCTGCCCGCCACCGCGCAGGGCAAGCAACTGTCGGTGCCCGCCGACCTCAAGGGCACGGAGACCGACCAGGCGACGCGATCGGGCCTCCGCACCAAGACGACGCCGCGCAAGCCCGAGGGGCAGTCGGGCTTCCACATGATGCGGCTGGAGGACAAGCAGGGGGAGGAGCAGTTCCTCATCCGCTCCGAGCGGCGGATGGACCAGACGGCCTTCGGATCACGCTTCGACACGACGCATGGGAACCTCAACGTCCTGGTGGGCGGCGGCAAGCAGGAGGAAGGCAAGCCACCGCCGGGCGGGGCCATCGCGACAACCGCCGGTGCGACCTGGGACCTGCATGTCGGCAAGGAGCGGTACGAGACGAGCGATGCGACCTGGGACAACTACGTCAAGGGCTACAGCCTGTCCCACATCGAGGGCGAATGGCTCACCGTCTCGGACGATGCCGCGAAGATCACCGCGCCGAAGATCGTGATCCAGGCGAGCGACAAGATCACGCTGCGCGTCGGCTCCAGCCGGATCGTCATCACCCCGGCCTCGATCTACATTCATTCGGCGATGGTGCGGGAGAACCAGGGCGGTCCGATGGATCTCGTCGCCGACGCCAAGGTTACGGAAGCAGCCGACGCCGCCATGGCTGATCCGGGCGAGCCGCCTGACTTCCTCGCCCGTCTGCCCAAGGGCGGCGGTGGTGGGCGACGCACGCATGCGGCCACCTCGAAGAAGGCATTGTTCTTCGTTCGGAGTAAGGAGGACAAGAAGATCCATATCCAGAATCAGGATGGCAAGCCGGGAGCCATCATCATCGACGACAAGGACCAGGATTTCGCGGACCGCACAGCAACCGAACTGAACAACCATGCAAAGACCGAGGAGGGACGCGATCGGATCGGCCGCGTAAACGAGAACAAGTCGAAGCCGGTAGTCTTCGAGAAGCCGGCACCCCCGAAGAAGGGCAGCGCGCCGACTGCTGGCTTCGCACCCACAAGCGTCCCCGACGCGACCCAGGCCGGCGAACCGACCGGGCGCTTCGACAAGGAGAGCAATTTTGAGCGCGGCACCGGGGCAGGCAGCGGAGGCAAGGCGCTCTTCGACCCGCAGGACTGGCCGCGGCCGGGCGACCCCAACTCGCCCGACAGCCAGAAGAAGCTCACGACCGTGCTCAATCGGGCGGGCGAATCCCAGGAGGGCGACCTGCCCCGGAATTCCTTCACGGGACAGGTGCCGCCTTCACAGCCACCGCCTGGCACTCCACCGCCGGCCGGTGGCACCCCTCCCGCGGGCGGCGCCCCTCCCGAGGGCGGTGTGCCGCCGCCAGGCAGCTTGCCACCGGGCGGAGGACCGCGGCGATGAGGGGCGCGTGAGCCGCCATGGACACCGGCACGCCTCGCAGCGCGCTTCACCTGGAATGCCACCCGAACAAGGTCGGCGCCGCCTTCACCTTCGCCTATCGCGCGGAAAACCGTTGCGCCGTGCCGCTCTACGTCATGGATGCGATGCCGGGCATCGATCCTGATACGCAGTCGGCGCAGGCCAATTCCCAGGCCGCGGCGGTGATCCTGCGCCCGGACGGCACCGCGCTGCTCGGCAAGTTCATCGCGCCGCTGCCGCAGGACCGCCTGTTGATGGCGCCGGACCTGCCGCTCTGCGCAAGGCTCGACCCCGGGCAAGTGATTGAGCGCGAGTTGCGCGTGCCGCTGCCCTTCGCCGAGGCCAGCCCGTACTTCCCCGATCTGCCCCTGCGCGAATACGAGATCGCGGAGGTGACCGGCATCGTCTTCGCCATCGGCTTCTTCGCCGCCGATACGCGCGGCCTCTACGCGGCGCCGGCCGCCTATGCGCCGGAATTCCATGTGCTGTCGGCGACGGTGGCACCGGTCATGGCGGGCCTCGCCTGGCAGTTGCTGCCGGTGAAGAAACTCGAGATCCTGAAGCGGACGGACGACTTCCCGCGCGAGATCAAGTCGCACGCCGTCGGTTGACCTGCCGCCTGCCATGCATGCCGCGCCTCTTTCGTGCGATATGGCGGCAGGCAAGGGGAGGGCGCAGCGTGATCGCGGTGATCTTCGAAGTCGAACCGGCGGAGGGGCGCGAGGCCGACTACCTCGCCATCGCCGTGGCAATGCGCGCGGAGCTGGAGACGCAGCCCGGCTTCATCGCGGTGGAACGCTTCCGCAGCATCACCAACCCCGCAAAGCTGCTGTCCCTGTCCTTCTGGGAGGATGAGGCGGCGGTGCGCAACTGGCGCTGCCATGCCGGACATCGCGGGGCGCAGCAGGCCGGGCGCGGCGGCGTCTTCGCCGGATATCGGCTGCGTGTCGCCGGCGTGCTGCGCGACTACGGCATGGCCGAGCGGCGGGACCAGGCCCCGGCGGACAGCAACGCCGCCTGGGGCATCTGATCAGCGCCCGAGCCAGCCCTTCAGCCGCGCCGGCACGTCCCTCATGTCCGCTTCCGCCCCGCAATAGGAGAAGCGCAGGAAACGCGCGCCGCGGCCACGGTCGAAATCCAGCCCCGTGGTCGCCGCGATGCCGGCCTTGTCCAGCATCTCCACGCAGAAGGCCGCGCTGTCATTGGTCAGGTGGCCGACATCGCACCACAGGTAGAAGGCGCCATCGGCCGCCGCGATGTTGGTGAAACCAGCCCGCGGCAAGCCTTCGAGCAAGGCCGCTCGGCTGCGGGCATAGGCGGCCTTGTTGGCTTCCAGTTCCTCGACGCAGTCCATCGCGGCTTCCGCCGCCACCTGCGCGATGTGTGGTGCGCTGATGAACATGTTCTGCGCGAGGCATTCCACCGGCCGGACCAGGTCCTCGGGCAGCACCAGCCAGCCGATGCGCCATCCCGTCATCGACCAGTATTTCGAGAAGGAATTCACCACCACAGCGCTGTCGCTGAAGGCGGCGGCGCTGCTCTCGGCGACGGTGCCCCAGGTCAGGCCGTGATAGATCTCGTCGCTGATGAGCCGGACGTTATTCGCATGGCACCACCGCGCGATCGCCCGCAATTCATCCGGCGAGAGCATCGTCCCGGCCGGGTTGCACGGGCTCGCGACGATCAGCCCCTGCGGGCGGGGGTCCATTGCCTCCAGCATCGCGATGGTCGGCTGGAAGCGTGTGGCGGCATCGCAGTCCAGCAGCACCGGCTGCATGCCGAGCGCGGTCAGGATGTTCGCATAGGGCGGGTAGAAGGGTGCCGCCATCGCCACCCGGTCGCCCGGGTCGAAGGCGGCAAGGAAGGCGAGCGGGAAGGCCCCGGAGGCACCGACCGTCACTGCGATCCGCGTCTCCGGCACGGTCACGCCGTAGTGCTCGGCGTAGTGCCGCGCGATGCGCGCGCGCAGCGACCGCAGCCCGAAGGCCTCGGTGTATCCCATCGGCTCGCCGGCCTGCAGCGCCCGGATCGCCGCCTCGGCCGCGCCCCGCGGCGCGCCGGTGCCGGGCTGGCCGACCTCCATGCGGATGATCCCCGGCGCGCCGGGGGGCAGGGCCGCGGCGCGCGCATTGGCCGCCGCGATCACGTCCATCACCAGGAAGGGCGGGGCATCCCCCGCCCGGCCGACCTTCATGGGGCGAAGGACCCGGTGGCGACGCCGCCGCCGCGCGGGTCGGCCGCCGCGACGCAGCTCGCATTGCCCCCCGGCACATAGGCTGGGCAGGACAGCGCCAGCCCGCGCCCGGGCTCGGGGATATTGGCGAAGCCGCTCTCGAAGGGCTGCCGGCGCAGCGCGGTCCACATCATCGTCGCCGCAGCGATGCCCGCCGCCTGCTGCCCGGTGCCGGCCGCTGCCGCGCGGAAGGCCCGCAACTCGCGGTTCGTCGCAAGCGAGACGGCGAGCGGCGCCGGCGGCACCGACCCCATGCCCGGCGCGGCCGCCAGCAGGATGCCGGTGCCGTCGGCGACACGCCCGGTGCCGAACAGGTTGTTCATCGAGAAGGTGCAGGCGACCGCATTGCCCTCGGGGTCCATCGTCAGCAGTCCCGCGCTGGCGCCCGAGATGCCGCCGCCGCCAAACGGCGCATTGCCACCCTGCAGCGCCTGGAAGGCCGAGGCCGTGCCAGCCGCGCCATCGCCCGCGGCAGGCAGGAAAAAGGCGACGTCCTGGCCGACCGCCATGCGCACCGGCTCCACCACCTCGGCCCGCGTCTCGCGCAGTTCCGGCGCGGTCAGCCCGCCGCCTGCAATCACCGAGGCATCCTCGAACCGCTGCGACAGCGAGCCCTGGTACAATTCGCCGACACCGCCCGAGCGCATCTGCGCCAACGTCGCGCCCAGGTCGAGCTGGGTCAGCCGCTCGCCCCCGCGCAGCGGCCCACCGCCGCGTGCGCCGAAGACGCGCCGCGCCGGCGGATCGTTCAGCAGCGGGGCGGCCACGACGGCGAGGTCCGCGGCCAGCGCGGCGCTGACCTCGGTGCCGAAGCGCGCCAGGTCCTCGGCCGGGCGGACCAGCTGCTCGAAGCGCAGCCGCCCGCCACGGGTGTGGAGCAGGAACAGCCCGCGCGGCAGCATTGGCACCGCCGCCGGCCGGTCCGTGCCGGGCGGCAGGGCGGAACGGCTGCCGGCGGGGAAGGAGACGGTGATCACCTCCCGCAGCCGCATGTTGTAGGCAAGGCAGGCGCCGCCACCGCCGATCCCGGCGCGCGAGGGCAGCGTCACCGCCATGGCGAAGGCGCCCGCGATGGCGGCGTCGACGGCCGTGCCGCCGGAGGACAGGATCTCCCGCGCCACCAGGGCGGCGCGCGGTTCGTCGGCCACGGCGCCGCCCAGGAAACCCCGGACATAGCCCGGCGTGCCGATCGGGGCGGTTGGCGTGCTGCTGCCGCCGAACAGCGAATTGACCGTCGAGCAGCCCGACAGCAGCGCCACGGCCGCCAGCAGAAGGGGCGCGCGACGGCGCGACGGCCGTGTCGCCACGCTGCCGGTCGCATGGATGGCGCTGGCGGTCCTCGGTGTGCTGGTGCTCATGCCCCTGACGCTCACTTCCCCTGCCGAGAGGCCCGACGGGCCGGTGCCGGATTGAATCGAACGAACTTCCAACCGCCCGGCCATAGACGCCTTCGCCATCAGCGGCAACCGCATGTTCGTCCGCCCCCGTGCCGATCCCCGGTCCGGATGGCGGTTGAGCCGTCGCGCCGGCGCGCGCATTTTGCGACGCGCGCCGAGGCGCGTATTTTGCCGGGCGCGCACCGGGGCTGCGCCCGGCCTCCGTCTTCGGGCCGCGCATCCCCATATCGGGTGCGGCACGCGGCCCTCGCCGCCGGGAGTAGTGCATGAGACGAGCCTTCCTGCTGGCCGCGGCCGGCACCCTGTTGACCGGCCGCGCCATCGCGCAGTCCTTCACCGACGCGCAGCGCGCCGAGATCGTCGGCATCCTGCGTGATGCGCTGCGTCGCGACCCCACCATCCTGCGCGAGGCCTTCGGCGCGCTGCAGGCGGCCGAGGAGCGCGAGCGCGAGGACAGCCAGCGCGCTGCCATCACCGACCGGCGGCAGGAGATCTTCGGCGTCGCCGCCGACCCGGTGCGCGGCAATCCGCGCGGCAACGTGACGATCGTTGAGTTCTTCGATGCGCGCTGCCCCTACTGCAAGCGCCTGCATGCCGAGATGGGGCCGCTGCTGCAGCGCGACCGCAACATCCGCGTGGTGATGAAGGACCTGCCGATCCTCGGGCTGCAGAGCGTCGTCGCCGCCCGTGCGCTGCTCGCCGCGCATCGCCAGGGCAAGTATGCCGAGCTGTACGACGCGCTGATGAGCCTGCGCGGCGAACCGACCGACGCGGCGATCCGCAGTGAGGCCGAGCGCGTCGGCCTCGACTACGCGCGGCTGCGGCGGGAGATGGAGGACCCGGCGATCCAGCAGCGTCTGGATGCCAACATCGCGCTGGCGCGCGCGCTGCGCATCGAGGGCACGCCCGCGCTGATCATCGGCGAGACGCTCGTCCCCGGCGCCGTCCCGGTCGCCCAGATCGAGCAGATGGTCGCCGCGGAGCGCCAGCGCCGGCGATGAGCCTGACGGCCTTCATCTGCGCCACCTGCGGCACGCAACACGCGCCTTCCGCCGTCGCGCCCGCGACCTGCGCGATCTGCGAGGATCCGCGCCAATGGGTGCCCGCCGCCGGCCAGCAATGGACGACGATGGAAGCACTCGCCCGCCGCTACGCGATCGGCTGGCGGGAGGTGGCGCCAGGGATGCTCGGCTGCGGCATGTTCCCCGACTTCGCCATTGCCCAGCGGGCGCTGCTGCTCCGCACGCCGGCGGGCAATGTGCTGTGGGACTGCGTCACGCTGCTCGATCCCGCGACGGTCGAGATCATCAAGGCGCTGGGCGGGATCGCCGCCATAGCGATCAGCCATCCGCACTACTACGCGTCCATGGTGGACTGGGCGCGGGCCTTCGGCTGCCCGGTGCTGCTGCACGGCGCCGACCGGCGCTGGGTGATGCGGCCCGACCCGGCGATCAGCTTCTGGGAGGGTGAGCGCCATGAAGTGCTGCCCGGCATCACGCTGCACCACCTCGGCGGGCACTACGCGGGGGGGACCATCCTGCACCGGGCGGAGGGCAAGGGCGCGATCCTGACCGGGGATATCGCCTCGGTCGCGCCGGACCGGCGCCACGTGTCCTTCATGTGGTCCTTTCCCAACTGGGTGCCGCTGCCCGCCGCCGAGGTGGCGCGGATGGGCGCGGTGTTGGAGGGACTCGAATTCGATGCGGTATATGGCGCTTGGTGGGACCGCGTGATCCCCACCGGCGGCAAGGCAGCGGCCCGGCGCAGCGTGGCGCGCTACATCGCGGCGGTGAGCGGAACAGGACCCCTCGGCGACTGAGCGGCGTTGCGCGGATTTGTTACAATTCGCGCGTTTCGTCGTAAAATTGCGTCAATTTCCGCATTGCGACTCACGATTCGGTGATATAGCTCCCCGAGCCGCCCAGCCCGAAGCCGAGCGGGGCGCCAAGGGGAAGTTTATGAACGGCTGGTTCGGACGCCCGGATATTGTGGGCGCGGGGGATGTCGTCGGTCTCGCGGGCGAGGGTGCGGTGTGCTTCGCGGAAGGCACCCTGATCCTCACGCCGGAAGGCGAGCGGCCGGTCGAGCGGCTGCGGGCCGGCGACCTCGTCGTGACGCCGGGCGGGTCGGCCCCGGCCGCACCGCTGCACTGGGTCGGCAGCCTGCATATCGACCTTGCGCGCCAGCCCGACCGCACGCGCGTGGCGCCGGTGATGATCAAGGCCGGCGCGCTCGCCGAGGGCATCCCCTTCCGCGACCTGCATGTCAGCCCGGACCACGGGATCCTGATCGACGGCCGGCTGGTGGCGGCGCAGCTGCTGCTGAACGGCATCACCATCGTGCAGCAGACCTGGTTGCGGGAGGTGACGTACCATCACCTCGAACTCGCCAGGCATGAGGCGGTGGTCAGCGAGGGTGCGCTGACCGAGAGCGGCCTCGAGGCCGGCAGCCGGCACCTGTTCGGCAATCCCGGCATCGTCACGCTGGGGACCGACCTGCCGGCTGGGCGCGAGGGCAGTGCTTCGGCGCCCGTTTTGCTGGAAGGCGACCCGGCGCTGGCAGCGATGCGCCGGCGCATCGGGGCGCGGGCGGGCTTCCTGCAGGACCGCCGCAACCGCGCCTGACGCGGCGCGCCCTGATTTGCAGGATGGACGGGGCGGGCTGCCGGTGTAGCGTCCGGCGCGGCGGTGCATCCATGTCGGGGGCGAGGCTGTGATACGGACCATCTGGCCGGTGCGCGCTTCAGGCCAGGCGTATGCGGCATGACCGCGACAGAACTGCGCTTCGCGGTGCGCCAGGTGGACGGGCGGCACCTCGCCATGGGTCTGGCGCTGCCCTACCTCGCGGCTCGGCAGCCCTTCGCCGTGTTCCAGGCCGGTGAGCTGACGCGCACCGTCGCCGGGCAGATCCTGCGCGGGCACTACCTGATGGCCTTCGAGGGACCGCGACTGGTCGGCTATCTCGGATGGGCCTGCTACAGCCCAGAGGACGCGGCAGCCTACGCCCGCAGCCTGGAGGCACCGCCCGATGACCGCGCCAGTGGCCGGGGCGTGGTTTGGTTGATGATCGCCGCGGCGACCTTCCCGCAGGCGCTGGAGGCCCTGCTCGCCGAAGGACGCATCCGCCACGTCGGATGGCGCGTCATGGGCGTGCGACACCGCCGCAATGGCAAGGTGGTGGTGTTCGATCAGCCGATCAGGCCGCGCGCCGGGAGGGGCCCGGCTCTGGCCCGGCCGTGAGGCGGCTGCGCAGACGCCGCTTGCCCGTTGTATGCAACTGGCCTCACTGTGAAGCACTTCGTAACGAATTGACGCCGGTGGGAGCACGGTCGCGCAATTCGGCGTGCCGTCGCGAATACTCGACGCGCATCGGCGACTGAGGCCCGGTAGCCAGCCGGGACGCAACGGCGTTTGGGGGGCAGATGGCACTGTTCAACGGGGGCAACGCCAACGACACCCTGACCGGGGGTGCGGACGCCGACACGGTTGTAGGCAATGCGGGCTTCGATACTCTCTCGGGCGGGGCCGGCAACGACACGATCTTCGGCGGCATCCTGGATCCGCTCAATGATGTGGCGCCGGGGCCCTACATCGATTTCCTCTACGGCAATGACGGCAACGACCTGCTCTTCGGCGGCTTTGGCAACGACCGGATCGAAGGCGGCGCCGACAACGACACCATCTATGGCGACCTGCAGGTTTTCGTCACGCCGCCCAACGGCATCGCGTCGAACGACATACTGCTCGGAGATGCGGGCGACGACCTGATCTTTGGCGGCATCGGCAATGATTCGCTGCAGGGCGGGGCCGGCGCGGACACGCTGAATGGCGGCGACGGCAATGACACGCTCAACGCTGCCGTCTTGTTCGAAACGGTGGGGAACACGCTCGACGGCGGCGCCGGCAACGACCTGATCCACGGGGCGGATGGCGCCGACGTGTTCTACGCGCTGGCCGGCGCCGATACCGCCTATGGCTACGGCGGCAGCGACAGTTTCTCCTTCTCGGATGCTACCGTCGATGCGGTCATCTATGGTGGCAACGACCTGGACGCGCTGAGCGCCATCGCCGCCGTCGCCGATGGAATCTACGTCCAGGGCAATGAAACCTCCGTCGCCGTCGGGCACCTGAACGGCTTCTTCCCCACCTCCGGCGCATTGGCTTATTCGGTCGAGAATCTCCAGGGGACGAACGCCGGCGACTACGTCTGGATGCTGGGCGCCGGCAGCAGAGTCATTCTCACCGAGGGTGGCGACGACTCGGTGTTCGTCGATCGCGGCTCCGACACCATCGGGGGCGGCGAGGGGCGGGACATCATTGGCTATTCGGCTGCCGATCTGAACCGCGTCGATGTGCGCGTCGGCGGGCTCGCCAGCGGCAAGGCGACCGCCGCGAAATACGATGGGACAGGCGCGCTGATCGGCACCGACCTCCTCGCCGATTTCGAGATCTTTGTGCTGACCGGCGGCGCCGACACCTTCCGCGGCGATTCCTCGAACGACACCGCCGATGCCTCGCTCAATGAGAGCGTGGAGGGCGGCTACGGCCAGGACAGCCTGATGGGCGCGTCCGGCGCCGACACGCTGTCGGGCGGCGTCGCCAACGACACGATCTGGGGCGGCGCGCCCGATGCCGCATTCGATGGCCGGGACCTGCTGTATGGCGACGACGGCAACGACATCATCTTCGGCAACCAGGATGCCGACACCATCCATGGCGGCGCGGACCAGGACTGGCTGGTCGGCGGCGACAGCGGGGCAGCGACGGTCGCGGGCGGCGGCGGCGCGGCGCGGATCGACGGCGCCGACCTGATCCTCGGCGAGGCCGGGGCGGACACGCTGATCGGCGATGCCGGCGCAGATACACTGGATGGCGGCAGCGAGGCCGACTCGCTGCTCGGCGGGGCCGGCGGCGATTCCCTGGCGGGCGGCGCAGGTGCGGACACGCTGCTCGGCGGCGACGACGCCGATATCCTCGATGGCGGCAGCGAGAATGATTCGCTGTCCGGCGGCGCCGGCGACGATGTGCTGCGCGGCGGCGCGGGCGTGGACACGATCGACGGCGCCGCCGGCGCCGACATCGTCGAGGGCGGCGCGGGTGCCGACAGCCTGCTGGGCGGCAGCGAGGATGTCCTCGACTATTCCTCCGACACGGCGGGTGTGACGATCGACCTCGCGGCGCGCACCGCCGCCGGCGGCGACGCGACGGGCGACACCTTCAGCGCGGCCTTCGACAGCGTCATGGGTGGCCTCGGCGGCGACGTCCTGCGCGGCGACGCGGACGCCAACAACCTCACCGGCGGCGACGGCAACGACCTCATCGAGGGACGCGGCAACGCGGCCGGCAGCAACGATGTGCTCAATGGCGGGGCTGGCGAGGACACCGCATCCTATGCCGGATCGACCGCCGCGGTGACGGTGGACCTCGCCACGGCGGACACCACGCCGGGCTTCTCCTTCGGCAAGGTCGTGGGCTTCGGCGGCGACGCCGAGGGCGACGTGCTCTCGAAGTTCGAGCACCTGGAAGGATCGGCGCTGGGGGATTTCCTCGGCGGCGACACGCTGGGCAACGCATTGTACGGGCTGGCGGGCGGCGACACGCTGCTCGGGCGCGACGGCAACGACACGCTGTCCGGCGGGGAAGGTGCGAACAGCCTGCTCGGCGGCAATGGCGCGGATTCCATCACCGTCGGGTCCGGCGACGACACCATCGACGGCGGTGCGGACAACGACATCATCCATGGCGGGACCGGCGCCAACCGCCTGTCCGGTGGCGAAGGTGCGGATTCGATCATCGCCGGCATCGGCAACGACACGCTGCTGGGCGGCGATGGCAACGACACGCTGGCCGGCGGGCAGGGCGCGAACAGCCTGCTTGGTGGCAATGGCGCGGATTCCATCACCGCCGACGACGGCGCCGACACCATCGACGGCGGCGCGGACAACGACACCATCCATGGCGGCAAGGGCACCAACAGCCTGTCGGGCGGCGACGGCGCGGATTCCATCGTCTCCGGCACCGGCAACGACACGCTGCTGGGTGGTGCGGGCAACGACACGCTGAACGACACTGGCGGCACCAACAGCCTGTCGGGCGGTGACGGCGCGGACCGGATCACCGCCGGCGGCGGCAACGACACCATCGATGGCGGTGCCGACAACGACACGATCAATGCGGGCGCCGGAGCAAACACCGTCCTGGGCGGCGAAGGCGCGGATTCCATCGTCGCCGGCAACGGCGCCGACACGCTGCTGGGCGGTGCCGGCAACGACACGCTGACCGACAGCGGCGGCGCCAATAGTCTGACGGGCGGTGACGGCGCGGACAGCATCAACGCCGGCACAGGCAACGACACCATCGATGGCGGCGCGGACAATGACCGCATCGCCGCTGGCGCAGGGGCGAACAGCGTCGTCGGCGGCACCGGTGACGATACCATCATCCTCGCGGCCGGGACCGACACCGTCGATGCCGGGTCGGGCCATGACAGCATCGTGGCCGCGGGCGGTGCGGCACGCATCCTGGCGGGCGAGGGCAACGACACCATCACCGGCGGTGCCGGCGCGATGACGGTCGAGGGCGGCGCCGGGGCGGACAGCTTCAGCGACGCGGGCGGCACGGATTGGCTGTCCTATGCCGGCGCTACCGCGGGAGTGACCGTATCGCTGGCTGGCGGCACCGGCATCGGCGGCGATGCCGCGGGCGATGTCGTCGGTGCGGGGTTCGAGGCGCTGCTCGGCGGCGCGGGCAACGATTCGCTGACGGGCGGCGCGGGTGCGGACACCACCATCATCGGCGGCGGCGGGCGCGATACCATCGCCGGCGGCGCGGGCGGCCTGGACAGCCTGGTGGGTGAGGGCGGCGACGACGTCTACATCATCGACGACGCCGCCGATGCGGTGGTCGAGGCCGCGGCGGGCGGCACCGACGTGGTGCGCACGGCGCTCGCGGCCTACACGCTGGCCGCCGAGATCGAGAACATCACGGCGACCAGTGCGATCGCCCACCTCTTCACCGGCAACGCATCGAACAACGCGCTGACCGGCTCGGGGGGTGCCGACACGCTGATCGCCGGAGAGGGCAATGACGTCCTGAACGGTGGGGGCGGCGCGGACAGCCTGATCGGCGGCGACGGCAACGATCTCTACTACGTCCAGAATGCCGGTGACGTGCTCGTGGAGCTGGCCGGTGGCGGCAGCGACGTCGTGCGCACCTGGCTCGCCGTTTTCTCCCTGGCCCCCTTCGCCCAGGTCGAGACGCTGATCGACCAGGACAGCATCGCCAGCGCCCTGACCGGCAACGACCTCGACAATCGCATCATCGGCAATGCCGGCAACGACACGCTTCTGGGCGCTGGCGGCGCCGACGCGCTGTTCGGCAATGCGGGTGACGACAGCCTCTACGGCGGCGCCGCGATCGACCGGATGAGCGGCGGTCTCGGCAACGACAACTATCTGATCGACAGCGCCGGTGATATCATCATCGAGGCCGCCGGCCAGGGCATCGACACGTTGCGCACGACGCTCGCATCGCAGTCCCTCGCCGCGAATGTCGAGCACCTGATCGGACTGAACGACGTGGGCCAGGCGCTGGTCGGCAATGTCCTCGGCAACAGCATCATTGGCGCCGCCGGGGCGGACACCATCACGGGCGGCGGCGGCAACGATACGATCGATGGCGGAGGCGGGGTCGATAGCGCCTCGGGCGGCGGCGGCGACGACCTGTTCATCGGGACCGCAGGTGACGTGTTCTTCGAGGCCCTGGGCCAGGGCCTCGACACGGTGCAGGCGACGACAGGCACGGCCTGGACGCTTGCCGCCAATCTCGACGTGCTGGTGCTGGCGGGGCCGACGCTGCTGAACGGCAAGGGCAACGCGATTGCCAACACGCTGATCGGCAATGATGCAGCCAACGTGCTGTACGGCCTGGGCGGCGCCGACAGCCTCGCGGGCGCGGGCGGCAACGACGTGCTGATCGGCGGCGCGGGCGCGGACACACTGACCGGCGGCGGCGGTGCCGACCAGTTCCGCATCACCGTCGCCGCGGACAGCGCGCCGGGGCAGCGGGATGTGATCCTGGGCTTCACCTTCGATGCGGTGAACGGTTTCGACAAAGTGGATCTTCGGTTCATCGACACGGATCCGGTGGCACCGCTCGACCAGGGGTTCACCTATATCGGTGGCGCGGCCTTCGGGGCGAGCGGGGCGGCGCAACTGCGGGTGACGACGCTTGCGCCCGGTGTTCACTTGGCCGAGGGCGATGTGGATGGCGATGGCTCGGCGGATCTGGCGGTGGAGATCCACACGGCCGCCGTGCCGGTTGCGGGTTGGTTCCTGCTGTAGAGCAGATCCCGATCAGGTGGTTTCACCTGATCGGGTGGGGACGCTGCCGTGAGTCGTGGGGAACGGAAGCTCTCCGCCGCGGCGCCTACGGCGCGACGAAACCCGACCGCCGATGGCTGCCGTCGCAATAGGGCTGCTTCGCGGATTTCCCGCAGCGGCACAGGAACGCCTGCGTCGTGCGGTCGGTTGGCTCGCCCGCATCGTTCAACATCACCAGCGGCCCCGTCAGCTTGAGCGGACCGTTGGGCTGAAGCGACAGTTCGACTGGCGCGGGGACCGCGGGCAGTGTCACGCCGTCGCGCCGCGGCGGATCCCCGGTCAACGCGCAGCCCGAATTCCTGTGACTTCCATCACACCACGGCTTGTTCGCCGAACAGCCGCAACGGCACAGCCAGGCTTCGTCCCCCACCGTCTCACCGGCCAGCAGCAAAGGTCCGCGCAATTCCAGCGGGCCGTCCCTCAGCACGCGTGCCGTCACATAATCCGCCGGCATGATGATTCCTCCATCGGGTCGCGGATGGACGAGGTTGCCCGTCCGTATACACTGCAACCGTGAGTTCCAGATCGTTTCGCAACAGTCGCATGGTGCATCGCGCGATCGTCCGTCGCGCGTGCTGTGCAAGCGCCTGCGTTCGATGAGCGGCGTGATCGGGGAGGCCGGCTGGACTCTCGCGCCGCCGATGGTGGCGGTGAACATTCCAGTGCCGGACCTTCGGCGCTGGCTGCCCGGCAATACGGGCATCGCCGGCGCCTGGTCCTTCGCGGCGGAACGGCCCGGCCCGCATGTCGCGGTGACCGCCATCGTGCATGGCAACGAGATCTCCGGCGCGGCGGTGCTCGACCGCTGGCTGAGCGCGGGCATCCGCCCGGCCCGCGGGCGGCTCAGCCTCGTCTTCTGCAACATCGACGCCTTCGCGCGCTTCGACGCGAAGGACCCCACCGCCTCGCGCTATGTCGATGAGGACATGAACCGCGTCTGGGACGACGAGATACTGGGCGGCAGCAGCCGACGCTCCTCGGAACTGCGCCGCGCACGTGAATTGCGCCCGTTGATCGATACGGTGGACCTGCTGGTCGACCTGCATTCCATGCTGTGGACGTCCGACCCCCTGATCCTGGCGGGGGAGACCGAGAAGGCGGCGCGGCTCGGCATGGCGATCGGCGCGCCGCAGACCGTGGTGTCCGACAATGGTCATGCCGGTGGGCGCCGCATGATCGATTATGCGCGCTTTGCCGACCCCGCCACGGCACCCACCGCCGTGCTGGTCGAAGCCGGCCGGCATTGGCAGCCGACGACCGTCGCGCTGATGGAACTCGCCTGCGCGCGGCTGCTGCGCCATGCCGGCCTGGCGCTGCCGGGCCAGCCGCTTGCTGACGACGCGTCGCTTCCCGCGCCGCGGCGCGCCCGGGTGACGCGCACCGTGACGGTGCGCAGCCGGTCCTTCGCCTTCGTTCGCGAATTCCATGGCGGCGAGATCGTCCCCGCGCGCAACACGCTGATCGCGATGGATGGGGAGGAGGAGATCCGCACCCCCCACGACGATTGCCTGCTGGTGATGCCGACGCCGATCGTCCATCGCGGCCACACGGCGGTGCGGTTGGCGCAGTTTCTCGACGATCGCTGAAGGCGTTCTTTGATCCCCTCAAACGGCGGGCGGCCCGCATCCGCGGGCCTTTCCTTCGCGCCGTGCACTGTCGCGCCGGGGGCCGCTGACGGTCTGAGCGCGGTCGCGCTGTGCGCTCCTGGCCCGATGCCACGCATCGGGCCGATCCCGGCCGGAGGGGGCTTGTGCGGCGGGCGTGGGCGCGCTTGCCTGCGCGCCATCCTGATCCTCGGAGGAATGCCATGGCCGGCCTGAAGCTCATCACCTTTTCCGACGCGGCGGGCAGCCGGGCGGGCGTGCTGCTCGATGGGGGGCGTGTGCTTGACCTCGGCGCGGCGATGCCGCCCGCGCGCGGCATGATCAGCCTGATCGAGGCCGGGCCGGGAGCGCTTGCCACCGTGCGCGCGCTGGCGGCGAACCCGCCGGCCGCTGCCGTCCTGCCGCTCGCCTCGGTCGCCCTGCAGGCACCCATCCCGCGTCCGCGCCGCAACGTCTTCTGCGTCGGGCGCAACTACATGGACCATGTGGCGGAAGGTGACCGCACCCGCGGCATCACCAATTCCGAGGTTCCGAAGTTTCCGCAGTTCTTCACCAAGGCGGGCGACACTGTCGTGGCGCCCGGCGCGCTGGTGCCGTCGCACACCGGCATCACGCAGTGGCTGGACTATGAGGTGGAACTCGTCGCCGTCATCGGCACCGCCGGGCGCGACATTCCGAAGGACAAGGCGCTCGACCACGTCTTCGGCTGGACCATCGGCAATGACGTGACGGGGCGCGACCTGCAGCGCCGGCACGGGCAGTGGTTCAAGGGCAAGTCGCTCGACCGGTCCTGCCCGATGGGGCCGGTCATCGTGCCCGCTTCCGATCTCGATGCCTCGGACCTCGCGATCGGGCTGAAGATCAATGGCGAGCAACGCCAGTCCAGCCGCACCTCCAAGATGATCTTCGACGTGAAGGAGATCATCCACCAGCTCTCGGCCGGCTTCACCCTGCTGCCGGGCGACGTCATCATGACCGGCACGCCGGAAGGTGTGGGCTACGCCATGCAGCCGCCGCAGACCATGAAGACCGGCGACGTGATGGAACTGACCATCGAGGGCATCGGCACGCTGACAAACGCCATCGGCGACTGACGCCGATGGTCAGGGTCTGCCTGACCTTCGACAATGGCCCCGAGCCGGAGGTGACGCCCGGCGTGCTGGATGTCCTGGCACGCCGGCGCATCGCAGCGACCTTCTTCCTGATTGGGCGGAAGCTGCGCGATCCCGCCGCGCGCGCCTGCGCCGAACGCGCGCAGGCCGAAGGGCATGCCATCGGCAACCACACGTTGACGCATGGCGAGCCGCTCGGCCGCCGCAGCGCCGCCGAAGCGGTCGCCGAGATTGCTGGGACGGACGCGCTGCTCGGCGCGCTGCATGGACCGGACCGGCTGTTCCGGCCCAATGGCGGCGGCGGCGTGCTCGGCCCGCATCTGCTGAACCGCGCCGCGGCGGATCACCTAGTCGCGCATCGTCACACGGTGCTGTTGTGGAACGCGGTGCCGGGCGATTTCCGTGACGCGGACGGCTGGGTCGCGACCGCGCACGCTATGCTGCGCGACGCGCGCGAGACGGTCGCGCTGGTGCTGCATGACCTGCCGGGCGGCGCGATGCGACACCTCGACCGCTTCCTTGGCGAGGCCGAACAGGCCGGCGCGCGCTTCGGCGCCGCGCCGGCGGATACCTGCGTGCCGCTCCGCCGCGGCGTCCCCTCGGCGGATTTCGCGCGCTACGTCAGTCAGGCGCCATAGGCCGAGAGGATCGCCACACCTGCCTCGCCAGCCCGGCCGCGCCATTGCGCGATCGCATTGCCGGCCGCGTCGCGCAGTGCGGCCCGCAGCGCCGCATCGGGCTCGTGGATGGCGACCTGGTTCTCCCGCATCACGCGGCGATTGGCGTCCAGCCGGCCGATGATAGCCTGCCACTGACGCGCCTCGGTCTCCGCGCCGGCCTGGGCCACGGCATCACGCTGGGCCGGCGTCAGCGCGGCAATCCGCGCCTGCGACGCGAAGCCGAGCGACAGCGGCCAAGCGTAGTTGAGCTCCGTGAAGTTCGGCAGCCAGCGCCACAATTGCCGCCCCGCCCCACCATCGCCCGAGGACAGCACGGCATCGAGCGTCCCGGCCTCGAGCCGCGCATTCACTTCGGCGAAGGACAGCACCTCGGCCGCGGCACCCGCGGCGCGCAGCACCTCGGTGCCCGTGGCGTCATACGTACGCACGCGCAGGCCGCGCAGGTCCTCCGGCTTCGCCACCGGCCGGCGCGTCCACAGGCCGGAGGGCGGCCAGGGCGTCGTCCACAGCAGGCTCGCGCCGTGCCGTTCCAGCGTCGCGACATAGTGCGGGCGCGCCAGGTCGCGCAGCCGCGCCGCATCGGCATGCGACGCAGTCAGGAAGGGCAGGGAGGAGAGCAGGAGCAGCGGATCGACCGCTTCCATCGAGCCAGCGAAGGAATCGACGGCGGCGAAGCGGCCCTCGGCCAGCGCGGTCAGCGCGGCGGCGGAGCGATAGCCGCCCGGCCCGTCGGTCGCGGCGGTGACCGGGACGCCGCGCGCCGTGGCGGCAGCGGCGAAATGCGTCACCCCTTCGCCGGGGATCGAGGTGGCGGGGTATTCGGTCGCGACCGTCCATCCCGCCGGCTGCGCCCGCGCCGTGCTGATGACGAGCGCCGGGGCGGCGAGGAACAGGCGGCGGGGAAGGGTCATGGCGGGGCGGGCTCCGGCAGCAGGGGCTTGGCGGGGACGCCGGCGACCGTCACCCCCGGGGGGACATCGGCCATCACCGCGGCCCCCGCGCCGATGATGGCCCCGGCGCCGACGATCACGCCAGGGCCGATGACCGCGCCGGCACCGACCATGGCCGCCGCGCCGATGCGCACGCCGCCGGCCAGCACGGCGCCGGGCGCGATATGGGCGGCCTCCTCGACGATGCAGTCGTGTTCGACGATGGCCCCGGTGTTCACCAGGGCGAGGCGGCCGATCCGCACGTCCGGCCCGATCACAGCGCGCGCCAGCACCGCCACGCCTTCGCTGATCTCCACGCCGTGGCCGAGGATCGCGGCCGGATGCAGCAGGGCGGGCAGGGCGAAGCCGGCCGCGCCCAGCCGTGCGGCGGCGGCGATGCGCTGCGCATTGTTGCCAATGGCTGGATGGGCATGGCCGATGCCTGACTGCGCCAGTCCCGGCAGCAGCGATTCGTCGCCGAGCACCGCTACGCCCAGCAGCGTCGCAACCTTCGGCGTGGCATCGACGACGCCCGCTGCTCGCCACTCGCCATGCGCCAGCACCAGGTCGAGCACCGCCTTGCCGTGCCCGCCCGCTCCCAGCACCAGGATCGCAGGCTTCCCATCATTCATCACCGCACCTGCCATCGAGACCATGCGTGCCATCACCCTGCCGCGCGAAGGACGCTACAATGCCCCGCCATGCCCGACCGGAGGAGACGGATGCGCATCCTGGCTGTCCTTGCCGCCCTGGTCGCCATGCTGGCAGGCGCCGCGCCGGCCCAGGCGCAGAACCGCTTCTGGCTTCAGAACAACACCGGCCAGACGATCGTCGCGGCCAATGTCTCGCCCTCGCGCGTGCAGGATTGGGGACCGAACATCCTGACCCAGGGACCGGTGCGCCCAGGCATGCAGGTCTGGGTCGAGCCGACCTTCTCCGACTGCTACCTCGACATCCGCGTCCGCTTCGCCGACGGGACCGAGGACGGGCATCTCGGCGTGCATGCCTGCACCTTGTCGCGCATTACCTTCGGCCAGGACGTGCCCTACGCGCCGACACCGCCGCCGCCGGTCGAGCGCGTGATGAACAACCCGTCCTTCACCTTCGTCAATCGCACCAATGAGGCGATCCGCGAGATCTACGTCTCGCTGACCAGCAGCCGGAACTGGGGTTCCGACCGGCTCGGTCCGAGGCAGATCCTGCCGCCAGGCGCCTCCATGCCGATCAGCCTACCGCGCGGGGAAGTCTGCACGGCGGACATGCGCATCGTCTTCATGGATGGGCGCATCGTGGAACAGCGCAACGTGGAGACCTGCAACATCCGCGAATACGTCTGGCGGTAGGGGCGGCGGGCAGCCGCCCCCACCGGTCGGCGTCACCCCTCGCGCTGCTTGCGCGCGCGAAGTGCTGCCGGGCGCGTCAGGCAGGTGTCGAGCCAGGCCTTCACCTTGGGGAAGCGCGCCAGGTCGTACTTGTTCGCCCAGGGCGCATAGAGCACGCAGGCGAGGTTGAGGTCGGCGACCGTGAAGTCCTTGCCCACCAGGAAGGGCCGCTGCGCCAACTCGCCTTCCAGCACGGCGAGGCGCAGGTCGAGCGCCTCCTTCCCCGCCGCCGCCTCCGAGGCGACGCGCTCCGCCTCGGGCTTCAGGTAGGTGTTGTAGCCCCAGCGCATGACATGGGCCTCGATCTCGGTCGCGGTCCACAGCGTCCATTGCAGCACGCGGGAGGCATCGTTGCCCGTGGGCATCAGCGGTGCGCCGGCCTTGCCCGCGATGTGGTTGTTGATCGCCAGGCTCTCGAACAGCACTAGGTCGCCATCCTCCAGCGCCGGGATCTTGTTGTTCGGATTGATGGCGAGCGGGCGTTCCAGCTTGAAGCCGGCGGCGAAGCCGAGCGGCACGACCTCATAGGGCAGGCCCGCTTCCTCCGCCGCCCAGATGCAGCGGAACGCGCGGGAACGGGGAACGCCGTGGATCTTCAGCATGGATTGGTTTCCGTTTCCTGGGTAACCCGACCGCTCTACCGCAGCGCCCGAGTCCGGCCCAGGGGCCGCGGGGGCGGTCCGGTCATCTGCAAATTCATCTTTATCACGAATTGGTGTGCCGATTTGGCACACCCTGAACTTTTCGATGCGGCTTAAGTAGCGCTCACTTGTCCTTGAGCGGCAGGCTGCGCTAGCCCTCTACCACAGCCATTGGTTGCGGCAGGGGGAATTGATGCGGCCATTGCGTGTGGGACTGCCGGATGAGGCGGGCCTGATATCTTTTGACCTGCCTGACCTTGCTGTCGCCGCACCTCCGCCCGCGGCCGCCCGAGTCGAGGACGTGCTGGTCCATACCGCCCGCGATGCCGTTCTCGGCGGCCCCGCGGGCCAACAGGCCCCGGTGTTCCAGGCCCTGCTGCCGGACGGCATGCCGGGTGTCCACGCCGTGCAGCCCCAAGCGATCACCTTCGATCCCGGCCTTGTGCTGACGACGGTGCCTGGCGACGGCGTCGGCGTCTCCCTTGGCGATACCTTCCGCCTGCACAGCAATCCGACATCGACCTACAAGGTCTATCTCGACTTCGACGGCCACACGACGACGGGCACCCAGTGGAACTCCTACTGGGGCACCAGCAGCTTCTATTCCGCGGCCTTCTCGACCGACGGGTCGGAGTCCTTCAACACCACCGAGCTGACAAGCATCCAGCAGGTCTGGCAGAAGGTCGCGGAGTATTTCGCGCCCTTCAACATCGACGTGACGACCGAGGATCCCGGCACCGCCGGCCTGATCCGCTCCGGCACCGGCGACAACGCCTTCGGCATCCGCGTGGTCATCACCGACACGGCGCGCGACGGCTCCGGCGGCATCGCCTGGGTTGGCTCCTTCGACTGGAGCTCGGGCGAGGCGGCCTTCGTCTACGCCAACAACCTCGGCCCCGACAGCGCGCGCTACATCGCCGACGCCGCGGCGCATGAGGCAGGCCACTCCCTCGGCCTGTCGCATGACGGCCAGACGGGCACCGAATACTACTATGGCCACGGCAGCGGCACGACGAGCTGGGCCCCGGTGATGGGCGCGGGCTACAGCGCCAACGTCGTCCAGTGGAGCAAGGGGCAGTACTATGGCGCGACGCAGACCGAGGACGACCTCAGCATCATCACGGCGCAGAATTCCGGCGTCGGCTATGCTGCGGACACGGCGGGCGGCACCTTCGCCACCGCGGCGACGCTCGGCGGCACGAATGCAGGCGGCATCACGACGGTCGCGACCTGGGGCGTGATCTCGGGCTCGGGCGCGACCAATGATGTGGACATGTTCCGCTTCGACGTCTCGGCGGGGGGCAGCGTCAACCTGACGATCAATTCCGTCACGCGCGCCTACGTCACCGGCAGTTCGACGCCGATCTACGACCAATCCTCCTTCACCATGCTCGACCTGTCGGCGACGCTCTACAATGCCACCGGCGGCGTCGTCGCCACGTCGAACGACCCGGCGCGGCTCGATGCGGTGATCAGCGCCTCCGGCCTTGCAGCAGGGTCCTATTACCTGGCCCTGGACGGTGTCGGTCTGGGCAACCCGACATCCGCGACGCCGACCGGCTACACGGAATACGGCTCGCTCGGGCAGTACATGATCGGCGGGACCTACTCGACGGGTACCACGGCTCCGCCGCCGGCCGGCGTGCTCAGCGTGGACCGCAGCGCGGTCACCACCGGGGAGGGCGGCAGTGGCGCGACCTTCCGCGTCTTCCTGGCCAACGCCGATGCATCGACGCCGGACAGTGTCACCGTGCAGATCGGCGGCCTCGACGCCACCGAGGGCAAGCTTGGCGCCACCAGCCTGGTGCTGACGCGGGCCACCGGCTTCGCGGCCGATGTCGTGCTGACCGGCGTGAACGACCGCGACGATGACGGCAGCGGCGCCTATGGCCTCAGCCTCACCACCAGCGCCTTCGGCAGCGCGTCGGTCGGCGTCACCAATCTCGACAACGACTTCGCGACGGCGACTGCCGGCGCGCGCGGCGCCAGCCTTGGCAACTGGAAGAAGGCGCCGACGGCGGCCAGCGCGAACCTCGCCTCGCTCGCGAAGGATGACGGCGCGTCGATGACGCTCACCGAAGGCACTGTCGGCCAGACCGCGCGGCTGGAATGGCAGTGGCAGTTCACCGGCCTGACCGCCGGCAGCAAGGTGGTCCATCTCGACGCCACGGCGGCGTCGGAGGCGATGACCTTCCAGTATTCGAACAATGGGACGAGCTGGCAGAACATCGATGGCGGCTCTACGGCGCACACCTCGTGGAAGGGCGACTACGACGTGGCCGCGACCGGCAGCATGCTGTGGGTGCGCGTGATCGATTCCATCGCCACGGGGGATTCGTCGCGCAGCACCGTGTCGATCGACATGCTGACGATCGAGGATGCCGGTTCGGTCGCGCCGCCGACCTGGTTCATGTGATCGTCTGCCGGACGATGCGTCAGTCGCGCGAGGCCTGATCCCGGGCGAGGCCATGTGCCAGCGCCTCCACCGCGCCGTGGAAGCGCCGCAGCAGCAGCACCCAGATCACCAGCAGCGGCACGGCCCACAACACGCCGAAGGCGCCCCCGGCCAGCGCCGCGCAGGCGACCCAGCCGAGGCCCATCAGCATGCCCGACCGCAACACCCCGATGACGGGATGCGCGGCGCTGGCCTGCGGCGTCGTCACATGCCGCCGATGTAGTTCGGACCGCCGCTGCCTTCCGGCGTGCACCAGTCGATGTTCTGCGTCGGGTCCTTGATGTCGCAGGTTTTGCAGTGGACGCAGTTCTGCGCGTTGATCTGCAGCCGCGGCTGGCCTTCCTCGACGCCCACCGCCTCGTAGACGCCGGCTGGGCAGTACCGGCTCTCGGGGCTGCCGAAGCTGTCCCAGTTCACGCCTTTCCAGCGCGACGGGTCCTTCAGCTTCAGATGCGCGGGCTGGTCCTCCTCATGATTGGTGTTCGACAGGAACACCGAGGACAGACGGTCGAAGGAGATGACGCCATCGGGCTTCGGATACTCGATCTTCGGCGCATCCGAGCCCTTCTTCAGCGTCGAATGGTCGTCGTGATGCGCAAGCGTCCAGGGCGACTTGCCGCGCAGCACATAGGTCTCGAGTGCTGCGTTCACCATGCCGCCCCACAGGCCGAACTTCGCGAAGCCGGGGCGGATGTTGCGCACGGCCTCGAGCTCGCTCCACACCCAGGATGCGCGGAGGTTCGCCGGATAGGCCTCCAGCACCGGCGGGCGCTCCTCGACCTTCAGCGCCTCGGCGATCGCTTCGGCCGCGATCATGCCGGACTTCATCGAGGTATGCGTGCCCTTGATCTTCGGCACGTTCAGGAAGCCCGCGGCATCGCCGATGATGGCACCGCCGGGGAAGACCAGCTTCGGGATGGATTGGAAGCCGCCCTCGTTCAGCGCGCGCGCGCCGTAGGCGATGCGCTTGCCGCCTTCCAGCATCGCCTTCACGGCGGGGTGGTGCTTGAAGCGCTGGAATTCCTCGAAGGGCGACAGCCAGGGATTGGTGTAGTCCAGCCCGACAACGAAGCCGATCGACACCAGGTTCTCGCCGAGCATGTAGAGCCAGGACCCGCCATAGGTGTCCGACTTCACCGGCCAGCCGACGGAATGCCAGATCAGCCCGGGCGTGTGCTTCTCCTTCGGGATCTCCCACAGTTCCTTGATGCCGAGGCCGAAGGTCTGCGGCTGCACCCCTTCGCGGAGGCTGTAGGTCTCGAACAGCTTCTTGGTCAGGGATCCGCGGCAGCCCTCGGCGAACAGCGTGTAGGTCGCGCGCAGTTCCATGCCCGGCTGGTAGTTCGGGCCTTCCTCGCCATCCTTGGTGATGCCCATGACGCCGGCGACCACGCCCTTCACCTGGCCATCCTCGATGATCGCCTCCGACGCCGCGAAGCCCGGATAGATCTCGACGCCCAGCGCCTCGGCCTTCGCGCCGAGCCAGCGGCAGACATTGCCGAGGCTGACGATGTAGTTGCCGTGGTTGTGCATCTGCGGCGGCGTCGGCAGCCGATAGGCCTTCGTCGCCGTCAGGTACATGAAGCGGTCGTCCTTGGCGGGCGTGGCCAGGGCGGGCGGGTCGTCGCGCCAGTCGGGGATCAGCTCGTCCAGCGCACGCGGTTCGAGCACGGCGCCGGAGAGGGTATGCGCGCCGATCTCGGACCCCTTCTCGACCAGGCAGACCGCGGCGTCGGGGCTGAGCTGCTTGAGGCGGATCGCGGCGGCGAGCCCGGCCGGGCCACCCCCCACGATCAGCACGTCGAATTCCATTGCCTCGCGCTCTGCGGCCATGACCCTGGCGTCCTCTCGATTGTCACGATCCATGTAGCGGCAGGCCGGGTTGCGCGGAACCCCGCCACGGCCCGATATGGCACGGATGGAGCCTGATCGGGCCGCACTTCTCGCCGCGCTGGCGCTGCAACTGGACTGGGGAGCGGAGGAGGCGCTGGCCGAAGCGCCGCCGGACCGCAGCCCCCCCGCGCGCCCTGCGCCAGCCGCGAGCCCCGCCGCCGAGCCGGAGCGGTCCGCGCCAGCCACCCCCCGTGTGGTTGCCACGCTGCCGCCGGTCGCCGCCCCACCCGCCGCCGGCCGCGCCGCCGAGGCAGCCGCCGTCGCGACGAGCCTCGACGCCCTGCGCGAGGCGATCCGTGCCTTCGATGGTTCCACGCTGCGGGAGACCGCGACCAACCTGGTCTTCGCCGATGGCGACCCCGCCGCGCAGCTGATGCTGATCGGCGAGGCCCCCGGCGGCGAGGAGGACCGGCTTGGCAAGCCCTTCGTCGGCCCGTCCGGGCAGCTGCTCGACCGCATGTTCGCCTCGATCGGGCTGAAGCGCGACGAGGGCGGCTTCTACATCACCAACATCCTGCCTTGGCGCCCGCCGGGGAATCGCACGCCGACGGATGCCGAGATCGCGCTGTTCGTGCCCTTCGTGCTGCGCCACATCGCGCTCGTGCGACCACGCCATGTGGTTCTGTTGGGCGGCACCTCGGCCAAGGCGCTGCTGCGTGCGAAGGAAGGCATCACGCGGCTGCGCGGCAAATGGCAACGCATTGCCGTCGAGGGGCTGGGCGAGGTGCCGGCGTTGGCGACCCTGCATCCGGCCTATCTGCTGCGGACCCCCGCCGCCAAGCGCGATGCCTGGGCGGATCTGCTGATGCTGCGCCGCAGCATTGATGCCGAATGAAGAGACCGCGCTTGCAGGACCCCGCCCAAGCTACTGACCGCGTTAAGGGGCGTTTCAAAACCCGGGAACCGTCCCGATCATCGGCATTGCGTCGCTTGCGCAGCGATCGTTAGTCGCGAGTCGCCATGCGCGCGATCTGCCCCATGGCCCGGCATGCGCCGGCGGCCCTCGCGGCCGTTGTCGGTGCGCCGCTGTTGCTCGGAACCCCCCTTCCGGCGATGGCGCAACGGGCCGCCCAGACCGCCTCGGCCGCTGCCGACATGCCCGTTCCGGGCGACGGTGCGGCAGGGCTGCCGCGTCCGCTTGCGCCTGCCGATGCAACGCGTATCGCGCGCATCTTCCTCCTTCAGGCGCAGGGCGAGCATGCCGCCGCGTTGCGCGAGCATGAGGCGCTGCGCGACCGGCGTCTGGACGGGCCGATCCTCGCCGATCGCTGGCTCGGCCCGCAGGCGGTCGCGCCCCGCGCGGAGGATCTGCGCGCCTGGCTCGCCCGGCATGCCGATGAACCGGATGCGCCGCGCGTCCATGCGCTGTTGGTGCAACTGTCCCCCCAAGGCACCGCACTGCCGCCCGCCCCCGACGAAGCGGCCCTGCCCGAGGATGGCGAGGCCGTGCCGGAGGAGCGCGAATCCCCCGCGCGCGGCTTCATCCGCAACCCCGCGCTCGACCGCACGGTGCGGGAGCGCGCGGCCAATGGCGACACGCGCGGCGCGCTCGACCAGATCCGTCGCACGCGGGGCATGACGCCGGCCTATGCCGCCGCGCTGCGAGCCGACATCGCGCTGGCGCTGTTCCGGCGAGGCGATGACACCGCCGCTTTCCGCATGGCGAGCGAGGTGGCGCGCGGCGGGCGCGAGCGGACCGGCCGTGCCGCCTTCGCCGCTGGCCTCGCAGCCTGGGGCCTCGGCCGCTACGAGGTGGCGCTGCCCTATTTCGAAGCCGCCGCACGGGCGGAGGGCGGTTCGGCTGCCGCGCGCGCCTCCGCCGCCTTCTGGACGGCGCGTGCTGCGGTACGGGCGCGCCGGCCGCAGCACTACGTGTCCTGGATGCTGCAGGCGGCGCAGGAACCGCGCACCTTCCACGGGCTGCTGGCCCGCCGCGCGCTTGGTCTCGCGCCCGGCTTCGCCTGGCACGGCACCGCGACCGAGGCCGCTGCGGCCGCATTGGCGGAATCGGCCGGGGGCTGGCGCGCGCTCGCCTTGCTCCAGGCCGGTCAGACCTCCCGGGCCGAGTCCGAGTTGCGCGCCCTGTGGCCTGCCGCGCGCGGCAATGCCGCACTGGCCGGGGCGATGCTTGCCGTCGCGACGCGGGCGGGGATGACCAATCTCGGGGCACAGCTCGCGGGGCTGGCGCAGGGGGCGGATGGCCGGCCGCGCGACCTGCAGCGCTTCCCGCTGCCGCGGCTGGAACCCGCCCAGGGCTTCCGGGTCGATCCGGCGCTGCTCTACGCGCTGGCGCGCCAGGAATCGAATTTCGACCCGGAGGCGATCTCCCGCGCCGGGGCGCGCGGCATCCTGCAGGTGATGCCGGCGACGGCGGCCTATGTCGCCAACGACCCGACCTTCCGTGCCGAGGGCGCGGCGCGGCTGCACGACCCGGCACTGTCGCTCGAGATCGGGCAGCGCTACCTGCTGTATCTCGCGCGGCATGATGTGGTGGGCGGCGACCTGATCCGGCTGCTTGCGGCCTACAATGCGGGGCCGGGCAACCTCGCGCGCTGGCTGCCGGCGGCGCGGCACCGTGACGACCCCTTCCTGTTCATCGAGGCGATTCCGATCGAGGAGACGCGCGGCCATGTGCAGCGTGTGCTCGCCTATTCCTGGATCTACGCCTCGCGGCTCGGCCTGCCGTCACCGAGCCTGGAGGCGCTGGTGCGCGGCGCCTTTCCTCAGTTCAGCGCCACGCAGCGCGTGGCGCTGAACTGAAGTTTTTGTTTTGCCCTCAGACGCCGGGCGCCGCACATCCGTGCGGCTTGGCTTCGCGCCGTGCACTGTCGCTCCGGGGACGACTGGCCGGTTGGGCGCGGTCGCGCTTTGCGCTCCGGGCCCGATGCGGGGCACCGGGCCGATAGGTGGTGCGGTCAGCGCAGGGCTTGCGGGGCGGCTTGCGGGGTTTCGGTGGCCTCGGGCGCGTGGTCGTCCACGCCGAAGCGGAACCGCTCGCCCTTGGCCGGCAGGTACAGCGTACCGAACATCCAGTCCCACAGCGCGAAGACCGTGGCAAAGTTCTTGTCGTGCTGCGCCTCATCCGCCGAATGATGCGCCTGGTGCATGTGCGGGCTGACCAGGATGTAGGACAGCCAGCGCGGGAAGGGCAAAGCGAGGTGGCTGTGGCGCAGATGGGAGAAGCCGAGGTTCCACAGCACGCTGAAGGCATTGACGCCGAGCAGCGTCAACGGATCGACCCTCGCCCCGAACGCCGTCGCGACGATGCCGAGGCCGAGCCCGTTCATGAAGGCGCCGCAGCCGATATGGACCATCTGCTCCTGCGGCCAGAAGCGGAAGGCGGTCAGAGGCGTCAGTACGGGGGGTTCGTGGTGCAGCCGGTGCGCGCGCCACAGCAGCGGGTAGCGATGGAAGAGCCGATGCGTCCAGTAGAGCGAGAGATCCGTCGTCGCGAAGGGGATCAGCGCGGCACAGGCCATGGCGAGCGGATGGTCGAGCCGCGCACCCTCCTGTGGCGCGCCGAAGACCGGCGAGAGCAGGGCGACGCCGATCGCCGCGCCCGAGGCACTGAACAGGAAGAAGGCCGGCGCCAGCAGGAAGGGCAGTGTCGAGTTCAGGACGAACAGGCCGAAATCCTCGGCGGTCTGCCGCAGGAAGGCCCGGCCGGTGACGGGCACCGACTGCGCCCGCATTTCCTGAAGGGAGGCGCGGGTCACGAAACCGATCACCACGAAGGCGAGGATCGTCACCACGAGCGTCGGCCACCAGAAGGGCGATGCAGGATCGGTCAGCACCCCCGCGAGGTGACGGAGCCAGTTCCAGGCGGCGGTCAGCGGGTCGTATTCGGGCCAGTTCATCGGCGCGCAGAATCCCACATCGCGGCGACGGAGGGAACGCCATTCCGTCGTTCCCTGCTGCGCGCGGCGGTGCTCGCGAGCCTCGTGCTCCCCGCGCAGGCGCGCGGCCAGCGCCTGCCCGACAGCCTCGACATCGCCGACATGACCTGGATCGAGGTGCGCGACGCGGTCGCCGCCGGCCATCGCACCGCCATCGTGCCGAGCGGCGGGATCGAGCAGAACGGCCCGCACATGATCCTCGGCAAGCATGACCACATCGTCCGCGTCGCCGCGCGGCGCATCGCGCGCGAACTGGGCGATGCGCTGGTGCTGCCGGTGCTGTCCTTCTCGCCGCAGGGGCGCTTCGAGCCACCGGAGGGCAACCTTCGCTTCCCCGGCACCATCGGTGTGACGGAGGACGCCTTCGCCGCGATGCTGGACGGCATCGCCCGCAGCCTGCGCGCCACCGGCTTCCGGCTGATCTGCTTCCTCGCCGACAACGGGCCGAGCCAGCGGTCGCAGGAACGTCTTGCCGCGAGGCTTTCCGCCGAATGGCGGCGGGACGGGGTGCGCGTCATCGCCGTCGATCGCTACTACGCCGCCATCGCGCAGCAGGATGACTGGCTGCGCGCGCAGGGGGAGACGGATGCGACGATTGGCACGCATGCGGGCATCGGCGACACCTCGGAACTGATGGCGACGCACCCGCCCGGCGTGGACCTGGCCCGCCTGCCGCCACGCCCGGATGCGCTGCCCCCGCTGGGTGCGACCGGCGACCCGTCCCGTGCGACCGCCGCGCGCGGGGAGGCGATGCTCGCCATGCGCATCGCCGCCGCGGTGGCACAGATCCGCGCCGCCCAGGGGCGATAGGCCCGGTTGCAGCCACCCCCGCCCATGCCCATGGTGAGGGCCGACGCACGGAGGATGCCATGCCGATCGACGAAAGCCTTCCCTTCCTGCCCGTGAACATCGCCGTGCTGACCGTGAGCGACACGCGCGACATGGCGACCGACCGTTCGGGTCAGACCCTGCAGGACCGCATCGAGGCCGGTGGCCATCACTGCGTCGCGCGGGAGATTTGCAAGGATGAGGCCGACATCATCGCCGCACTTTTGCGCCGCTGGATCGCTGACCCCGCCATCGACTGCGTCATTACCACGGGCGGGACCGGCATCACCGGCCGCGACGTGACGCCCGAGGCCTTCAAGCGTGTCCTGGAGAAGGAGATCGAAGGCTTCGGCGAGTTGTTCCGCATGCTGAGCTACCAGAAGATCGGCACCTCCACGATGCAATCGCGTGCGCTGGGTGGTGTCGCGGATGGCACTTACCTGTTCGCGCTGCCAGGCTCGACGGGGGCCTGCAAGGATGCCTGGGACGACATCCTGAAATTCCAGCTCGACAGCCGCTGGCGCCCCTGCAACCTGGTCGAACTGATGCCGCGCCTGAAGGAACACCTGAAGGCGGCCTGAGCGGTCGATGCCCACTTTAAACTTCTACGTTTTTAGCACTTTATTCTTGCCCCACCCGGGTGCGCCCCTGAGTCCCCGCGGTCCAGGGGGCCCCTGCCCCCTGGTGGGGGAGTTCGAGGGGGCAACGCCCCCTCGATCCGACCGTGGCTCAGAACAGCGCCAACTGCGTCGCGCGCGGTGCCGCACCCGGCACCTCCGGCACGCGAAACTGCCCGCAGTCGAGCGCATCCACCCCGCCGCCGCGGCGTTCCAGCCCCAGCCGCTTCGCCGCCACCGCGAAACGCCGCGCCAGCAGGTCGGCATAGGCGCCGGTGCCCTTCTGCCGCACGCCGAAGCGGCTGTCATACAGCGCGCCGCCGCGCGTCTGGCGGATCAGCGACAGCACCCGCGCGGCGCGGTCCGGCATGTGCCGTTCGAGCCATTCCTCGAAGAGCTGCTTGATCTCAAGCGGAAGGCGCAGCAGCACATAGCCCGCGCTCGACGCCCCGGCGGCGGCGGCGCGTTCGAGGATCGTCTCCAGCTCCGCATCGTTGACCGCGGGGATCATCGGCGCGGCCAGCACCGCGGCGGGAATGCCGGCGGCGGCGAGGTCCCGCACGGCCGCCAGGCGCCGCTCCGGCGTGGCGGCACGCGGTTCCATGATGCGGGCGAGGCGCGCATCGAGCGTGGTGATCGACAGGCAGACCCGCACCAGCTTGCGCTGCGCCATGGCCGTCAGGATATCGAGGTCGCGCAGCACGCCGGCCGACTTGGTCACGATGGTGACCGGATGGTTGAAGCGGTCCAGCACCTCCAGCACCGCGCGCGTCAGCTTCAGCGTGCGCTCCACCGGCTGGTAGGGGTCGGTGTTCGACCCCAGCGCGATCGGCTTCGGGTCGTAGCCGGGCTTGCGCAGTTCCTTTTCAAGGAGTGCGGCGACCTCGGGCTTGAACAGCAGCCGCGTCTCGAAATCCATCCCCGGCGACAGGCCGAGATAGGCGTGGGAGGGGCGCGCATAGCAATAGACGCAGCCATGCTCGCAGCCGCGATAGGGGTTTATGGCGCGATCGAAGCCGATATCCGGACTCTCGTTCCAGGCCAGCGCCGATTTCGCGTTGTCCTTGGTCAGCGTGGTCGGCAGCGGCGGCAGGTCGGCGAAGGCGGCTTCCAGCGTGCCCCATCCATCGTCGAAGGCCTCCCGCGCGGTGCGCTCGAAGCGCACCGCTGGGTTGAGGCCGGCGCCGCGGCCCTTGCGCGCCAGCGGCGGCAGGGCGTGGACCAGATCGGGCGAGAGGTTCGGGGTGCCGTCCGGCATGGCGCGGGTCCTGCCTGTCCTGGGGGAAGGGGGATCAAGTTCCCATTTCGTTCCTGGGCATCCTGCGCAAACGACCCTCCGCCGTCAAGAACAGAATGGGAACGAGAGGTTAATGCGCCGCGCATCCTCCGGCGGCCGGAATGCGAACATTGAAAGAACTCACGGCCGTCCTGCCGACCCTGAACGCGGCGGAAATCATGGCTGACAGCCTTGCCGCGCTGCGCGGCCATGTCGCCGCCATCGTGATCGCCGATGGCGGCAGCAGCGATGGCACGGCGGCCCTGGCAGCGGAAGAAGGGGCGCTGCTCATCGCTGCCCCCCGCGGCCGCGGCAGCCAGCTGGCGACGGGCACCGCCGCCGTCGCCACCCCCTGGATCCTGGTGCTGCATGCCGACACCCGCCCCGGCCCCGGCTGGCAGGACGCCGCCCAGGCCTTCATGGTCGACCCCGCCAATGCTCGGCGCGCTGCCCATTTCCGCTTTGCGATGGACGATGCCTCGCCGCAGGCCCGGCGGCTGGAACGCATGGTCGCCTGGCGCTGCCGCCGACTTGGCCTGCCCTATGGCGACCAGGGGCTGCTGATCGCGCGCGGCTTCCTCGCCGAACTCGGCGGCTACCGGCCCATTCCGATCATGGAGGACGTCGATCTGGTGCGCCGCATCGGAAGGGCGCGGCTGGTGGCGCTGGACGTGCCCTTCGTCACCTCCGCCGCACGCTGGCGGACGCAGGGCTGGTGGGCGCGTTCGGCGCGCAACCTCGGCTGCCTTGCGCTCTGGTTCGCCGGCGTCTCGCCGGAGCGTATCGCCAAGCTCTATACGGGGCGGCGGCGGTGACGCGGCCGACCGTCATCCTGTTCGCCCGCGCGCCGCGCCTCGGCATGGTGAAGCGGCGGCTGGCGCGCGGCATCGGTGATCGCGCGGCGCTGCGCTTCCATCGCGCGACGCTGGCTGCCACGGCGCGGCCGATCGCGCGGGACCGGCGCTGGCGGACGCTGCTCGCCACCACGCCGCGAGGCGCGCGTGCCGATTGGGCGCGCTTCGTGCCGCGTGGGACGATGCGCATCGACCAGGGGCGTGGCGACCTCGGCGCCCGCATGGCCGCCTGCTTGCGCCGTGTGCCGCGCGCTGTCCTTGCCGGCAGCGACATTCCCGACCTGTGCCCCGCCGACATTGCCGCCGCCTTCCGCGCGCTGGGCCGGGCCGATGCGGTGTTCGGGCCTGCGACGGATGGCGGCTACTGGCTGGTCGGCCTCGGCCCGCGGCGGCCAGCGCGGCCCTTCGCCGGGGTGCGCTGGTCCAGCGAGCACGCGCTGGCCGACACGCTCGCGAATTTCCGTGGCCGGCGCGTCGCGCTGCTGCGGCGCCTGCAGGATGTGGACACGGCGGAGGACCTGGCGCGGCTGACGCGAGGCGCGTGAAGCGGCCGCGCCGGGTGGGCTCACATCATGCTGCCGGCCAGGGCGAGCGCCAGGGCCTCGTCCTCGGTCGGCGGCAGCACGGCGCGCAGCCAAAGGCCCAGTGCTGCTGCGACCCAACTCGTGGCCCACAGCATGGCGACCGGATCCGTTGCCACGGCCAGGATCGGCGCCACGAGTTCCGAGGTGAACACATATGCCATCGCGACCGCTCCTCTGCTTGAGCCTCAGGCCCCCGGAAGCATCCGACCCGTCCGGACAATCCGCCGGACGGTCGCAGTTCGCTGACGCGGCATTGGGCGCGCCGCCGATCCTCTTCGCAACAGGAATCGTCACGATTGGGTGATGTGTTCGCCGGCCGATCAGCCCATCGCGCCGGTCGCGAGCGTCTGAGCCCAGTCCGGCCGGCCATTCTCCGCCGCGCGTCGCGCCGCCGCGTCCCAGTCGTAGTCGAGGGCAAGCAGTTCCGCGCCCCAACGGCCGCGCCGCAGCGTCAGAACCGCATAACGCGCATGGGGCGACCGATGTTCCAGCCCCGGTGCCGCCGGGCTGTCGGCGAAGACCGGGCAGCCGACGCTGCCCGGGTTGAGGATGGTGCAGCCCGTCGGTCCCTGCACCAGCGCCTGGCGATGGCTGTGCCCGCACAGCACCACGCCGCCCGGCCGCGCCGCAGCGCCGAGCCGTGCGGCCACCGTACCGCGCGGCGCGGGCGCGAGCAGGCCATGGGCCGCTTCCTCCAACAGATAGGTGCTGTCATCCGTCGGCGTGCCGTGGACGGCGAGGATGTCCGGGGTGACCTCCAGCGTCGCCGGCAGGGCGTGCAGGCTGGCGCGCTGCGCTTCCGTCAGCGCATTGCGCGCGAAGCGGCCGGCGGGGGTGAGGTCGGCCTCCGCCTTCTCGACGATCCAGCGGTCGTGGTTGCCGCGCACCGTCGGCAGGTCGAGCGCGGCGAGGCGCTCGAAGGTCTCGCGCGGCCAGAGCGGGCTGGTGACGCAATCGCCGAGGTTCACGATCGCATCGGGCCGGCGTTCCTCGATGTCGGCGAGGACGGCCTCGAGCGCGAGCAGGTTGCCGTGGATGTCGGAGATCACCGCGAGACGCATGGCTTGCTCCCTCCGCAAATCCGGCGGCTGGTCGGGTGGGGCCGCCCATGCGAGCCTCGCCGCAGGAGGACCGCCATCATGACCGCACCGCTCCGCTTCGGCCTGCTGTTGTTCCCGCGCCTGACGCAGCTCGACATGACCGGGCCCTTCGAGGTGTTTTCCCGCGTTCCCGGCGGCAGCGTGCACCTGCTGTGGAAGACGCGCGAGCCGGTGAGCGCCGATACCGGGCTGACCATGACGCCCGATACCGCCTTCGCGGATTGCCCGCCGCTCGACGTGATCTGCGTGCCTGGCGGGCCGGGCGTGGCGGCGCTGATGGAGGATGACGAGGTGCTGACCTTCCTGCGGCAGCAGGCGGCGAGCGCGCGCTTCGTCACATCGGTCTGCACGGGCGCGCTGGTGCTGGGGGCGGCGGGGCTGCTCAAGGGTGTGCGGGCGACGACGCATTGGGCGAGCCACGATTTCCTCGGCGCGCTCGGCGCCGTGCCGGAACACGGCCGCTGGGTGCGCGACGGGCGCGTGGTGACGGGCGGCGGCGTGACGGCGGGAATCGACTTCGCCCTGGCGCTGGTGGCGGAAATGGTCTCGCCCGAGGCCGCGCAGGCGATCCAGTTGCAGATCGAATACGCGCCCGCACCGCCCTTCGATGCCGGTTCGCCGGAGACGGCACCGGCCGGCGTACTGGCCGCGGCCCGGGCGCGCGGGGCGGGGATGCGGGCGGAGCGGGAGGCGCTGGTCGCGCGCGTCGCAGCGCGGCTCAGCTGAGTCACCACATGGTCTTGGCGGCGCGGGCGGGCCATTCGCGGTCATAGGCCTCACCGCCCGTTTCGCCCCGGCTCATCACGGCGAGAATCTCGCCCGGTGTCGGCAGGCTGCCCGGCGCCGCATGGCGCGCGGCGTCCCACAGCCCCGCGCGCACCACGGCGCGGGCGCATTGGAAGAAGATCTCCTCCACCGCGACGACCACGACCGATCGCGGCGCCGCGCCCTCCACGGCGAAGGAGGCGAGCAGATCGGGCGCGATCGACAGATGCGCGCGGCCATTGACGCGCAGCGTTGTGCCGGAACCGGGGATCAGGAACAGCAGCCCGACGCGCGGGTCGCGCACGATGTTGCGCAGGCTGTCCACGCGGTTGTTGCCGCGCCGGTCGGGCAGCAGAAGCGTGGCCTCGTCGGCGATGCGCACCAGCCCATGCGCGTCCCCGCGCGGGGATGCGTCGAGCCCCTCCGGTCCTACCGTCGCCAGCACCATGAAGGGGGAGGCTTCGATCAGCCGCCGGTACTGCCGCGTGATCCGATCCGCGACCTTGGCGGTCGAGGCGAGGTTGGGCGTGCCGTAGAGCGCTTCCAGCGCCTCCACCGTCTCGATCCGCATGGGCGCGATCCCCTGTGCTGCCGCAGGATCGCATAGGCCGCACGGCCGGGCGGCGGAAGCCGGAGGACCGGGCCGCCCCTCCGCGTTCATCCAACCTTCACGCGGTCGCGCGAGACTGATGCCGGAGGCCGTCCATGGACAACGCCATCGGTGAGGCGGAACGCGACGCCCGCGGCCGCATCGCCCGCCATTTGCAGGATCTGCATCGGCTGCACCTCGCCCTCGCCGAGGAAAGCCGCGCGCTCAAGCGCTTCACCACCGAGGGGCAGGCGGGGGTGGAGATCGCGTTGGCGACGGAACTGCTGGAGCAATATCTCGCCGCCAGCGGCGGCTTCGTCGAGAACATGCGCGGGCGGTTCGAGGCGCGGCTGCCGCTGCTGCGCCGTGGCGAACCGGCCTTCGGCGGCAGGCCCGAGCAGACGCCGGAGCATGGCGCCTTCTGGCTCGGCTTCTCGCGCCTCTGCGCTGTGCTGCGGCGCTGCGGGGGGTAGCGGTCAGCGCAACGGCCGGCGCATCGTGCCGTGCCAGACGCAGACGAGGTGGACCTCCGACCCGCGTTCGAAGAGCACCGGCCGGTCGAAGCGGCAATGCCGGGCGGCGACTGCGGCGGCGACACCCTCCCCGGTGAAGCTGAAATGCAGCAGGTCGCCCGCCGAGCACCCATCGCCTGCGAGCAGTCCGACGAAGCGCGGCTCCAGGGCCAGCATGTCCCCGGCCGTGAAGCGCGCCACGCAGATGCGTGGCTCCGCTTCCTCGGCCCGGAGGGTGGTGGGCGACAGCAGCGTGACCAGAAGGGCGAGGCAACGGCGCATGGATGCGGCAGGATGCCCCGCGAGGCATGAACGCCGCGTTGATCGTGGAAGGAGGAGGCTGATGGCACGACGCCTCGGTGCCGCCTGCTGGGCGATGGCGCTGGCCGTTTCACCGGCGATGGCGCAGCGCGCACCAGACCCGGCGCGGCCGCACCCGGCCGAACGCGCCTGGCTCGAAGCCTGCGTGCTGCGGGCGCTCGCCCATCCGCCGCGCGCCGCCTTCGGCCGCTGCGCCTGGCGCATCGCCGCCGTCTGCCAGGGCGAACCGGGGGAGGGGCTGCTCATCGCCCGCCTGCCGCCGCTGCCCGGCCGGCCGCAGGGCGCGGCCATCTGCGCCCAAGTCGAGGTCGCGCTGTGGCAGCAGCAGATGGATCGCTGGCTGGGGGAGGTCACGCTGCTTGCGCCCCCGGCCCAGCGGGAACCACTGCGCCGCGCGCAGCGCGCCTTCATCGGCTATCGCGACGCGGCCTGCGCGATGGAGGGCACGCTCTCGCCGCCCGCCGAGGCGGAGGCGAACCGGCGATCCTGCCAGTTGGAGCAGACGGCGCTGCGTGCGCTGGAACTCAAGCGGCTGCACGACGAGATGTGGCTTGCGATCGGCGCGGCGTCGCTGGAAGGGCCGTGACGACGGCCCGGTTGGGGCGAGGCCGCTGGCCCCGCCCCCGCACCGTTCAGGCGGCCTTGCGCGCCACCAGGGGCAGGCGCTCGGCGATCTGCACCGCGTTGAGCGCGGCACCCTTCAGCAACTGGTCGCCGCAGAGGAAGAAGTCGAGCCCGCGATCCCCGAAGACCGGGTTGGCGCGGATGCGCCCGGCCTCGACATCGTCCTGGCCCGTCGCGCTGATCGGCATCGGGTAGAGGCCGTGCTCGGGGTCGTCCACCACCTTCACGCCGGCCGCGCCGCGCAGCACCTCGCGCGCCGCTTCCGGCGTGACGGGGCGCTCCGTCTCGATGGTCACGGCTTCCGCATGTACGCGCATGGTCGGGATGCGGACCGCGGTGCAGGAGATGGGAAGATCGGGCATGCCCATGATCTTCCGGCTCTCCCACGCGACCTTCATCTCCTCGCGCGTGTAGCCATTCGGCTGGAACGCATCGATCTGCGGGATGACGTTGAAGGCGAGCGGCCAGCGGAACACCTCATGCTCCGGCTTCACGCCTTCCACCAGCACGCGGCGGGATTCGCGTTCGAGTTCCGCCATACCCTCCGCCCCCGCGCCCGAGGCCGCCTGGTAGGTGGACACGATGACGCGCTTCAGGCCGAACGCCTTGCGCAGCGGTTCGAGCGCCACGACCAGGATCGCCGTGGTGCAGTTCGGGTTGGCGATCAGCCGCGCCTTGCCGGCGGCGGCCGCGTTCACCTCCGGCACCACGAGCGGGACGTCGTCCTGCAGGCGGAAGGCGGAGGAATTGTCCACCACCGTCACACCGGCTTCGACCATCTTCGGGGCGTGGGCCTTCGCGAAGTCGCCGGAGACGGCGAGCAGGGCGAGGTCGAGGTCGCGCACGGCGGCGTCCGAGAATTCCTCGATCGTGACGTCGCCGAAGGGCGTTTTCGTTTTCGTGCCGGCGCTGCGGGCGGAGGCGAACAGCCTCAGCGAGGTGACCGGGAAGGCCCGGCGCCCCAGAACGTCCACGAGCTCGCGGCCCACCGCACCGGTGGCACCGACAATACCGACACGCATGTCCCTCTCTGTCCTTTCGACGGTTGGAAGGGGGGCGATGTCTAGCGCAAAGCGGCGGCGGGACCAATGGTCCAGTGCCGTTGCGGCCGGGATGCCGGCCACCAGCCTGGGGCATGGCCTTCCAACGCCGCTCCCCGGAGCGCAAAGCGCGACCGCGCCCAGACCATCCGTGGTCGCCAGCGCGGCAGTGCGGGGCGCGAAGGCGAGCCGGCCGGATGGCCGGCGCCCGCCGCGTGAGGGCAAAACTAAAACTCCGCCGGGGTCGCCTCGCGACCCCGGCCAACCTATAACGCCCCTCCGATTCACGCATGAGTTTCGACACCGTGATGAACCAGCCCCCTGCCGATCTGACCGCCGTGAAGGCCTGGCCCTTCGAGGAAGCGCGCAAGGTTGCCGCGCGGCTGGCCAAATCGGGCAAGGGCGAAGCGTTGTTCGAGACCGGCTACGGCCCCTCGGGCCTGCCGCATATCGGCACCTTCGGGGAGGTGGCGCGCACCACCTGGGTGCGTCGCGCCTTCGCCCTGCTGACCGGGCTGCCATCCCGCCTGATCGCCTTCAGCGACGACATGGATGGCCTGCGCAAGGTGCCGGACAATGTGCCGAACAAGGAGATGCTGGCCGAGCATCTCGGCCGGCCTGTCACTGCCATCCCCGACCCCTTCGGGACGCACGAATCCTTCGGGCATCACAACAATGCCCGGCTACGCGCCTTCCTCGACGCCTTCGGCTTTGACTACGAATTCGCGTCGTCGTCCGATTACTATCGGTCCGGCCGCTTCGACGACGCGCTGATCCGCATGGCGGAGAAGCATGAGGAAGTCCGAGGCGTCATCCTGCCGACGCTGGGGCCTGACCGTCGTGCGACCTACTCGCCCTTCCTGCCGATCCACCCCAAGACCGGCGTGGTCATGCAGGTGCCGATGGAGGAAGTCCGCCCTTCCGAGGACCTGTTGATCTGGCGCGATCCGGCAGACGGCACGCGCCACGCCACGCGCATCACGGGCGGCCACTGCAAGGCGCAGTGGAAGGCCGACTGGGCGCTGCGCTGGTACGCGCTCGGCGTGGACTACGAGATGTCGGGCAAGGATCTGATCGATTCCGTGCGGCTGTCCTCGGCGATCTGCCGCGTGCTCGGCGCCGAGCCGCCCGAGGCCTTCACCTACGAGCATTTCCTCGACGAGCAGGGCCAGAAGATCAGCAAGTCGAAGGGCAACGGCCTGACCATCGACGAATGGCTGCGCTACGCGCCGGCCGAGAGCCTGTCGCAATACATGTACAACCAGCCGCAGCGCGCCAAGCGGCTGTTCTTCGACCAGATCCCGCGCGCGGTGGATGAATACCTCCAGCACCGCGCCCGGCTGCGCATCGCCGCCGATCCAACCAACCCCGCCTGGCACATCCATGGCGGCGCCGTGCCGAACGATCCCGAGCCGCCGGTGTCCTTCACCATGCTGCTCAACCTCGCATCCGTGGTGAATGCCGACGACCCGGCGATCCTGTGGGGCTTCCTCGCCCGCTACGCGCCAGGTGCCACGCCCGCGACGCAGCCGATGCTCGGCAAGCTTGTCGAGCACGCCGTGCATTACTACCGGGACTTCGTCGCGCCCACGAAGCGCTTCCGCACCCCGACCGAGGCGGAGCGCGCGGCGCTGACCGCGCTGATGACCGCGCTGCGCGACCGCGCCGTGGACCTCGAGGCCATGCCGGCCGAGGAGCGAGCGAAGGAGATCCAGGACCTGGTCTATGACGCCGGCCGCCGGGAGCCCTTCCTGCAGCCGAACAAGGACGGGTCCATGGGCGTGTCCCGCGGCTGGTTCAACGCGCTGTACCAGGTGCTGCTGGGGCAGGAGGAAGGCCCACGCTTCGGCGGTTTCGTCGCACTCTACGGCATCGCCGGCACGATCGGGCTGATCGAGACGGCGCTTACCCGGCAGGAGAGCCCGGCCGCGTGACCATGGGCGCGCGCCTGCTCGCGCTGGTGAAGCGGCATGGGCCGACCGTCTTCGGCCTGCTGCTGCTGGGTGGCGCGCTCTTTGTCGTGCAGCGCGAATTCCGCACGCTCTCCTGGGCCGACATCAAGGGCGCGCTGGACGGCACCTCGGCAACCTCCCTATGGGCCGCGGCGGGCTTCACCCTGCTCGCCTACATTGTGCTGACCGCCTACGACCGGCTCGGCTCGGTCTATGCGGGCCATCCGGTGTCCTATGCGCGGACCTCGCTGGCGTCCTTCGTCGCCTATTCGCTGGCGAACAACCTCGGCTTCGCGACGGTGTCGGGCGCGGCGATCCGCTACCGCTTCTATGCCGCCTGGGGGCTGCCGCCGCTCGCCATCGCCAAGGTGGTGGCCTTCACCTCCCTGACCTTCGGGCTCGGCGGCTTTGCGCTGGGCGGGCTGGTGCTGGTGGCGGAGCCCGAGATCCTGTCCTTCTTCACCGAGAGTGCGCCGCGCTGGGCGAAGCAGGCGACCGGGCTGGTGATGTGGGCGATTGTCGCGGCCTATGTGCTGCTGGCGCGCTTCGTGCCGCATTTCCGGCTGTTCGGGCACCAGATCGACCTGCCGGGCTTCCGCATGGCGGTGGCGCAGACCGCGCTCGCCTCGGCCGATGTGGCGGTCACCGCGCTGATCTTCTGGACGCTGCTGCCGCATGCGGATGGCCTGACCTTCCTGCACTTCCTCGGCATCTACGTGCTGGCCCTGTCGGCGGGCATCGTCGCCAACGTGCCGGGCGGGATCGGCGTCTTCGACGGGGCGATCCTGCTGGGGCTGTCGGGCCATCTCGCCGCGCCGGTGGTGATCGGCGCGCTGCTGCTGTTCCGCCTGTACTACTATATCGTGCCGCTGTTCATCGCCGGCCTGATGTTCGCGGGCTTCGAGGTCAGCCAGCGCCGCCACCTGATGGATCGCATCGCGCCCGAGCGCGGCGTCGCGATTTCCTTCGAGGTGCCGGCGATGGCCGCGCTGACCGGCCTCGCGGCGATGACCATGATCATCATCGGCGCGCTGCCGCCCAAGCCGAACATGCTCGATGGCATCTTCGACCTGCTGGACGAGGCGGCGAGCCATTTCGCCGCGTCGGTGGTTGGCTGCCTGTTGCTGGTCGCCGCCTATGGGCTGATGCGGCGGCTCGCGATCGCCTGGTGGGCGGCGCTGGTGCTGCTGCTGAACGGCGCGCTGGTCGTCTGGCTGCGCGGGGAGCCATGGTGGCTCACCGGCGGCTTCCTGCTGCTGGCTGTGCTGCTCGCCACCGTGCGGCCGGCCTTCTACCGCCGCGCCCGGCTGACGGCGGAACCGCTGACAGCCGAAACGGTCGCGGCACTCGCCGCGCTGTCGCTCAGCGCGCTGACGCTGGCGGGCATCGCCTATGCCGGGCCGTTCGGCGAGATGTCCTGGTGGGCGGTGGTGATGTCGGCCGAGACGCCGGACTCGCTGCGCTTCGCCGTGGGCCTGGCGGGCGTGCTGCTGCTGGCGGCCGCGGCACGGCTGCTGCGCCCGGCGCGTACCGGGGCGGTGGCCTATGACGAAGCGACGCGGCAGCGCTTGCTCGCCCTGGGCGCGGTCGCACCGGCGATCGGGGGTGCGGATGGCGCCATCTTCGGGGAGGCGGGCCGCGCCGGCTTCGCCTTCGTGAAGCGGGAAGGGATCTGGCTCGGCCTCGGCGATCCGGCCGGGGAGGAGCGCGACCGGGTGTCCGCCATCTGGCGATTCCGTGATGTCTGCGAGCGCGCCGGCGTCGATCCCGCCTTCTGGCGCGCCGGGCCGGGGCTGCTGCGGGTCTATGCCGATATCGGGCTGACGCCCTTCCCGCTGGCCGCGGGGCCGGGCGGTCCGCTCCACCTGCTCTGCCGCCCCGAGCGGGACATCGAGGCGCTGCTGACGCTGCTGCCGAAGGTGGACGATGCCGCCTGATCGGCTTGCCAGACCCGCCATGACGCGTCATTCCACCCCCATCTGGCCCAGATACGAGGGATCCCCATGCGCATCGCCATGATCGGCGCCGGTTACGTCGGTCTTGTTTCCGGCGCGTGCTTCGCCGAATTCGGCGTGGACGTGACCGTGATGGATGTTGACCCCGACAAGATCGCCGGCCTGCATGCCGGCCGCATGCCGATCTACGAGCCGGGCCTCGACAAGCTGGTCGCGGAGAATGTGCGGGACGGCAGGCTGACCTTCACCACCGACCTGTCGGTCGCGGTGAAGGGGGCGGATGCGGTGTTCCTCGCGGTCGGCACGCCGACCCGGCGCGGCGACGGGCATGCCGACCTGACCTATGTCTATGCGGCGGCCGAGCAGGTGGCGAAGGCCGCCGACGGCCCGCTGGTGATCGTGACGAAATCCACCGTGCCGGTCGGCACCGGGCGCGAGGTGCAGGCGATCGTCCGCCGCGTGCGGCCGGACGCGAAGATTTCGGTCGCCTCGAACCCGGAATTCCTGCGCGAGGGCAGTGCGATCGGCGATTTCATGCGGCCCGACCGCGTCGTGATCGGCGTCGACGACGACCATGCGACTTCGGTGCTGAAGCAGCTGTACCGCCCGCTTTACCTGATCGAGACGCCGGTGCTTGCCGTGAGCCTCGAGACCGCGGAGCTGATCAAGTACGCCGCCAACGCCTTCCTTGCGACCAAGATCACCTTCATCAACGAGATCGCCAATCTCTGCGAGAAGGTCGGCGCCGATGTGCATGACGTGGCGCGCGGCATGGGCCTCGATGGGCGCATCGGGCGGAAGTTCCTGCATCCCGGCCCGGGCTATGGCGGGTCGTGTTTCCCGAAGGACACGCTGGCGCTGGCGCGCACCGCGCAGGATGCCGGCGCGCCGATCCGCCTGGTCGAGGCGACGATCGCGGTGAACGACGCGCGCAAGGCAGAGATGGCGGAGCGCATCCTCGCCGCACTCGGCCCGGACCCGAAGGGCAGGTGCGTCGGCGTGCTGGGCGTGACCTTTAAGCCCGAGACGGACGACATGCGCGATGCGCCGTCCCTCGTCATCCTGCCGGCGCTGGTCGCCGCGGGGGTGGAGGTGCGCGCCTATGACCCGCAGCCGGGCCATGCGCGCCAGGCGCTGCCGGCCGCGGTCGGCTTCGCCGGCACGGCGCTGGACGCCGCGAAGGGTGCTGATGCCGTGGTGGTGCTGACGGAATGGAACGAATTCCGCGCGCTGTCACCGGATCGCCTCAAGGCTGCCATGAAGGGCGACGTTGTTCTCGACCTTCGCAATGTCTGGGATCCGGCGGCGATGCGCGCCGCCGGTTTCACCTATTCCTCCATCGGCCGCCCGTGACGGAGTGACCATGCCCGCCTTCCATCATCGCTTCGATTCCACCGTCCTGCGCGAATACGACATCCGCGGGATCGTCGGGAAAACCTTGAAGCCCGAGGATGCCTTCGCGATCGGCCGCTGCTTCGGGTCCGTGGTGGTGCGCGACGGGGGCAAGCGCGTCGCCGTCGGCTATGACGGGCGGCTGCATTCGCCGGAACTGGAGGCGCAACTCGTCGCCGGGCTGCGCGCCTGCGGGGTGGAGGTCGTGCGCATCGGGCTGTGCGCGACGCCGATGCTGTATTTCGCCGCCTATGACCAGGAAGCCGATGGCGCGGTGATGGTGACCGGCAGCCACAATCCGCCGGACTACAACGGCTTCAAGATGATGATCGGCAAGAAGCCGTTCTATGGCGCCGCGATCCAGGAGATCGGCCGCATGGCCGGCGAGGGCGACGTGGTGCCGGAGAGCGTGGGCACCGACCGCGCCGTGGACATCGCCAACCGCTACGCCGATCGCGTGCTGGCCGATTGGGATGGCGGTGACCGCAAGCTGAAGGTGGTCTGGGACCCGGGCAATGGCTCGGCCGGGCCGATCGTGAAGGCACTGGCGGCCCGCCTGCCGGGGACGCATTACGTCATCAACGGCGATGTGGACGGCAATTTCCCGAACCACCATCCCGACCCGACCGTGGCGAAGAACCTGGAGCAGATCATCGCCGAGGTGGCGCGCGAGAAGGCCGACCTCGGCATCGCCTTCGACGGTGATGGCGACCGCATCGGCGTCGTGGACAATGAAGGCCACATCCTGTTCGGCGACCAGTTGCTGATCGTGCTGGCGCGCGATGTGCTGAAGGCGCGGCCCGGGGCGACCATCATCGCCGACGTCAAGGCATCCCAGGTGCTGTTCGATGAGGTGGCGAAGGCCGGCGGCAATCCGCTGATGTGGAAGACCGGGCATTCGCTGATCAAGGCGAAGATGGCCGAGACCGGCAGTCCGCTGGCGGGTGAGATGTCGGGCCACATCTTCTTCGCCGACAAATGGTATGGCTTCGACGACGCGCCGTATTCCGCCGTGCGGCTGCTGGGCATCGTTGCGCGCATGGCCGGTTCGCTGTCCGAGGTGCGCGCCGCCCTGCCGCAGGTGATCAACACGCCGGAACTGCGCTTCAACTGTGAGGAAGCGCGCAAGTTCGTGGTGGTGAAGGAGGTCAAGGACCGCCTGGCCGCGGAGGGTGCGAAGGTGCAAGACGTGGACGGCGTCCGCGTGCTGACGGATGACGGCTGGTGGCTGCTGCGGGCGTCCAACACCCAGGCCGTGCTGGTCGCGCGCTGCGAGGCGACGACCGAGGCGGGGCTCGAACGGCTCAAGGCGCAACTCGTGAAGCAGCTGGTGGCGAGCGGTCTGGAAGCGCCGGACTTCTCCGCCGAGAACGCGGGCCACTGACGCCCGCCTTCGGCGTCGGTCAGTTGAGTCTTTGTTGATCCCTCAGGCGGCGGGCGGCGGCCATCCGGCCGCCTTGCCTTCGCGCCCTGCACTGGTGCGCCGGGGGCGGCGATTGGTCTGGGCGCGGTCGCGCCTTGCGCTCCCGGCGCGATGCTTGGCATCGCGCCGACGCTCCGCCAGTCACGGCTTTCCGTCGCCGCAGAAGCCGGTCTAGCCTTCCCTTCCAGCGCGCCCGGCAACAGGGCCGCAGGAGGAGAACCGGGAATGACCTTCGATCGCCGATCCTTGCTGCTCGCCACGGGCGGCCTGCTGGCCGCCCCCGCGCTGGCGCAGGATTTCCCCAACCGCCCCATCCGCATCGTCGTGCCCTTTCCGGCCGGCGGCACCACGGACCTGCTGGCGCGCCTGTTCGCCCAGCGCATGACCGAGGCGATGGGCCAGTCCGTCGTGGTCGAGAACCGTGGCGGCGGTGGCGGGTCGATCGGCGCGGATGTCGTCGCCAAGGCGGCGCCGGATGGCTACACGCTGCTGTTCCACAACATTACCTTCCCGACCACCACGGCAGCGATGACGCTGACGGGGCGGCCGCCGCACGACATCGACCGCGACTTCGCGCCGCTGTCGCTCGGCGCCAATGTGCCGCTGATCATCCTCGCCAATCCATCGGTGCCGGTGACGGACCTCAAGGGCTTCGTCGAGTGGGCGAAGGCGCAGCCGCGCCCGCCCTTCTACGGTTCGACCGGCCCCGGTTCCTTCATGAACATGGTGGGTGAGGTGCTGATGCGCGACGCTGGCATCCGCATGGAACACGTCCCGTTCCGTGGTGCCGCGCCGCTGGTGCAGGAACTCATCGCCGGGCGCGTGCAGTTGGGTGGCGACCAGATTTCGACCTGCTTCACCCATGTGCGTTCCGGCGCGCTGAAGGGGCTGGGCAATGTCGCCTCCCGCCGCGCCGGCGTGCTGCCGGATGTGCCGACGGTGCGCGAACTCGGCTTCCCCTCGCTGGAGCTGGAGGGCTGGAACGGCTTCTTCGCCCCCGCGCGCACGCCTGCCCCGGTGATGGCGCGGCTCCAGCGGGAGATCGCGGCCGCCGCGCGCAACCCCGACTTCGTCCGCCGCTGCGAGGAAGTCGGCGCCGAGCCGGTAGGTTCCGATTCCGACAGCTTCGGGGTCATGGTCCGCGCCCAGTCGGCGAAGATCCGCGACCTGGTCGCCTCGGTGCAACTGCGGCCGGAGTGATCGTCTTCGTCTATGGCACGCTGCTCGATCCCGACGTGCTCGCCCGCATGTCGGGCGAGCCGTCCCTGCCGCGGCGGCTTCGCCCGGCGCGGCTCGTTGGCTGGCGACGGGTGTTCCTGCGCGGCACGCCTTATCCGACGCTGATCGAGGACGCGGCCGCCGTCGTGGAGGGCGCAGTGCTGCGCCCCGGCCCGGCGGCGCTGCAGCGCCTGTCGGACTACGAGGGCAGCGCCTATGCGCTGACGCCGGTCACGGTGACGACGGCGCGCGGCGTGCTGCGCGCGCAGGCCTGGATCGCGCCGGCCTGGCGTGCCGATGCGGCGCGCGACTGGCCCTGATCAGGGGACCGCGCGGGCGGCGTCCTCGCCGCTGAGCCAGGCGCCTGCGACGGTAGCGGCGAAGCGCGGATGGCAGGCTTCGCCGGCGAAGCACAGCCTGCCATCCGCGAGCGGGCGCGCCAGCGCGGTGCGCGCGGCCTGCGCGCCCGGGATGGCGTGGCTGTAGGAGCCGAGGAACAGCGGGTCCTCGGCCCAGCGCGTGACCATGGCGGGGCCAAGGGCGGCAGCGGCGCGCTGGCCGAAGACAAGGCGGGCTTCCTCGCGTGCCTCGGCCTCGGCGCGTTCGGGGTCGCCGGCCATCTCCCAGGCGCGCGCGCCACCGCAGAAGGCGATCATCAAGGGGGCGTGAAACAGGCGCGCGACCCAGGACATCGGGCGGTCGTCGGCATCGACGAGGGCACGGCGCAGGCTCGCATAGGAAGGCAGGTCCGGCGCCTCGGGGTGATCTGCCCGGAAGGCGATCTTGGTCAGCAGGCCGAGCGGCAGGGCGTGGATCGCGGTTTGGGTCTCGAGTGGCAGGGGCGGATCGAAGGCGATGCTGCCGGAAGCCAGGACGCCCGTGGACACGGTCACGATGGCGGACCTGGCCTCGATGCGCCCGAAACTGCCTTCCGCGACCACGCCCCTCGCGCCCCAGCGCAGGCGTTCCACGCGGGAGGCCAGGCGGATCGGCAAGCCCATGCCAAGGCGATGCACCAGCATGCCGATGCCGTCCGGGGTGATCAGGTTTGGCCCGTCCAGCGCCGTCGCGGCGAAGTCGTGCAGCGACATCAGGGAAAGTTCGGCGGCGCAGATCTGGGCACCTTCCCAATGCGCGACTGTTGAATCCCATGGGCCGCTGGCCGGGGCGGCCTCGGCAGCCGGGCGGTCGGGGCCACCATCCCGGGCTGCGGCTTCGATGGCCACCCAGAATGCGTCCTCAGCCGCTGCGAAGGAGCGACGCTCGGCCGGGGTCGCTGCGCGTCCGAAGGCGTGCAGGCGGCGCTGGCGCAGGGCGTCATGGTCGATCAGCGGCATGCCCAGCGCCCGGGCCAGCGGCGTCAGCGGATTGTCGTTCCCCTGATGCAGCCAGGATGCGCCGAGATCGAAGGCCGTGCCGACGATCTGGTTGCTGGCTTGCGTGCGGGCCCGCCCGCCTATTCCGTGGCCGCCTTCCAGCACGACGCAGGACCGCCCGCGCGCGGCCAGCGCCCGCGCCGCCGCGATCCCCGCGCAGCCGGCGCCGATGACGAGCACGTCTGGATCGGATGGCAACATCGCCGCATCATGCCGCGACAACGCGAAGGGATGAACCATGCTGCAGTCGCCGCCCGCCGAACCCGGCATGCGTGAGGATGAGGTCGATACGCCGGCGCTGCTGATCGACCTCGACGCGTTCGAGCACAATCTCGACACCATGGCCGCCCTGCTGGCGCCGACCGGCGCCAAGCTGCGGGCGCACGCCAAGACGCACAAATCGCCGGTGGTGGCGAAGCTGCAGATGGCGCGTGGCGCCGTCGGGCAATGCGTGCAGAAGGTCGCGGAGGCCGAGGCGCTGGCCTGGGGCGGCATCCCTGACGTGCTGGTCACGAACCAGGTGGTCAGCCCGCGCAAGCTCTCGCGGCTCGCCGCACTTGCGCGGATCTGCAAGATCGGCGTCTGCGTCGATGATGCCGCGCAGATCGCGCTGATCGAACAGGCGGCGGAAGCGGCCGGCGTGCGCATTCCCGTGCTGGTGGAGATCGATGTCGGCATGGGCCGCGCGGGCGTCGAACACGGCCCGCCGGCCGTCGCACTTGCCGAACGGATCGCGGCCAGCAAGCAACTGACCTTCGGCGGTCTGCAGGCCTATCACGGCAGCGCGCAGCACATGCGCACGCCGGAACAGCGCGCGGCGGCCATCGCCGAAGCCGCTGCGCGGTCGCGGCGCACGGTGGAGCAGTTGAAGCAGCGCGGCCTCGACTGCCCCATCGTCGGCGGCGCGGGCACCGGCACCTTCCGGCATGAAGCGGCGAGCGGCGTCTATACCGAGATCCAGGCCGGGTCCTACGCCTTCATGGATGTGGACTACGCGAAGAACGACGACGCACCGCCCTTCCGCCACGCGCTGTTTGTGCTGACGCAGGTGATGAGCCGCGCGACACCCGGCGTCGCGGTGGTGGATTGCGGGCACAAGGGCGTGTCGGTGGATTCCGGCATGCCGGGCGTGTGGCAGCGCCCTGGGCTTCGCTATGCCGGCGCATCGGACGAGCACGGCAAGATCCTGATCGAGGACGGCACCCCGCCGGCGCTGGGCGAGAAGCTGCGGCTGGTGCCCGGGCATTGCGACCCGACAGTCGACCGCTACGACTGGTATGTCGGCGTGCGGAAGGGGCGGGTGGAATGCCTCTGGCCGATCGCGGCGCGGGGGGCGATGGCCTGAAGGGAGCCGATGGCGCTAGCCTCGGGCGAGGCCGAGGAAGGATCGCCCGATGCTGCCCATTCCGAAGGACATCTACACGGAACCCGAGGCCTCGCCGGACGGTCTCGCCAATCTCGGCCCGCTGCGCGGCCTTGCGGGGGTCTGGGCGGCGGATAAGGGCATCGACATCAATCCCAAGGCCGAGGGGCCGGAGCGGCGGGTGTTCCGCGAGCATGTGCGGATGGATGTGATCGATCCGCAGACCAATGGGCCGCAGCTTCTCTACGGCCTGCGCTACCACATCCACATCAACACACCGGACGAGAAGATCACCTTCCACGACCAGGTCGGCTATTGGCTGTGGGAACCGGCGACGGGGCTGATCCTGCAAAGCCTGACGATCCCGCGCGGGCAGATCGTGCTGGCGGCGGGGCACGCCAAGCCAGGGGACAAGCGGATCTCGGTTTCCGCGACGCGCGGCGACGACCGCTACGGCATCTGTTCGAACGCCTTCCTGGACGAGGCGTTCCGCACCGACCGCTACAGCTGCGCCATCACCTTCAACGAGGATGGCAGCTGGACCTATGAGGTCGAGACGGACCTCATGATCCGGGGCACCCAGCCCTTCAACCACCACGATACGAACACGCTGAAACTGGTCGCGCCGCCGCAGCCCAACCCACTGCAGGCGATCCTGAGCGGGCAGGGCGGGAAGGCGGGCTGATCGCGCCTACTGGCTTGCCCAGATGATCCTGTGCATCCAGGCGATCTCCGGCAGCTCGAAACTGTAGGAGGGATGCGCCGGGTTCAGGCTGGCGAGCTCGATGCGCTTGGCCGATTGCCGGCGCAGTTCCTTCGCCATCACCTCCCCCTTCGCGGTGCGCACCACCACGCGGTCGCCGCGCCGCACGGGTGCGGCGGGGGAGACGACCACGACATCGCCGTCGCGGAACACCGGCTCCATGGATTCACCGGAGATCTCGAGCGCATAGGCATTGGGATCGCCGATCTCGGGCAGGGAGATCTCGTCCCAGGACCCGCCGACGGGATAGCCGCCATCGTCGAAGTATCCCTCGCCGCCCGCCTGGGCGAGGCCGATCAGCGGCACGCGCCGCCCGGCACCGCCGCGGCCGCCGCCGCGCGGCAGCGCCGGCAGGCCGGAGACGAGGGAGGCGAAATCCTCGATCCCCCGGCCTGTGGCGGTCAGCACCTTGGCGACGCTCTCGGTGGAGGGCCAACGCGCGCGGCCATCGGCGCCGATGCGCTTGGAGGGGTTGAAGGCGGTGGGGTCGAGCCCCGCCTTGCGCGCCAGGCCCGAGGCGGACAGCCCATGTTCCGCCGCCAGAGCATCGAGGGCGCGCCAGATATCGTCATGCCGCATGGTGGATGGTCCCGATGGCGCGACTCCAGATGATGTGCCGCGTCCTGGGCAACCTATCCTAGGTTTTGTTTCAGAAATCAATAGGTGCATGTTCCTTTTCGACCTTGCCCTTCGCAACTGTTGCGTTTAATGTTCTCGTATTGTTCACCTGACAGGCGAGAAACCCCCATGCGACCTGCCCCCCGCAGCGCCCACGTCCCCCGCTTCGCCAGCATTACCGCCGCGGAGCCGTTTCGCTCCGCCGAGGAGGCCTGGTTCTGGACCATGGCGGCACTGACCGCGCGGCGTGACGGCGCCCGCATTTCCGCCGGCAAGGGCGAGAAGGTGCGCCCCTGCGAGCCGGACGACGTCATCAAGTGTCTCGACCGGCTGTACCGCCACCGGCGCATCGACCTGATCCATGCCCGCGTGATGCGCGTCTGGGGCGAGCGCGGCCAGGCGCCCGACCCGCGCCACCTGTCCGAGCGCGCCGATGCCGCGCAGTGGCGGGAGGCGATGGACCGCCTGGAATGGCCGCTGCGCGTGAAGGGGATCGTGGCGTGACGGGACGGAACCGGGAAGGGCTTTGCCCCTCCCGGACCCTCCCTACCAAAGGCCTAGAGGCCTTTGGGAGCCTCCACTTGGCGCCCAGGGCCAAGGTATCGGCATTCCAAAGGCCCCCTGGCCTTTGGTGGGGTGGTTTGGAGGGGCAAGGCCCCTCCAATGCCGCATGACCCCGCGCCTGCGCCTCGCCCGCGACGCCCCGCAGCAGGTCTGGATCGCCTTCGGCGGCGATGCCGACCAGCCCTGGCTGCGCCCGCTGCGCCGCGGTTTCCGCCACTGCTTCGCCGCGCTGCGCGATGAGGCCGGCTGGACCGTGCTGGAACCGCTGTCGGGACGGCTGATGATCATGCGCCTGGCGGTGCCGGCGGGCTACGACCTGCCGGGCTTCTATGAGCGGGCGGGGCTCGCCGTGGTTGGCCCCTTCGCGCCGGGGGCGCCGCGCAGGACCTGGCTGCCCGAGCTGCTACCCTTCACCTGCGTCGGGCTGTGCCGCGCGGTGCTGGGCGCTGGCGCGCCGCGCGCGGTCACGCCTTGGGGCCTGTTCCGGCGGCTTGGTAAGATTTCTGCAGGAAATAAGAAAAAAGTCTTGTATACGCTACCGAACTAGGATAATTATCCGATCGCCAAGGGGCGAGTTGCGCCCGGTGGCTTCCTCCCGTTCCCCGAAGACTTGCGCGGGCCTGCTCCTCCCACCGGAGGGCGGGCCCGCGGTCTTTTCGGGCGGCCGGGAAGGGACCCCTTCACTGCATCCAGACAAGGAGCTGCGCGCGCATGGGTGGCCTGTTCCGTGCCCCGAAGCCTGTCGTCGTCGCGCCGCCGGCGGCGCCGGCCACGACATCGACCACCGATCCGGCGCAGGCCGCCGAGGCGAGTGCGGCCGCATCCCGCAGCGAGGCGCGCGAGCGCAGCACCCGCGGCCTGGCCGGCACCATCGCCACCTCCGCCCGCGGCCTGCTGGGCGCGCGGACCGACTTCACCGCGACGCGCAAGTCGCTGCTGGGGGAATGACGCCATGACGCCGGAGGAGATCCTCGCGCGGCAGGCCCGCGCACTCGACCGCCGCCGCACCCAGGATGCGCTGTGGCAGGATTGCTACGACCATGTGCTGCCGCCGGCGACCGGCGGACGCGTGGCGATCTATGACGCGACGGCGGCGGATGCCGCGGAACAGCTTGCCGCCTCGCTGCTCGCGGAACTGACGCCGCCCTGGTCGCGCTGGTTCGGCCTGGCCCCGGCGCGCCCGGTCGAAGGTGATGGCCAGGCGGCGATCGCGCTGGAAGATGCGGCGGAGACGCTGCAAAGCCATCTCGACCGCTCGAACTTCGCGCTTGAGATGCATCAGGCGTTTCTCGACCTGGTGGTCGCCGGCACCGGCGTGCTGCTGGTCGAGGAAGCGCCGCCCGGCGAGGCTTCCGCGCTGCGGTTCACGGCCGTACCGTTGCGCGAGGCGGTGCTGGAGGAAGGCGTGTCGGGGCGGCTCGACACCGTGTTCCGCGCCGCACGGCTCGACGAGGCGACGCTGCGGTCGCGATACCCCGCGGCACCACTGCCGCAAGCGGCCGGGGATGATGCCGACCACGCGCGCCATCGTGTCGTGGAAGCCGTCTGGCCCGACCAGTCCGGCACGCGCTTCATGGCGATCGCCGCGACCGATGCCGGCGCGGTCGTGCTGGCGGAAGGGCGCTTCGCGGAAAGCCCCTTCATCGCCTTCCGCTGGCTGAAGGCGCCGGGCGAAACCTATGGCCGCGGCCCCGTCGCCAAGGCACTGCCCGACATCCGCACCGCCAACAAGGTGGTGGAACTGGTGTTGAAGAACGCCTCCATCGCCGCGACCGGCATCTGGCAGGCCGATGACGACGGCGTGTTGAACCCGGCGACGGTGCGGCTGGAACCTGGCGCGATCATCCCGAAGGCACCGGGTTCGGCGGGGCTGACGCCGCTCGCGGCACCTGGGAACTTCGATGTCTCGCAACTGGTGCTGACGGATCTGCGCACGCGCATCCGTGGTGCGCTGCTGGCCGATCGGCTCGGCCCGCAGCGGGGCGACACCATGACCGCGACCGAGGTGCTGGAACGTGCCGCGGAGACCGCGAGGCTGCTGGGTGCGACCTATGGCCGGCTGCAATCGGAACTGCTCAGCCCGCTGGTCGCGCGCTGCCTCGCCATCCTGCGCAGGCGCGGGGAGGTGCCGGCGCTGCTGCTCGATGGGCAGGAGGCGGTGTTGCGCTATCGCAGCCCGCTCGCCCAGGTGCAGGGCCGCGCGGATGCCGCGAACACGCTGCTGTTCCTGCAGGCGGTGCGCGCCATGGGGCCGGAGGCCCTCGCCCAGATCGACCTGCCTGCCGCCGCACGCTGGCTCGGCCGGACGCTGTCCGCGCCGGCCGAAATGCTGCTTCCCCCCGCCCCATCCGACAAGGAGTGAGTCCCTGATGCCCGAGGACCTGCTGGAAACCGCGCTCGCCGACGTCCCCGCACTGCAGAAGGGCGGCCGGCCCGAAGATGTGCCCGAGAAGTTCTGGGATGCCGAGGCCGGTGCGATCCGCGTCGATGCGCTGGTGAAGTCGTATCGTGAATTGGAGAAGCGCCTGTCGCAGCGCGTCGTTCCCCCCGGCGATGACGCGCCGGAGGAGGAGCGCATCCGCTTCCGCCGCGCCATCGGCGTGCCGGACGCGCCGGATGGCTATGCGATCGAGGTGAAGCACGAGCTGTGCTGCGCCGATGAGGCGATCAACAACCGGCTTCACGAGGCGGGCTTCAGCCAGGACCAGGCGCAGCTGGTCTACGACCTCGCGGCCGAACGCCTGCTGCCGCTGATCGCCGAGGCGGCGAGCCAGTTCGAGGCGGAGCGCCAGGTCGAGACGTTGCGCGCGCATTTCGGAGGCGAGGAGCGCTTCCGCCGCGTCGCCGCGCAGATCACCGCCTGGGGCCGCGCCAACTTGCCGCCGCCGGTGATGGAGGCACTGTCCACCACGGCCGAAGGCGTGATCGCGCTGCACCGGATGATGGCGGCGAAGGAACCGGGCCTTGCGCCGCGTGCGGATGCGGCGGGCGTGGCCGATGAGGGCGATCTGCGCGCGATGATGCGCGACCCGCGCTACTGGCGCACGCGGGAGCCGGAATTCGTCCGCCGCGTGACGGATGGGTTCCGTCGGCTGGTGGGTGGCGCCGCCTGACGTCGTGCTTCGGCGCGGCTTGAGCGTCCGCTGACGCTCGCCGCGCCGCTGGCCCCGCGCGACCGGCGCGGAGGCCCGGGGCGGGCGGCTTGCATGCCGCCCGCCTCGTCCGTTTCCGCCCGCGCACAACCGGTCCCCGGCGCGCGGGCTGCGTCGTCATCCGGCCCCGCGTGGCCAACCGGATGGCGGCGCCTTCCCATCCATGACAGATCGAAAGGGACCCCCGCATGTCGGGCACAATCGTTGACGCCTTCACCAAGCAGTTCGAGGCCGAGGTCGCCGAGGCTTATCAGCGCCAGGGCAGCAAGCTGCGCCCCACCGTGCGGTCCAAATCCGGCGTGAAGGGGGCTTCCACCATCTTCCCGCGCGTCGGCAAGGGCACCGCCGCGGCCAAGGCGCGCAACGGCGCCGTGCCGGTCATGAACCTGGAATACGCCAACGCCGAATGCTTCCTGCAGGACTACTATGCGGGCGAGTGGATCGATCGGCTCGACGAGATCAAGACCTCGATCGACGAGCGCACGGTCATCGCCAATGCCGGCGCCTATGCGCTGGGGCGCAAGACGGATGAGTTGATCGTCGCGGCCCTCGACACCGCGACGGCGGAAGCGACGGGCGTCGGCACGGGCCTGGCCGACACCGATGGCCTGACCAAGCAGAAGGTGCTGATGGCCTTCGAGATGTTGGGCGCCGCCGATGTGCCGGACGATGGCAACCGCTTCGCCGTGGTCGGCTGGAAGCAGTGGTCGGAACTGCTGCAGGTCGAGGAATTCGCCAAGGCCGATTATGTCGGCGACGACGCGCTGCCCTGGAAGGGCACGCAGGCGAAGCGCTGGCTCGGCGCGCTCTGGATGCCGCATTCCGGCCTGACCAAGGCGGGGGTGCTGCGCTACTGCTACTTCTACCACCGCACCGCGGTCGGCCATGCGGTGGCGTCCGAGGTGGTAACAGACATCACCTGGCACGGCGACCGCGCCGCGCATTTCGTGAACAACATGATGTCGCAGGGGGCGGTGATGATCGACCCGACCGGCGTCGTGCGGATGCGTGCGAAGGAGTGAAGGTTGGGGGGAGATGAACTCCCCCCAAACCCCCCTCCTTTTTTTGGCACTTGGGAACTGACTTCCGAGGTCAGTCTCCAGAAGACAGAAAAAGGAGGGGGATCGGGGGAGTTCTCTCCCCCGACCTTTCTTTTGTTCCCGACATTCCCAGGAGATTCCCCCGATGGCGTTGTCCGCCCTCGCGCTCTGCTCGCGCGCGCTGCTCAAGATCGGTGCACAGCCGGTTGCCTCGCTGGATGAGGGCACGGCCGAGGCCGAGGTCGCGGCCAATCTCTATCCGGGGATCCGCGATGCGCTGCTGTCCTCGCATCCCTGGTCCTTCGCGACGGCGCAGGCGGCACTCGCACGGCTGGCCGCGGTGCCGCGCGCCGATTTCGCCAATGCCTTCCAACTGCCGGCTGGTTTCCTGCGGGCGCTGTCGGCCGGCAGTGCGGGGCGGGCGCGGGGCATCGTCTATCGCCTACAGGAGGACCGGCTGTTCAGCGATGCGGAGCAGGTCGCGCTGACCTACGTGTTCCGCCCGGATGAAAGCGCTTTCCCGCCCTTCTTTGCCGCGGCACTGGCCGCGCGGCTGGCGGCCGAGTTCTGCATCCCGCTGACCGAGAACAGCAGCCGTGCGGAGATGCTGTACCGCATGGCGGAGGCCGAGCTGCGCGTCGCGCGCCAGACCGACAGCCAGCAGGCGAGCGCTCGGGTGCTCGAGAACTTCCCCCTCATCAGCGTGCGGGGCTGACCCATGCCAGCGGTCAAGCGAGCCAAGACGACCTTCGCGGCGGGGGAACTCGCGCCCGAATTGCTCGGGCGTGGGGATCTCTCTGCCTTCGACAATGGGGCGCGGCGCCTACGCAATGTGTTCATTCAGCCGACGGGCGGGCTGACGCGGCGGGCCGGGCTGCGCCATGTCGCGCCGCTGCCCGGCCCTGCGCGGCTAATCCCTTTCGAGTTCAACACCGAGCAGACCTATCTGATCGTGCTGACGCATGGCGCACTGCATGTCTATCAGGGCGATGCGGTGGTGGCGGTGCTCGCGGGTCCGTGGTCCGGGGGCATGCTGCCGCAGATCGGCTTTACGCAGAATGCCGACACGCTGCTGCTGACCCACCCCGACCTGCAACCGCAGCGCGTGACGCGCACGGCCGGCGGCTGGACGATTGCGCCCTGGTCCTTTGCGCAGGAGCCGTTCTTTCGCTTCGTTGACGGCGGCACCACGCTGACCCCAAGCGGGACGACCGGGAACATCGTGGTGGCGGCGAGCGTGCCGTTCTTCTCGGTGCTGCATGCCGGCGCGCGGCTGCGCATCGGCGGCAAGCGGCTGATCATCGGCACGGTGCTCAACGGCGCTCAGGTCGCTGCGACGGTGGAGGACACGCTGTCGGGCACCGCGGCGACCGCCGACTGGGACGAAGCCGCTTTCAGCTACGCGCGTGGCTGGCCGGTCGCCTGCTGCTTCCACCAGGACCGCCTGGTGATCGGCGGATCGCGCGACCTGCCGAACCGGCTGTGGCTGTCGCGCACAGGGGACCTGTTCAACTTCGATGCGGGCACCGGCCTCGACGACCAGGCGATCGAATTCGGGTTGGTGTCGGACCAGGTGAATGCGATCCGCGGGCTGTTCTCCGGGCGGCATCTGCAGGTCTTCACCTCAGGTGCCGAATGGATGGTCAGCGGCGATCCGCTGACGCCGGCGAACATCCAGTTGAACCGCCAGACGCGCATCGGATCCCCGGTGGATCGGCTGGTGCCGCCGGTCGATGTCGATGGCGCGACCATCTTCGTCGCGCGCAGCGGGCGGGGCGTGCACGAATTCGCCTATACCGATGTCAGCCAGGCGTATCAGGCGAATGACCTCGCGATCCTGGCGCGGCACCTGGTGAATGTCCCGGTCTCCATGGCCTATGACCAGGGCGCGCGGCTGCTGCACATGGCGATGGCGGACGGCTCGCTCGCCACGCTGACGATCTACCGTGCCGAGCAGGTGACCGCCTGGACCCGGCAGGAGACCGCCGGCGCGTTTCGCGCCATCGCCGAGACCGAAGGCACGGTCTGGGCCGTGACGGAACGCGGCGGCAGCTTCGCGCTGGAACGCTTCGATGCGGAACTTGCCCTCGACGCCGCGCTGAGCGGTATGGCATCGAGCCCGCAGGATGAGTGGAGTGGCCTCGCTCATCTCGAAGGGCGCGAGGTCGGCGTCCTCGCCGATGGCGCGCCGCGCGCCGTCGCGACGGTCGGCGACGGCGCCGTGCTGCTCAATGAACCGGCGCGATCCGTGCAGATCGGCCTCGCCTTCCGGCATGAGATCGAGCCGCTGCCGCCCGACCTCATCGGCTCCAGCGGTGCCGCGACAGGCCCGCTGCGATTGGTCGCCGCGACCTTTCGCCTGCTGGAGACAGCGGCGCTGTCTGTCGATCTAGGCCGAGGCGCAGAACCCGTGCCGTTCCGTCGGCTGGATGCCGCGCTGCTCGACGCCGCGCCGGCGCGCTTCACCGGGGATGTCACGCTGCGCGGCCTTGGCTGGCGGCGCGACCGGCTGCGCCCGGTCTGGCGTATCGAAGGCGATGCGCCGCTGCCGATGACACTGCTTTCCGTCACCACCGAGATCAGGATGACCGATTGATGGCACAGCTCGCTACCATCGCCTCGCTCGCCGGCACCGGGCTCGCCGTTTATGGCCAGGTCCGCCAAGGGCAGCAGCAGAAGGCGACGAACCGTGCGCAGGAGGAGAACCTGCGCGTCCAGCAGGCCGCGCAGCAGGATCAGGCAGCGGTGCAGTCGGCCGCGAATGAACGCGAACGGCAGGACCGGCTGGCGCGGACCATCGCCTCGGCCCGCGCCCGCGCGGCGGCGGGCGGGGTCGCGCCCGACGAAGGTTCGGCCGCCGCGCTGACGGCCGGCCTGCGTTCCGATGCGGCCAAGGAAAGCGCGGATGACGCCGCGGCGATGGGCGCGCGGTTCGCCGCGGGACGGCGTTCGCTGCTGTCCTCCGACGGCAGCCTGAACAGCTTCCTGCGCGCCGGGCAGACCCTCGGCGGTGCCGTGCGCAACCTGCTCGCCTGAGCCGCCCCAACCCAGGACATCGAGGACCACCCATGGCCGAACACATCACGATCGGCGATGTCTCGCCGCGCGTGCAGTATGTCGCGGACGGCGTGCTGGCCGCCTTCACCTACCCCTTTCCGATCTTCGAGGAAGCGGATCTCGAAATCCGCCTCGATGGCGCGGTGCTGGCCGGTGGCGCGATCATCGCGGGCGCCGGTGATTCGGACGGCGGCACGGTGATCTTCACCGAGCCGCCGGCGGTGGGCACGCGCATCACGCTGCGCCGCCGGTTGAAGATCGCCCGTGCGACGGATTTCCAGGACAACGGCATCCTGCGCGCGCGCTCGCTGAATGATGAGCTCGACTACCAGGTCGCGGCGATCCAGCAGGTGGCGGATGACGTCGCCGGCACGGTGCGGCTCGATCCCGCCGACGCCGGCAACCTCGTGCTGCCGCTGCGCGGGGCGCGGGCCAATCGCGTGCTGGGCTTCGACGGTTCGGGCGACCTTGCGCTGTTCGACCGCGACACGGGCATGCTCGGCGTGCCTTTCGCCGGCGGCGTGCCACGCAGCGTCGAGGACAAGCTCGCCGAACGCCTGACCGTGCGCGATTTCGGCGCGACCGGCGACGGCGTGACGGATGACGGGCCGGCGCTCGCCGCCGCCATGGCCGCCGCTGCCGCGTCGGGCCATGTGCTGGAGATCGGCGAGGGCACCTTCCGCACGACGCAGCCGTTGCTGCTTGGCGGAGGCGCTGCCGGGCTGAGCATGCGCGGTTCCATCCTTTATGCCGGACCACCGGGGCAGGCGGCGCTGACCATCGGCGATGGCGCGGCGGTGCGCAACGCGGCCAAACACTATGACGGCCTGCGCGTGCTGCGCGCCACGCTGTCGGATTGGTCCGACGAAGCCGATATCGGCATCGTGCTGCGCAACCTCGATGCCTCACTGGTCGAGATCCGCCAGGTCGAAGGCTTCACCATCGGCATCCGCACCCAGGGCGTGGAGCGCGGCTTCGAGGATACGACGCTGATCCTCGGGCGCATCGTGAACAACCATATCGGGCTCGATGTGCGGACCGAGACGGCCGGGGCGTGGAACACATCTGTGCGCTACTACGGTGGGCACTTCGCCATCGGCAGCACGGTGCACACCGACAAGGACCGCTTCGGCGTTCGCATCTCTGCCGCCCCCGGCGCCTATGTCGCGCATAACCGGCACCTGTTCGACGGGCCGGGCTTCGAGCTGCAGGCCGAAGGCAGGCCGATCAGCGGCATTCCCTTCCTCGTGCAGGTCAACAGCCGCTCGGTCTGGGCGCGCGGATTGCGGATGGAAGGTTGCAGCCCCTTCGTCGCCCGCCACACCGCCGGCGCGCAGGACCATGTCTATGAGGTCGCCTGGGCGAGCCAGGCCTATCTGGTCGGCGTGGACTACACGGCGAGCGCAACGCGCACCGGTGCCGTCGTACGGGCCTGCCACCAGGCGGCGGCATTCCGGGAGGCGTCGCGCGAGGTCGGTGGTGTCGCGAACCTGCGCGCCGCGCGCATCCGCTGGTCGAACACCGAATGGGGGTTCGAGAAACTCGCCTGCCTGTCCTCCAACGTCGCGGGAACGCCGGTGATGCTGGCGGAATTCGCGCTTCCCGCACTCGACGCCTATGGCTTCACCGACAATGGCGTGGTGCTGACCGGCGGGCGCGGCCTCGGCTTCGTGGTGGATGCGCGAAGCTGCCGGGACTTCGCGCTGGCCGTCGACGCCGATGCGCCGCGGCTTGCGGTGATGTGCTTCGACGCCAGCCGCAACCTTCTGTCCGACACCGGCATGCCGCTGGTGCGGGCTTCCGGTCAGTCGCTGGTGTGGAACGCGGATGCACGATGGTGGCAGGGATCGGCCGACATGGCCGATGCGACGCTGACGCGCCCGCAGGTCGTGCATCTGGAACCGCAGGTCGCCTACGCCATCATCGGTCTGGTGCGCATCGGCACCGACTACGAGGTGCGGGCGATGCGCCTGTCCTGCGATCCGCTCTTCGCGCCGCCGCTGCTGTACGGCCAACCCAGGCTACCGCATGGCGCGCGCGAATTGGTGGCGGAGATGGCGTGGGACCCGGCCTCTATCGCCGCGGGCGGATCGGTGCAGATCAGCGTGCCGCTCGCCGGTGCGCGGCCGGGGGATTTCGCCTCGGCGGCCTTCTCGCTGGCGACGTCGGGCGTCGTGTTCCTCGCGCAGGTGGGGGCGACGGATGTGGTGTCCGTCACCGTCTGGAACCGGTCAGGGGCGGCGATCGACCTCAATCCCGGCACGGTGCGGGCGCGCGTGGTGAAGGCATGACGGGCCGACGCGAGGTCGTGCCGCGCGGGCCGGATCTGCGCGCGGCGATGGAGGTGGTGGCGGAGGAATACCTTCGCTTCCTGCGCGGCGGGCCGGATTGCGGCACGGGCGACGACACCAAGGCGTTCGCCGCGCACCACGCGGCGTGCAAGGCCGCGCTCGCGCATCTCGAACACCTGCTGAAGCTCGCCCGCGCCATGGGTGATCCCGACAGCGGGGTGGAGGAAGCGACGACCTTCCTGATCGAAGCGCGCGAGGCGCTGGCCGCATTCGAGGAGGAGGACATGCATGGCGAGGAGGAGCAGTGCTGACGCAGGCTTCCTCGAATTCACCTGGGTGTGGAACCGGCGCTTGCGCCACGACACGCCATCGGTGCACCGGCGCATCGCGCGCTGGCTGGAAGCGCGCGGGTCAGCGGGTGAGCGGCGCCTGCTGCTGATGGCCTTTCGCGGCTGCGGCAAGTCCACACTGGTCGGGCTGTGGTGCGCCTGGCTGCTGGCGCGGCGGCCGCAGACGCGCATCCTGGTGCTGGCGGCGGATGCCTCGCTGGCGGTGAAGATGGTCGCCTCCGTCCGGCGTATCATCGAACGCCATCCGCTGTGCAGGCATCTGCTGCCCGATGGTGCCGAGGCCTGGGCGTCGGATCGCTTCACCGTGGCGCGCGACGGTGCGCTGCGCGACCCGTCGATGATGGCGCAGGGTATCGGCGGCAATGTCACCGGCAGCCGTGCCGAGGTGATCATCTGCGACGATGTCGAGGTCGCCGGCAATTGCGACACGCCCGGCAAGCGCGCCGATCTGCGCGAGCGCCTGGCCGAGGCCGAGTTCATCCTGGTGCCCGACGGCACCATCCTGTTCGTCGGCACGCCGCATTGCGAGGACAGCCTGTATCGGTCTCCGACGGAGGAGGGCGCCTTTCTGCGCGGCTATCGCCGGCTGGCGGTGCCGGTGATGAATGCGGCTGGCGCCTCGGCCTGGCCGGAACGCTTTCCGCGCGAGGCCGTGGCGGCGTTGCGCGACCGCGTCGGGCCGTTGCAGTTCCAGCGGCAGATGATGCTGCAGCCGGTGGCGTCCAGCGCCGTGCGGCTCGATCCGGCGGCGATGGTGCGATACGGCGAGGAGCCCGATTACCGCGAGGCGCAGGGCAGGGGGGTGTTGACCTTGCTCGGGCATCGGCTGGTGTCGGGCGGGGCGTTCTGGGACCCGGCCTATGGGCGGCCGGGGGCAGGGGATGCCTCGGTGCTGGCCTGCACCTATGCGGATGGGGAGGGGCGGCATTTCCTGCATCGCCTGGCGTATCTCACGCATGACCCGGCGGCGCCCGACGATCCGGCGACGCAGCAATGCCGTGCGGTGGCGGAAGTGTTGCGGGAGACGCTGCTGCCGGTGGTGCGGGTGGAGACGAACGGCCTCGGCCGCTTCCTGCCGGCGTTGCTGCGGCGGGAATTGGCGCGGGCTGGCGTCGCGTGCACGGTGGTCGAGCATGCCAGCACGCGGGCGAAGGCGGACCGTATCCTCGGTGCGCTGGAGCCTGCCCTGGCCGCGCGGCGACTGCATGCACATGAGAGTGTCTTCCGCACGTCATTTGTTGGCGAGATGGCGGAATGGCGGCCGGGTGCGGTCGGGGCGCGCGACGATGCGCTCGATGCCGTGTCGGGCTGCCTACTGGCCGAACCGGTCCGCCTCGTACGCGCCGCCCCTCCCACGCGCACGCTTTCCTGGCGTGCCTAGATGGGCCGGGCTGCCGCGTCATCGCTGTCCTGGTGACAGACAAAGAAACGGGGGAGTTCACTCCCCCGCCCTTCCTAGGCCGCGCGCTTCTTCAGGATCTCGAGAAGGTGCCGGTCGCGCCCGGCATCGGTGATCTCGAAGCGCCCATCCGCGCGGGGCTGTGCCAGCCCCATGCCGGTCAGCCGGTTCAGGCAGGGCCCGTCCTTGAGACCGGGCGGGCGGCCGTGGGGCCCTACCAGCGTCAGCCGGTGCAGGGCCGAGCGGCAGCAGGTCTCGAGGTAGGGCTCGTTCCACATCGCGGCGTCGGTACTCCCCGGGGGCATCCCCCGCAAGGGTGGGCCGGCGCCGTGTCCCGTTCAAGGTTCCAGCAGAAGGCAGTTCAGAGAATGCCGATCCAGATCGAACCATTGTGGTGGATCACGGCCGTGGAGGCGCCCGTTGTTGCGGCGCTGTTCTGGATGATCCATGGCCTGCGCACCGATATGCAGCAGCGCTTCGAGCGGGGCGACCAGCGGGAGACCGATGCGTTGACGCGCACGCGGGATGAGTTGGCGCAGTTCAAGATCGAGGTGGCGCGGACCTATGTGCCGCTGTCGCTGATCCGTGACCTCGACCGGCGGATTTCGGATCACATGATCCGGATCGAGGAGAAGCTGGAGGAGGTGTCGCGGGCCGGCATCGCGGTGGCTCAGGCGGCGCGGCGGATGGAGGAGCGGGAGTGAGCGCCGCCCTGCATGCCGGCCCGCGCGATGCGGCGGCCGAGATCCTGGCGCTGACCCTGTGGGGGGAGGCGGCGGATCGCCCGGTGCGGGCGATCGAGGCGCTGGCCGCGCTGGTGGTGAACCGGGCGCGCCAGGCGGCGGTGCTGGGTGGGCCAGCGCATTGGGGGCGGGGGGTGGCCGGGGTGTGCCGGACGCCGTTCCAATTTCCGTGCTGGAATCGCAACCATCCGCGCCATGCGGCTCCGCGGGAGGTTCCGCCGAGCGATGGGGCGCTGGCGATCTGCCGGCGGATCGCGGGGCGGGCTGTGGCGGGGTCGCTGCCGGACCCGACCGGGGGAGCGACACATTTCCATGACGCGGCGGCGCTGCCGGGCTGGGCGTTGGGCCGGCCGGCGGTCGCGGAGATCGGGGGGCTGTGCTTCTACCGGGCCGAGGACCTCGTCTGATAGAAGCCTCCGCCATGGAACCCTTCATCTACACCCTGGTCCGAGCGGCCGACTGGCGCACGGCGGAGGCGGCCGGCGCCTATGCCGGCAGCGCCGACGATGCGCGGGACGGCTTCCTGCATTTCTCGACCGCCGCGCAGGTGCGGGCGAGTGCCGCCAAGCACCGCGCCGGCGTGCCGGACCTCGTGCTGGTCGAGGCGGATGCGGTGGCGCTGGGTGAGGCGCTGAAATGGGAAGCGGCATCGGGCGGCAAGCGGCCCGGACTGTTCCCACATCTCTATGCGCCGCTGCCGCTATCGGCCGTGGTGCGGGCGGTGGCGCTTCCGCGCGGCGCGGATGGCCTTCACGTCTTTCCCAACGGCTTCGCCTGAGAGCGGGTCGCGGCCTGCTGGCTCATCAGGCAGGCAAAGACGACGATGATGGCGCCGCCGATGGTCCAGGCGCTCGGCCAGATGTGCCACACGCCCAGGTCGAAGCCGATGGCGAAGAGCAGGGCGCTGAATTCCAGCGGCGCGAGGCGCGCCGCAGAATCATGCCGGAAGGCGATGGCCAGGCACAGCATCGCGCCGCCCGCCAGCAGCCCGTTCACCGCCAGCGCGGCGAGGTCGGGCAGGGAAGGCGCCACCCAGGACAGCGCCGCGAAGGGCGAGATCAGGATCAGCCCCGGCAGCGACGACCACAGGATCAGCACTGCGAAGCCGGTCTCATGGCGCAGCAGCCGATTGATCGTCAGCACGGTCGCGTAGCAGACGGTCGCGAAGAAGGCCCAGAGATAGGCGTGCACCGGCCCGCCGGCCGCGAGCCCCGGCCACATCGCCACCAGCACGCCGCTGAAGCCGAGCACCGACCACCCCCAGACCGCCGGCCTGATGCGTTCCTTCAGCACCAGCGCGGCGAGGCCGAGCGTCATGAAGGGTGCGGTGAAATAGACGAGGTAGCCTTCGGCCAGCGGGATCTCCCGCAGCGCCAGGAAGAAGCCGAAGCCCGAGCCGATCATCACGACGGCACGGGTCAGGTGCAGCAGCGGATGCGCGGTGGACAGGCTGCCGCCGAGGCCCGGGACGATGGCGCGCGCGGCGAACAGCGTCAGCAACAGCGTCGCGTAGCGGACCATGATCACCTGGTCCGCGGGATACCGTCCCGACAGCAGCTTGGAATTCGCATCGAGCAGCGCGAAGAGCGCCATCGCGGCGACAATGAAGACCGGCCCTTTCATTTCGACGGTCCATGAAATGGACCGCCAGAGTTTTTGTGGGGCCTCAAGCGCCGGCGCGCACGTCCGTGCGCTTGGCTTGCGCGCCCTGCACTGTCGCATTGGCGGCCGCTCGCGGTCTGGGCGCGGTCGCGCTTTGCGCTCCCGGCCCGATGCGGGGCATCGGGCCGAAGGTCAGTGGCTGGCGGCACCGGCAAACTTTCTTCGTGTGACCGACGCTTCTGGCCGCGGGCGCCGATCGGCGTCAACCGGGCTTTCCCCGCGCGGCGGACCGAGGCACAAGACCCCGCCATGACCCCCGCCCTTGCCTCCGCCCTCATGCCGCTGATGCGCGGCCTCGATGCCGAGACCGCGCACGGGATTGCGCTGAAGGCGCTCGCCGCCGGGCTGGCCGGGCGCGATTCCGGCCGTGACGACCCCGTGCTGGCGGCCGAGGCCTTCGGCCTGCGCTTCCGCAATCCGATCGGCCTCGCCGCCGGCTTCGACAAGGATGCGGTGGCGGTGGTGCCGCTGATGCGGCTCGGCTTCGGCTTCGTCGAGGCGGGGACCGTCACGCCGCGCCCGCAGCCCGGCAATCCCCGCCCGCGCCTGTTTCGGCTCACGGAAGACGCAGCGGTAATCAACCGCATGGGCTTCAACAATGGCGGGCTGGACGGCTACCTCGCGCGGCTGCGCGACCTGCCGGCGGAACGTCCGGCCGTGTTCGGCGCGAATGTCGGCATCAACAAGGAAGGGGCCGACCCGGAACGCGACTATCCCGCGCTCTACGCCGCCGTCGCGCCGTTTGCCGACTACGTCACGATGAATGTGTCCTCCCCCAACACGCCGGGCCTGCGGGACCTGCAGGGGGAGGAGAAGCTGGCATCGATCCTCGATGCCATCGCCGCGAAGCGCGCCAGCCTGCCGCGCACGCCGCCGCTGCTGGTGAAGATCGCGCCCGACCTCGCCGATGATGCGCTCGCGCCCATCGTGAACGCCTGCCTCACGCGCGGCGTCGCGGGGCTGATCATCTCCAACACCACCATCGCGCGGCCGGCGCTGAGGTCGGCGCATGCGAAGGAAGCGGGCGGGCTGTCCGGTGCGCCGTTGTTCGGGCCGTCCACCGAGGTGCTGCGCAAGGTGTATGGCATCGCGCGCGGTCGCCTCACGCTGATCGGAGTGGGGGGCATCGCAACGGCCGAACAGGCCTATGCGAAGATCCGCGCCGGTGCCTCGCTCGTGCAGATGTACACCGGCTTCGCCTATGCCGGCCCCGTGCTGCCGCGGCGCATCGCCGATGGCCTCGCCGCGCTGCTGAAGCGCGATGGTTTCACTTCTGTCGCCGACGCCGTCGGCAAGGATGCGTGATGGAAATCCTCGACGGCATCTCGGTCATCGCCGACCGGTATGATGGCTATGTGCTCGACCTCTGGGGCGTAGTGCATGACGGGCGCAAGCCCTATACGGGCGTGCCGGAGGCACTCGCGGAGCTGAAGGCGCGCGGCAAGGCGATCTGCTTCCTGACCAACGCGCCGCGCCGCGCCTGGACGATCGCGCAGATGCTCGACCGGATGGGCCTCGACCGGGCGCTGTATGACGGCATCATGTCCTCGGGCGAAGCGTCCTGGCGGATGCTGAAGGAACGCCGGCATCCCTGGTTCGCCGCCCTTGGCCGGCGCTGCATCCATATCGGGCCGGACCGCGACCTGTCGGTGGTCGAGGACGACGTTGCCGAGATCGTCACCGATCCCGCGGACGCGCAGTTCCTGTTGAACACCGGCCCGGATGACCGGCTGGGGCCGACCAGCACCGAACCCTATCGCCCAATCCTCGAAGCCTGCGCCAAGGCGAAGCTGCCGATGATCTGCGTGAACCCGGACCGCGCCGTGATGGTCGCGGGGCGCAAGGTCATCTGCGCCGGGGCGCTGGCGGACATCTATCTCGAGCTCGGCCAGGCGGTGATGGAAATCGGCAAGCCCGATCCGGCCGTCTACGAGCCGGTGCTGGAGGTGCTCGGCAATCCGCCGCGGCATCGCGTGGTCGCCATTGGCGACACGCCGCATACGGACCTGGCCGGCGCGCAGGCGGCCGGGCTTGACGCGCTATGGGCGCTGACCGGCCTCGCGGCCGAGGCGCATGGCGACAACCCCACCCCCGAGCACCTCGCCGCCGTCGCGCATGAGGAAGGCGTTCGGCCCATCGCGGCGCTGCGGAGCCTGCGCTGGTGAGCCCCCGCGCGCAGTCCCGCCTGCGCGCGATCTGCCTGGCCCTGCCGGAAGCGGCCGAGCAGGAGACCTGGGAGCACCCGACCTTCCGCCTCCGCGGCAAGATCTTCTGCATGTGGCGTCCGATGGAAGACGGCACCGGCGCGCTGTGGTGCAAGGCGCCGCAAGGTGTGCAGGAGATGCTCGTGGAAGCCGACCCCGACCGCTTCTTCCGCCCGCCCTATGTCGGGCCGAAAGGCTGGATCGGGCTGGTGCTCGACCGGAGCACGGATTGGGAGGAGGTCGCCGCCCTGGTGCGCCGGTCCTGGCGCATGACAGCGGGTAAGCGGCTGTCGGCGACGCTGCCGGAGGACGAGCCCCCCGAAGCGTGACGGCGCGCCGCTAACGATGATTTTCGCCCGATGCCACGCATCGGGCACGAGCGCACGGCGCGACCGCGCCCAGACCACCCGTCGCCGCCAACGCACCAGTGCAGGGCGCGAAAGCCAGGCCGGCGGATGCCGGCGCCGGCGATTGAGGCTGGCAAAAAGCCTCAATCCACGATGAACAGCTTCGCCCCCGCCTCGGTGCGCGAGCGGTGCGGCTCGGCCCCATCCGCCACCTGGTAGGACATGCCGGGCTTCAGCATGAACACGCGCCCATCGGCGAGCGTGGTCTCCAGCTCGCCCTCCAGCACCAGCAGCACATGGCCCTTCTGGCACCAGTGGTCGGAGACATAGCCCGGCGAATACTCGACCATGCGCACGCGGATCTGGTTGCCGGCCGGGCCGACATGGCGGGTCCGCCACAGCGCCTCACCAGCTTCCCCGGCATGGCGGGTCGGTTCCACGGCCGACCAGTCGGTGGTGTCGAAGGGGATGGCGGCCATCTGCATCGGGCAGGCTTCCTCAGGCGTGGCCGGCGGAACCGGACAGCAGGGCAGGATCGACGCGCAGCTTCGCCAGCGCGGCCTCCCAGGTGTGGCTGGTATCGTCGCGGAACACCAGGGACCCGTCGGCCGGGACGTTCAGCCAGGCATTGCGCTGGATCTCGTCCTCCAACTGGCCGGGCGCCCAGCCGGCATAGCCCAGCGCCAGCACGCAATCCTTCGGTCCCCCGCCGGCGGCGATCGCCTTCAGGATGTCCACGCTGGCCGTCAGCGTCAGGCCGTTCATCACCGGCAGGCTGCCATCGGTGGACCAGTCGTCGCTGTGCAGCACGAAGCCGCGGCCATTCTCGACCGGGCCGCCATCCAGCATGCGGATGCGCCGCTGCGGCGGCAGCGGTTCGACATTCAGCTGACGCAGCAGGTCATCGAACACCATGCCCGGCAGCGGCCGGTTGACCACCAGCCCCATCGCCCCGTCGGCCGAATGCGCGCAGAGGCAGACGACCGTGTGGTCGAAGCGCGGATCCTGCATGCCGGGCATCGCGATCAGCAGGTGCCCGGTCAGGAAGGTGCCGTCGGTGTCGGCCGACGGTCCGGAGGAGGAGGCCATGACTGCCATCTGGCGCCCGCCGGCCGGCTGCGCAAGACTTGGCAACCCGATGACAGCCCGCATGGGTCAGGCTACATCCGACCGGGCAACGAGGAGGACGACATGCCGATCAGCGTGGGTGATGCGATTCCGGCCGTGAAGGTGATGCAGGCCACGGCCGAAGGCCCGAAAGAAGTGGACACCGGTGAATTCTTCAAGGGCCGCACCGTCGCCCTGTTCGGCGTGCCCGGCGCCTTCACGCCGACCTGTTCGGCCAAGCACCTTCCCGGCTTCGTGCAGCAGGCCGATGCGCTGAAGGCCAAGGGCGTGGACGTGATCGCCTGCATGGCGGTGAACGACGCCTTCGTCATGGGCGCCTGGGCCAAGGACCAGGGCATCACCGACCAGGTCGCCATGATCGCCGACGGCTCGGCCGCCTTCACCAAGGCGATGGGCCTTGAATTCGACCTGACGGCGCGCGGCCTCGGCGTGCGCGCCCAGCGCTTCGCCCTGGTGGCGAAGGACGGCAAGGTGACGCATATCGCCATCGAAGCGCCCGGTGCCTTCGAGGTCAGCAAGGCCGAGGCCGTGCTGGCGGCTCTTTGAATCCGTTCGACGCCTGGCGCTTCCTGACCGAGGCGCATGCCGTGATGCTCCGCCGCAGCTTCGCGCTGTGGGCGGAGCCGCACATGGCCGGTCCCGCCCTGGCCCGCATGGCGATGGAAAAGCACGCCGCCTTCTCGGCCGGCGCGGCGGCGGCGGGGCTTGCCATGGCGCAGGGCGCCTTCCCCGACGCCGTGATCGCCGCGGCGATGCGCCCGGCGCAGAAGCGGGTCCGGCGAAACGTCAGGCGCAAGGGGCTGGCCTGAACGGCAAACGGCGCGGGGATCCTCCGCGCCGTTTGGTCAGGTGCGACGCGCGCCGCCCCGCCTATTCGATCATCCGCAGGCTGCTCAGCGCGGTGCCGATTTCGTTGAAGGCGCCATCAAGGTCCGCAGCGGACTGGGCCTCGATGAAGTAGGGCCTGCTCGTGCTGCTCGCGCAGGTCTGAAGCATGTTGAGGACGCTTGTCGCATTGCCGGCCGTCGGGTTCCGGATCTCGAAGCCCACCACGTAGATCTGGACGCGGTGTTCGACCGGGTTGGTGCTGAGGACGCCGGTGGCGGGGTCGCGCTTCATGGCATCGCAGATCGCGGCGAACCGGCTGTCGAGGCGGCTGTCGGCGGCGGCCTGGGTCGGCGAGGCCGTGAAGTCCAACGCAGACCCGAAATTCGCATTCCAGTCCGCCGTGCGCCCATACGCGTTGTAGAGCATCTCGACCCCATTCGACCGGGGGCCGCCGCCTGGCGGTGCGGCGCGCACGGTCGCGGTCAGGCAGGCCGAGGACGTACTGCCCGGTGCCGCCGAATACGGGCACTGCCAGTTGTTGTCGCCATCGGTCAGGATGACGACGGCCTTCATCATGTTGCGCGTGTTGTAGGCCAGCGGCAGGGCGCCATGGTCGGGGCTGGTCGGCAGGCCCTGCCAGGAACCGCGCCAATTCGGGCTCAGCGTGTACCAGGCGCCCTGCATGCCGGCGACGGCGGTGGTGCCGCCGCTTCGGGCCGGGGCCTGGATTGCGTTGACTGCCGCCATGACGGTCGAACGGCTCGCGGTGAGAGGCAGGATCGGGCTCATGGCGCAGAGCATGTTGGGCCCGGCCGCGGAGGTGGCCGTATGGCCGATGCCGCTGAAGCCCTCGAGGTTCCGCAGCGCGGCGTAGAAGGAGTTGTAGTTGGCGTTGCTGGTGGAGGTGGAAAGGCTCGGATTGCCGAAGTCGTTGTCGCCACGGCAGAAGCGCAGCGTGTAGGGGGTGGTGCTGTTCGCACCCTGCGATGCGTAGAGGTTCACCGTCGTGGCGGCATAGGCATTGGCCGTGGTGCAGGCGCCGGCACCGGCATAGGGCGCCGCGCCAGTCAGGGTGGACCAGATGGTCGCGTTCCGCGTGTCCCCGTGGGTGACCACGGCATCGGTCGGCGAGGCCGGGACGGCGTTGCCTCCGGAACCGGAGGCGGCAACGGTCGCCCAGCCGACGCGGCGATAGGTGTTCGGGTAGAAGTAGGGCCGGAACCGTCCGGCCAATGTCGTCGGCGCGATGTCGGTGATGTCCTCGCCGCCGCGGCGCGCTTCGACGCAACCGGTCCAGTTGTTGACGTTCCACTCCGCCGGCATGCCTGCCGTGTTGAGGAAACCGGTGTAGGACGTGCCGAAATTGAAGGTGCGCGCGAAGGGCACCACCGAGACGTACACGTTCCGCGCGGTGTCGTTGGTATCGCCGTAGATCTGGCGGAGCATGGTCTGGACCGCCGATTGCGCGGCTTCGAGCTTGCTGTCGAAGCCCGCGGCGGGATCCCGCATCGAGGATGTCTGGTCGATCGCCACCGCAAGTTCGAGGCCGACGCCGCCACGTTCCGCCACCGTTGTCTCTTGCAGCGTCGTCGTCTGCCGGCTGATGACGCCGAACAGCGTGGTGTTCAGCGTGGCCGTCGCCGTGACGCGGATGCGCGTCTCGCTGCCGGGGACCGGCTCGATCACGGGCTGGGGCGGCGTGGACGCGATCAGCGCCGAGCCGAGGTAGTTCGGCCATCTGCCGTTCTGGCTGAAATTCGCCTGGAACAGGGCCCGCGTGTCGGCATCGCGCGTGCCGCTCGTGATGGTGCGCGCCGCGATCAGGCTTGCAGCGTCGACCGCCGTCTTCAGCCGCGCATTCACCAGCCAGATGCGGGTGAGGTCGATGGCCAGGCCGGCGAAGCCGACAACCGGGATCATGATCACGGCAGTGATCACGGCGATGGCGCCGCGGCGGTTCAGCTTCGTTGTCATGCCGTGCAATTCGCTGTCTGGCTGGCGGAGGGTTCGGTCTGCAGCGTGGTCGGCTGCGGGGCGCGGGTCAGGAACAGCGTCGTGCCGTAGGCAACCGCGTCCAGCGCGGTGCCGATCAGCCCGGCGCTCAAGACCCAGGGCCGGACGAAGGAGAACACCTCGGTGACCATCAGGGTCTGGCCGGCGGGGACGATGAAACTGTCGGAGATGGTCGCGGCGGTGCCCGCCGCCGATGTGCGCAGGCGGGTATTGTGGTTGGTGTTGCCGGTGCGCCTTTGCCAGGACAGGGTATTGCCGATCGGGTTGCCGGAACCGTCGACACGGCGGGCGACGGCGCTGATCACCATCGCCCCGCCGGTCGCGCTGTTCACGTCGATGACGCTGCCGGCGATGCGCTGCGCCTGGGTCCAGAAATTGGTGACGTCGCCGGCGGTGATGATCCTGCATTGCGACACGATCTGGCCGATCTGTACGGCGATCGTCTCGGTGCGCAGCTGTGCGCGGAACACGCGGACCAGGTCCGCGGTGGCGAGGGCCACCAGGAAGAACAGCGGCACCATCAGCGCGAATTCGGTTGCGACGAGACCGCGGCGGCCAAGCGCGCGCGGGCTAGCAGGTCGCATTTTCGAAGGGCTCGTTCTTGACGATCAGGAAGGCCTGATGCGTGAAGGTATTGCCGCCGAACAACCTCGAGGCGACGAGGCCGGTGATGAAGGGCTGCCGATAGGTCAGGGTATAGGAGGTGATCTCACCACCCGTGCCCGCGCCCGCCGTGCCGGTGCCTGTCCCGGTATTGGCCACGCTCGACCAGGTCGCGGTGGTGACCGTCAGGTTGTCCGCCTTCAGCAGACCGCCGGTCGAGCGCGTCACCAGCCAGGGAATATTCCGCGACCGGCAGGTCGGCACGTTCTCCTGGCCGCTGGTCTGCCACGCCGGCGGTGAATTGCTGCCGGTGATGCCGTAGCGGCTGGCCCGCAGCGCCGCGTGGTCGAGCGCCGCCCCGGTGGCCAGTTGCCAGGCCGTTTCCATGACGCCGATGAGGATCACGAAGAACGGGATCGAGATGATGGCGAATTCGGTCGCCGCCACACCCCGGCGCCCAGGCCGCGGGAGGGATGGGGTGGCTGTGCCGCAGGGGCGCGGCGGGCATCGCGGACCAGGGGGGGGCATGGTTTGCGGACCGTTTTGGGTTCACAGCGCCGTTTCGTTAAGCGATAACGGTTCGTAAAAGTCTAACAATTGATCCAATTCTACAAAACACGAGTCTGTGAAACACGAGTTTGTGTAATTAATCACATCGCTGGGCTGGCGCCGCCGCGCAGGGTCTCTAATCTCACGTATCGGATCGTCGGGTGCCCACAGGGCGCCCTGGCGCGTCATGTGCCACGTCATGGGAGCCGCGAGGCATGGTTTGGGCAATCCTGGGCATCATCGCGGTGGTCATCGTCTGGCTGGTGATCGTCTATAACCGCCTGGTCACGCTGCGGCAGGTGACCGGCCAGTCCTGGTCGGATGTCGATGTGCAGCTCAAGCAGCGGCACGACCTGATCCCGAACCTGGTCGAGACCGTGAAGGGCTACGCCGCGCATGAGAAGACGACGCTCGACGCGGTGATCCAGGCGCGCAACGCCGCCGTCACCGCCCAGGCGCAGGGACCGGCTGCGGCGGGGCCGGCGGAAGGTGCGCTGGGTGCGGCGCTCGGCCGGTTGTTCGCGCTGTCGGAGGCTTACCCGGACCTCAAGGCGAACCAGAACTTCCTGTCGCTGCAGTCGGAACTGTCCGACATCGAGAACAAGATCGCCGCGGCGCGGCGTTTCTACAATTCGTCGGTCGCCGAGTACAACGCGATGACGGAAAGCGTCCCGGCGGTGTTCTTCGCGCGCTCGATGGGCTTCCAGCAGCGCGGCTTCTTCGAGATCCCGGAAGCGGAACGTGCCGTGGTGCAGGTCGCACCCCAGGTGAAGTTCTAGCGCGGCGGAGGTTCGCCATGGCTCACGAACGCCACGCCAGACCTTCGTTTTTTCGAGCATCTTCACGCGATCAGGCGATGCCGCCTGATCGCGATCTGCTCTAGGAGGCCACCGCCATGCAGGCCTTCGGCCTGCGCACCCACGCGTGGAACACCGCCTGGCGGTCGATGCTGCTGCTGGCGGGGTTCCCGCTGCTGCTTGCGGTCATGGCGCTCGGCCTCGGGCTGATCTTCGGCTCGGAACAGCGCGACCTCGGCCGCGCCTTCACCAATGCGGTGCGCAACCTGCCCGGCGTCTATGTCATGGCCTGGGGTGCCGCGATCATCTGGTTCGCCATCGCCTGGGCTGCGCATGACCGCATCCTCGACTGGGCGACCGGCGCGCATCCGGTGACGCGCGCCGATGAACCGCGGCTGTGGAACCTGCTCGAGAATCTCTGCATCTCGCGCGGCATGCGCATGCCGCGCCTGGCGGTCATCGAGACGGAGGCGATGAACGCCTATGCCGCCGGCCTGTCGCGCGAGACCGGTTCGGTCACCGTCACGCGCGGGCTGATGAATGCGCTCGATGATCGCGAACTCGCCGCGGTGCTGGCGCATGAACTCAGCCACATCCGCAATGGTGATGCGCGGCTGGGGCTGATCGCGGCGGTCTTCGTCGGCATCATCTCACTGGGCTTCGACATGATGACGCGCACGCGCCGCGTCGCGCGCCACGACCGGCAGACCTCGAGCGACGATGGCGGCGGCTGGCGCGTGCGCACGGATAGCCGCAGCAGCGGCTGGGCCGCGCTCATCGGCGTGCTGCTGATCGCGCTCGCCTGGGGCCTCGCCACCGTGCTGCGCATGGCGCTGTCGCGGAACCGGGAATTCCTCGCCGATGCGGGGGCGGTGGAACTGACCTCCGACCCCGATGCGATGATAACCGCACTGCGCAAGGTCGAAGGCCATGCCGACATGCCCGAGGTCTCGCCCCAGGTCCGCGCGCTGTTCCTCGAGGATGCGGGGGACAATGCGCTGTCCTCGCTGATGGCGACGCATCCCCCGATCGGGGCCCGCGTCGCGGCTCTGGTGAAGTTCGCCGGTGGGCGCGACCCGGGGCCGATCGAACGTGCGGCCCCCGAGGCTGAAGGCGAGACGCCGCCTTGGGCGCAGCAGGATGCCGCCGACGAGACGGTGCGCGTCGCGCCGCGCGGCGCGGCGGCGACGCCGTGGTGGCAAGGGCCGGCGCAGGGGACGGGCGGGGGCGCTTCCTCACCCTGGGGGAAGCGTCCGTAGCGTCACCCGGCCGTCGGGCAGCGATGCTGCGGATAAAGGCGTAAAAGCCTAAAGTGATAAATGCGCCACGTCAGAGCAGCGCCCGATCAGGTGGCATCACCTGATCGGGTGAAGATGCTCGCGAAAACGTCTCTAGCCGCCGAGCAGGCGCTTGAGCTTCAGCACCGCGCTGTCCGGCGTGGTCAGCACCGGCTTGCCCGTCGCCTGTTCCACCAGCGATTTCGCCCGCGCCAGGCTGAACTGACCGAGCGCGATGGCGTCGCAATCAGCCAGGTCCTTCGCGGCCTCGGCCGCCAGGCGGTCATGCGTCGCGGTGTCGCCGGCATCGAGCGCGGCGAGCCCGCCCTCCGCGACCTTGGGCACCACGGTGATGCCGCTGGGGAATTCCGGGGTCATGGACGGGATGGTGCCGGGGAAGGTCACCAGCAGGCCGATGCGCTTTCCCTTCGTCACCGCCTCCTCGATCATCGCCTCATTCGGCTTCAGCACCGGGATGGGCGCGAGCTCCGCGGCGCAGGCCTCGATGCAGGGGCCGAAGGCGGAACAGGTGAACAGGATGGCATCCGCCCCTGTCCCGGCGGCATAGCGCGCGAGCGTCAGGAAGCGTTCGGTCATGCGCGGCGTCAGCGTGCCCTCGCGCGCAAGATCGGCCGACAGGCTGTCATCCAGCAGGTTCATCAGGACCTGGCCGGGCCAGAGCCGGGCGAAACCGGCCTCGATCGGCGGCGGGGAATGCCGCAGCGCGTGGATCAGGGCGATGCGCCGGGGCTGGCTCACCGGTTGGGGCTGCCGCAGCGGCGCAGCGGGGACGGCATCTCGCGGCAGTTGGGAAAGGCGATCTCGTCTGGGCCGAGCTGCTCGACCTCGAGCGCATCGGGGCCGTCCGGGCAGCCGAAGCCGATCTCCGACGGCAGGCGGCTGCCGGCCGGGGCGGCGGGGATGAAGCGGAAGGTCGTCGCACCGGGGCGCGTCGCCACCGTCTCAACGAAGCGCTGGCGATAGGCGGGGTCGAGGATGCCGCTGCGCATCACCACGTCCCGCGTGAAGATCACCGTCGGCTGGGCGAGGCAGCGCGGCCCCTCGGTGTCGCCCGGCGGGTACATGCCGCCGGTCCAGGACCCGAACAGCCATTCATGCGGGATCGGTGCCGGGGTGCGCGCCGGGGCAGGAGCAGCGGGTGCCGGGGCCGCCGGAGCGGGGGCCGGCGCCGGCGCCGGGGCGCGCTGCGCCACCGCGCCGGTGGCAATCAACGGGGCGGCCAGGATCAGGCTGCGGGCAATTCGACGCATGGGCGTGCTCCTTCCGGCGCGGACTGGCGGTATGGCCTGTCGCGCGGGGTCGCGGCAAGCCGGTCCGGATCAGGCGGCCGCAGGCGCCAGCTTCGGGCCGTCGCGCACGGGGATGTGGATCAGCGCCGCGAAGGCCGCGACCAGGATGCCGAACACCCACATCAGGTCGTATGACCCTGTGCGGTCGAACACCAGCCCGCCCAGGAAGGCCCCGGTGAAGCCGCCAAGCTGGTGGCCGAGGAAGACGATGCCGAAGATCGTCGCGAGCCAGCGCGTGCCCCAGTTGCGCGCGCAAAGTGCAACGGTCGGCGGCACGGTGGACAGCCACAGGATGCCCATCAGCGCCGAGAAGATCATGACCGAGGCGGTGGTCTTCTCCACCATCATGAAGCCGGCCATCAGCACCCCGCGCGCGGCGTAGATGCCCACCAGCAATTCCCGCCGGCGCCACCGCTGCGTCAGTTCGCCCGACAGCAGCGACCCGCCGATGTTGAACAGCCCGATCACCGAGATCGCCCCGGCGCCGACATAGAGCGGCAGGCCGCAGGAATGCACGAAGCCCGGCAGATGCACGGTCAGGAAGGAGACATGCACGCCGCAGACGAAGAAACCGAAGAACAGGCACCAGAAGGACCTGTCGCGGAAGGCGCGGGACAGCGCCGCGCCGGCGGTTTCCGAATCGGCCGCCGCCGCGACCGGCGCGGGCCTGTCCGACAGCGGCAGGGCGAGCGGGATCATCAGCAGCGCCGCCCCCGCCATGGCCATCAGCGCCGCCTGCCAGCCGAAGCCTTGGATGGCGAGGCCGGCCAGCGGCACCACCAGGAACTGTCCCGCCGATGACCCCGCCGTGCCAAGCCCGACCGCCCGGCCGCGCATGTTCTCCGGCAGCAGGCGGGTGAGGGAGGCGATGATGGTCGGCATCCCCGCCGCCGAGACCGCCACCCCCATGACGATGCCCGCGAAGACGGTGAACAGCGGCAGCCCGTCCGACAGCGCCATGCCGAGAATGCCCACGGCATAGAGCAGCGCACCGCCGATGATGACGTTGCGCCCGCCGAAGCGGTCCGCGAGCTGGCCCGTCAGCGGCTGGGAGACGCCGTTCAGCAGCACCTGCAGCGCGATGGCGAAGGCAAAGCCCGAGGCCGTCCAGGCATGGGCCTCGGTCATCGGGGCGAGGAACAGGCCGAAGGATTGCCGCAGCCCCATGGCGAGCATCGCGCCGCCGACGGCGCAGGCGATCAGGATGCCGGCCGGCAGCGCGGCGCGGGACGCGGTGGAGGAGAGGCTCACGGGAGGGCTCCGCTGTGTCGCGGTTACATGTCGTTACGGCGCAGTTCCGCAATGCTCGCCGGCACGCAGGGCAGCCATGCATGTGCGGGCACGGTTGACGGGAGAGGGGTCGCGGCCGTATCTCCCGCCCCCTCGGTGGCGGCCATAGCTCAGTTGGTAGAGCGCCAGGTTGTGGTCTTGGATGTCACGGGTTCGAGTCCCGTTGGTCGCCCCACCCTTCTTTCCCGATGGCGGTTAGCCGCCAATCTTGAGTCGGGTTGGAAGTTCCACCAGCGCCGGGTTGGAAACGGCACCCCCTATTCGATCCATCCCCTGGGCCGCCATGCGAGCCTGTTCGGCCGCCCGGGTATAGGTCTCGACCTCGCGCAAATTCCGATGTCCGGTCACCGCGGCGATCTGGTGCGTGGTCGCGCCGGCCTCGGCCATCCGCCTGCAGCACGCCTTGCGCAGGCCGTGCGGCGCCAAGCCGGGGGGGATCCCGGCCTCGCGCGCCCATTCGATAAACCGATTGTAGAACCCGCCGGAGGTGAAGCCCTTGGTGCGGCCGCGTTCTTCGGTTTGCAGGAACAGCAGCTGACCGGCGGGTATGCGAATCAGTTCCTCGGCCAGCGTCGGATGCAGCGGGATCTTCAGCTCGGCTTCCGTCTTCACTTGCTTCACCCAGATGGCGGGGATCCGCGTGCCGTCCTCCCGCTGGATATCCGTCAGGTGCTGGCGACCCATGCGAACCACGTCGCTGCGCCGCTGGCCAGTGTAGAGCAGCAGGAACAGCGCCAGGCGTTCGCGGGTGCCGGGCGGGTGCTTCGCCTCATAGGCGGCAATCTGATCTTCGTTCCAGGTCGGGTAGCCGACCGTCTTGAACCGCACGCGCTTCATGCCGTGCGTCGGGTCGGTGGTGATCCAGCCGAGATCGATCGCGTGGGCCACAAGCAGGCGCAACATCCGCAGGCGATGGTTGTAGGCGGAGCGAGCCTTGCCCGACAGCAGGTGCGCGACGGCCTTCGGCGTCAGCCGCGCGATCGGATTCGCGCCGTCCTTTCCGCGCATCTCCTCGACCTGCCGGCGATAATCGGCCTGGGTGGAGGCGCGCAGCGCCAGGAACTGTGCCGACTGGTAGTAGCTGATCGCCAGCGCATCGAGGCTGCCCGGCGCGACCCGGCTGGCGGGGGTGGGGGCGACCTTCGCGGCGGCCTCGGCCTCGGCGTTGTAGGCCGCGATGAATTCGGGGGATCCAGGCTGGCCGGGCAGCGCGACCGCCTTCCGGCCTGGGATGCGCAGGTAATGCCGCAGGTGGCCGTGCCGGTCCCGGAAGCGGGAGATGTGGCGCAGCCTAATTGTCGTCACGGCGACAGCCAGGGATTGTCCGCATCCGGGTCATCCGGGGTGGTGAGGGCCGAGGGTGCGGCCGCGCCTTCCTGCTGGTCAAGCCAGGCGTCGAGCTGCCGGCGTGGGTAGAGGATCAAGCCCTTACCGCGGCGGATGGGGTGAAGGTCAGGCGCGATGTGCTGGCGGAAATAGGTGCCGCTGACATCGAGGTAGGCCGCCGCGCGTTCGGCACGCATGGCGGCGGGCCAATCGGGGAGGCGGGAGCCGTCAGGCATTGGCGATCTCGAGCAGCACGTCCGCGTGGCAGGCCAGGTGCGGCGGGCACCAGCAGCACAGCGTCTTGCCGCGCAGCTCGGCGCGCACGGCTGCGATCAGCTCGGGCTGCTGCGCAAGCCATGCTCGGAAGCGATAGGTGGCGACCTCGTGGGCGTCGGCGGGGTTTCGCGCTTCGGCGCACATATCGATGCGCGTGTCGGTGCAGCACCAGCCGACGCCGTCCACCAGCTCGGCCTTCCACGGGTTGCCCCATTTCGACGGGCGGCCGACGTAGACAGCGCCGGCCGGCATGCGCCAGCCCTTCTTGCGGCTGCGCTGGATGCGGGAGGGGGCGTCAGTCATCCGGATACTCGATCGGTGCGCAGGGCCGCTTCTCGTCACGCAACAGGCCGCTGTTCCAGTCGACGCCGGCGGCCGCGAGTTTGTCGTTCGCATAGACAACCCAGGGCCGGCCGTTCGGGGCAGCGCCCTGTCTGATGCGGTTGTCGAGGAAGGCCTCGGGGGCGAGGCGCCGTCGCATGGCCTCGGCGCGCAGTCGGTCGGCGGATTGCCGGCACAGCGTTGGCGCGTTCCCTTCCAAGCATCCGGTCGGAGGGTCCCCGATCCAGATCGGTGCATCGTAGTGGCAGATGGGGCAGGTGACGGAGCTCATGCGCGCTCCCTCCCGCCATCGCCGATGTCGCGCAGGAAGCGCAGCGCCATGGCGGCGAGCTGCACCGCCTCCTTCCGCATCGCTGCGGCGTCCCGGCGCTTCTGGTTTTCCCAGACATGCTCCTTGAGCTCGTCAAGCTCCTCGAGGATGACGGCGTAGCCTTCGTGCGCGGAGTGCATCGGCGGCCAGACCGATTCCGCCCGCGCCACCTCGATGCCGACCTCGGCAAGGAGGTGCTCGAGCGTCGTGGCCTCGCTGTAGCCGCCAAAGGCAGCGGTCAGTCGCAGCGAGCGCGACAGGAGGCGCTCCATCGCCTCCCGCGGCACCATGATGACTGCGGGGCCCTGCTGGGCCATCGCAAGCTGCTCTGCATCATTCATCGCCGCCGTCCTCCGCGCGTTCGCACAGCGCCTCGACGCAGCAGTATTCAGGGTCGCTGCACCCGTCGCAGGGGAAGGGGCCGACATGGCCGTCCGGCGCGCGTTCGGCGCGCACCGGCCCTGGTGCGCCGAAGGCGCTGCCGGGCAGCGTCAGGCCCTCGGTGTTGCTGGCCAGGCGCTCGCGGATGGCCTTGCTGGTGCCCTTGCCTGTGCCGCCTGCAGCGATGTCCGCGGCCTTCAGCGCGTCGCCGGAGACCGTGGCGAGGATCTCCGCCGTGTCGAGCCGCGGCATGCTGCGGTCGGCATCGAGCATCGCGCCGATCCATTCGGCCGCGGCGCCACTGACGTTGCCGTTGCCGCCGGTCGGGCCGCATACGATCATGCGGGCCGCAGCCTCGGCGGCGATCTTCAGGACATCGGCGAAGACCAAGCCGTCGATGACCGCGCCGTCCTCATCCACCATCCGCGCCACCAGGTCGTGAAAGGTGGCGAGGCGATGCGGGGATGCCGGATCGCCTAGCACCGAGACGTTGTCACCGGCGAGCGCCAGCACCAGCACGATCAGCAGATCTGTCGGTGAATGGTCCAGCCGATCCCGTAGTGCGCAGCGGATGCCGGCGGTCTTCGCCGCCGCCACCAGGATGCGCCCCTTCTCGGTCAGCGGGCCTCGGCCCGGCTTGGGCGGGGCCGGGGTGGTCGGAACATGATCGGTAGAATCCTGATCTGAATCGGCGTTGCTGCCTTCGCTATCGGGATCAGCGTCCTGCGCATCGTCGCCGGTGCTTTGCGCCGGATGGGATTCGACCGCCGATTCCTTGCGCGCGGCGCCGGCGCTGCCCTTCTTCCCCACCGGCTCCGGCGGCGGCACCGCAATCGTCTCGACGATGACGCCGAGGTCGTAGCCCTCCGGCTTCACCGCGGCGAAGCGCACCGCACCAACCGTCTTGGGGTCCCAGGTGCGCGTCCATCCGGCTGGCAGGCGCGGGCCATGCGCCTTGGCGTCCCATTCTGCCGACCGTAGCTTGCCGCGCGTCGTCTTCGCCACCAGCGCAGCGTTCTGCGCGGTGAGGAAGCCGGCGATGTCCGTGGTGGTGAAGCGGTCGGCATCGTCGGGCTGGGCGAAGAGATCCTCATCCCAGGTCAGGGCGATGACGCTGGTATCGAAGATCGCCCGCGACTGCGGGATGCGCCGCACGCGGCACAGGTTCGCGATGGAATACCAGTCCGGCACCTTGCGCACCGTGCCGGTGCCTTCTTCCCGGTCCCAATCGTCATCCCAGGCGTCGGGATGCTTCAGCGCGTCCTGCTGCACCTGGTGCGGGGCGCCGGCGATGATCGCGAGCTCGTCTTCCTCCGGCATGTCGTGCCCGCCGATCGCGGCGATCATGTCTGGGTGCAGGCGGCCCAGCTTGTCGAGCTGCCGCGCCAGGCGCTTCGGCGTGCCGAGGGCCATCGCCGCCCCGTCCAGCGTCCAGCCCTTCTCCTGCAGGTGCACGATGGCACGCCACAGATCCACGGGCGCGAGCGGTGCGCGTTGCGTGTTCGCGGCGACGCCGGCGGCGAGGCTGGTGCGTTCGTCCATCGCGACCTGCACGGCGGGAATGGCCTCGAGTCCCGCCGCACGCGCGGCGGTGACGCGACGATGGCCTTCCACCACCTGGTGCTGCGCCGCCTCATCATCCCAGCGCACCAGGATGGGCTGCAGCACTCCCATGATCCTGATGCTCTCGACCAGCCCGGCATCGGCCTCGGCCGAGGCGGGCGTGCGGCGCTGCTGGTAGGGGCCGTTCATGCCGAGCGTGTCGAGCGCGAGCATCAGCAGCGATGCCGCGGGGAGGGATGGGTTCACCGTCGGGGGACCTTCTGCGCTGGGTTGCGGCGCCTTGCGCGTCTTCGGCTGCGATGCCTTGAGCGGCGCCGCGCGGCGCTTCGCGGCCGGCTTCGTCGCCGGCGCCTTCTTCGTGGCCTTGCCCTTCGGCTTGGCCTTTGTCGGGGCCTTCATGCTGTCGGCCTCCGCAGCACTGTCTCCCCGTTGGCGACGCTGTCGCTGTCGAGCATGAACGGCCGCCATGGCGAGTGCTTTGCGCGCCATGCAGCGAAGGCGCCGGTCAGCGCTTGCTGAAGCTCAAGCAGCGCGTCGTTTGACACCGCTTGGGCGTTCGGTCCGTCCTCGCCCCAACAATCCTCGTTGTGCTCCTCGAACTGCTCCATCACATCCGAAGCAGTGAAGAAATCATCGCGAGGAACGCGAAGGCGGGCGGTGAAGATGACGAAGGACGGCTCGTCTTCACCTGAGTACCGATCGGCCTGTGCCGCGGCGATCGCCTCATCGCGGCTGGAGAACGGACCTTGGAAGATCTCGCTGTCGTCGTGGTCGCCCCACCACCACTGAAGGTTGGCGGTCTCGCTCATTCCGGTGCTCCCTGTTGCCGTCGTACTCACAGCGGAAGCCCATCACTGCCGACGGCCTCCGGTTCGGGATCGTCATCGGCGTCGATGGTGGTGACGGGCGCCTCGAGCATCGCGGGCGGCACGATGCTGCGGATCGGTGCGGGAAGATGCCATTCCGACCGAGGCTGGTTCTTGAAGGCGGTCTCGGCCGAGCACGGCGTGAGGCGATAGATCGCCGCACCACCATGGAATACGGCGGGCAGCAGCTCGCCACGGAACAGCGGCTCGATCGCCATCATTCTCGCGCCGAAGCGCTCGACCTCGGCGATGCGGCCCACCAGCGTGGTGTGGCCGAACAGCTCGACGATCGCGTATTCGCCGGGTGGGTGGGCGGTGGTCTCGCTCATGCGGGTGTCTCCTTCCGAACTTCACTGAGCAGTCGCAGCACCTCGCGCAGCGGCATGCCGTGGCGTGACGCCAAGCCGGAGCACACGAAGGTCATGTCCTTCGCCTTCTCCTGCAGCGCGGTGCGGAGGCCTTCGCGGACGCGGTCCTGCTTCGTCAGCACCGCCTGGTCGGCGATCGCCGCCTGGGCGTCGGGTGGGATCGCTGGCGGTTCGGGTCGCGGGGGTGCGGCGGGTGGCGGTTCCGCGAGCGTGGCGGTGGTGCGCACCGGCCGCGGAGGGATATCGATCAGCGCTGTGCGCTTCGGCAGCCCAAGCCGCGCCGCGATCAGGTAGAGCGCCGGCGCATTCGGGATCTCGTCGCCGGGCAGCGCATTGAGGCGCGCGGTGATCTCGCGAAGCGTCAGTGCCGGGTCGCGCCAGAGCGCGCCGAAGATCTCCGCGCGCTCCGCCGTCAGGCGGCGGCTGAGAACGGAACCGCGTGGCGGCTCGATGACCGCCGCTGGCGCGTCACCGGGGGGGGCATCGTCGGCCTCGGGAAGGGGGTGCTCCTCCACCGCCAGGACTGGCGGAGGAGCGGGCTCGGGCACCGTGGTCGGCGCCGGGGCCTCTGCTGCCGGTAGTCCGCGCGCAGTGTCCGCTGCGCTTCCTGGCCCGGTGGGCAGTGGGGGAATGGCGATGGGCGGGTCCGCGGCCGCGATCGTGTCGTGCTGGTCGGGCTGCGATTCCGCCGGCGTCGGAGCGGCGCCGGCGTCGGCCGGCCATGTCCAGGCCTCGGCGACCGGCGCGAGGCGGCTGGCAATGCCGGTGCCGTGCATCGCCTCGATCGACAAATCGGGCAGCCTGCGCGGTGCGGGCGCCTGGTGCTGCGGGTCGAGCAACGCCTCCAGCACGTTCAGCGCGTCGATGAAGAAGGCGGCGGCCTCGTTGTTGTCCTCGCGCTCCGCACCCATGCGGCGCATCATCGCGAGGCTCGCGTGCAACGCCTGCTGCGTCAGGACGATGCCTGTCACGGCCGCACCGCCCCGTCACCGCGCGAAGCGCGGAAGGCATCGAGGTTCACGATCGGCGCGGACAGGCCCGAGTGCGCGCGCCGGTGTTGCACGACGTCTTCCACGCCCTTCATCGTGACGCGCACCGCATCCAGCGCCTGCGCTGCCATGACGATGCGTTCCTGCGCGGCACGCAGCTCGGGATAGCCGGAGAGAAGGACCGCCGCGCGCATCAGCTCGGTCAGCGGTGCGTCCATGCAGCCGGACAGGGTCATGACAGGGATCTCGCGATGAAGTGGATGGCGACCAGCACCGGCACCCACGCGGCAAGCGCGAGCACCAGCGTGACGATGGGGTGCGCTCGCCGCGGTTCGGTCGGGCGCATGGCAACGCGGAACGACAGGCCGCCCTGGGCCTTGCGGGTGACGGTCATGCCGGCGGCGCCGTCAGGCCGACGCCCCACAGCGTCAGCGCGCCGAACAGGGCGAGGATGCAGGTGAGGGCGAAGAGGTCCTCCGCCAGTTCCCGCGCGAAGGTGCGGCGGCGCGCGTTCATGGCGCGTCGCCCGCGGTCGAAAGGCCGGCGGCCCAGCTGCGGCGGCGAATGGAGGCCTCGGCTTCCATGGCCGTCAGTGGGACACGCGGCGGGTGCGGGTAGCGCGGGGCGGCGTCGCGCAGGATGCCGGCCAGGGATTCCAGTGTCGCCGCCTCATGGTCCAGCAAGGGCCGGGTGTAGGTGCGGCAATCCGTGACCGCCTCGGCCAGACGGTCGGCGAAGTACAGCAGGAAGTCCGCCGTCAGGCCGGGCGCGTTGAGGATGGCGCGGCCGAGCGCGAGCAGCTCGTAAGGCAGGTCCTCAAGGCGGGACTGCAGCTCGGCGATGGTCGGCGGTTCGGGCGGCTGGTCGGGGAGGAGGGAGAGGCGCATGTCAGCGGCCCTCCGCTTGGTCGATCGCCTTCCGAAGCGTGCGGATTGAGACGTCCAGATCCCAGGGGAGTGGCTGCTTTCGCCTAACGAGTTCGGCGCGTCCGCTCTCGAGCTGCTTCAGAGCATTCTCGGCCGCTCCGATCAGGTAGCCGAGCTGGAAGTGCACGTTGCTGGTGACGGCCGGATCGATTTCGGGCCGCGGCCCGGCCGGGACCATCGCTGCTTCTGAATTGGGCACTGGCGTCGCCTCCGTCGCTGGGGACGGGGCCGATGATTACCAGAAAAATTGGCAATCACAAGTAAGAAATGCCAGAAATCTTGGCCATTCAATCCCTGGCGATGGCGCTCGTGGGCGGTGGTGCCTTTTAGGTTCTCTGGCAATCTCGCGAGCGTGTTACCGTTCGGCAGGAGGACCGCATGAGGAAATTCGCCTTATTGGCTATGGCGGCTGGAATTCTGTCCGCCTGCTCGACCCCTTGGCCACGTTTGGCTCCTGATCCGGACCCAGCCTCGGACGTCCGACGCGGGATGGCGCGCGTGACGGTCCAGCGCACCACGAATTTGATGTACGCGGGCGGCGTCGCGAACGTGGCGGTGAATGAGCAACGAGCGGGCGGCTTGTGGAGAGGGGAGAGCATGACGCTTGACGTGCCGGCGGGCATGACTGCTGTCTCTGTCTCGACGCCGACCGCGCCTGGGCGTTGGACGACGCGCTTCCAAACGGTATCGGGAGGGCGCTACCGCCTGGAGCTCGGCGTGCGCGGTGCGAGCTACACATCGGCCCTGATGCTCGGGTACCTTGGCGCTGCGCTTGATGCAGCCAGCAACCCAGAGCAGGGCGGCTCTTTCCAGCTCGCCATCACGTCCGCCGATCCCCCGTTGGGAACTGCGGGGCCTGTTGCTGCGACCGACCTCCCGGTAAGCGCCGCGCTGAGTACGCCGGAGGGGCGCAGAGAAGCGCTGGAGGAGGCGCGGCGCCTGCGGCGCGAGGGTTTGATCAGTGACGAGGTTCTGCGCGAGCAACAGCGCCGAGTATTGGCCCAGCCATAGGCGCGGGGCGAATTTGTGCCGATCGGGAGATCTTGCTACCGGGTTTTGTGTCTCACGCGTCTAGGAACTAATCCTTGAAGGTCGCACGCATGGAGAGTCATGTTCCAGTTGTGTTCACATGGCTGGGAGGGATTGCCCCAATGCGATGCAGATGGCCGGACAGAATTCCGCTTAAGTCGGGTCCGTCAGTTCCAGCACCGACGCCCCCGCCTGGTCCGGATCAAGGCCGTGAAGCCTCGCCGTCAGCCGAATAGCTGCCCGTGTTGGCATGCAGGTAGTTACTCCTCGATAAATCCAGTCGAGCGTTAATCCGAACTCTGTGCTGCGCTCACACAGCGCTATCATTGCTTCCTCGGCAGGCATGGCTGCACTTGTCGCCCCAATGTAGTGTGACCAGCTCTGCCGGGTGATACCCAGTAAGTCTGCCATTTGTTCCTGGGTGCGGCCCATCTCCGCTTGCAATGCGCGAAGGCGTCGGCAGATGGCCAGCTTCAGCTCCGAGGGTGGCTTCTTGGGCTCGTCGGGCTCTTTGGTCGACTTTGGCATGTGAGGGAGTGTGCCAAAAAGGCTGGCGACCGGCCTGACAACAGGTTGGGCAACGACGGGCTTGCGAAATGCCAGAGTTATTGGCAGTCTGACGTCATGGACGCCACCTCCATCATCCAGGCCCTCGGGGGCGCCACCCGCTTAGCGCCGCAGATCGGCGCGAAGCGCAGCGCCATAAGCAACTGGCCTCGCCATGGAATCCCGGCACGCTACTGGCCGGTATTGGCGCGTCTCGCCGCGGCGCGGGAAGAAACGCGCCATATCACGATCGAGGTGATCGAGGCGGCCCGAGGCCAGCGCGATCTGATGCTGCCGGGAAAGGCTGCCTAGTCGTGTATGGCCCACGCTTCAGCTCCTGTACCGCTTCGCTTCACCGACCCATCTCCAACTCGACCAGCGCCATCTCGCAGGCCTGCGCCATCGCCTCGCCCTGCGTCGTGCGCCGCCGCCGCGCCGCGTCGCGCAGCGCCGAGATCTCCGCCCGCAGCGCCGCCAGCCCTTCGGCGTGCATGTGCATCGCCACGGCGCGCAGCAGCGGCTGCATCAGCAGCGCGCGTGCCTGCAGGAATTCATCGGACATCGGGCTTCCTCCTGTGCCTCCCGGGGAAGGTGGCGACGGCCGCAGGGTGGAAGCGGGGCGGGGCGGGTGGCAATCCCGTCCCGCCCTGGCGGGCAGCGACATGGGGGTGCTCTCCTTCGCTCACACTTTTGCGCGCGGTGATGCGGTGCGCATCCGGAACTGTTCCGGCGCATGACAACTCGCCTCGCTCCCATCGATGTCGCCGCGCTGAAGATGGCGATGCGCCTGCTGGTCGAAGACGTCGGCGGCGTCGATGCTGCGGCCAGCGTCTCGCGCCTTTCCGCATCGTCGATCGCCGAGACCTATGACCCGCATCGGCTCAACCGCATGCCGCCGGTGGATGTGGTGGCGGATCTGGAAGCGCTCGGTGGCAAGGGCCCGCGTGTCACCCAAATCCTCGCGCGCCTGGCCGGCCATCGCCTCCTGCCGATCGCGCCCGCGCAAGGCCGCGTCGGCCGGTCGATCGCCGAGGTCCTGACCGGCAGTTCCGAGGTCGGCGCGGCCTACGTCGCCGCGACGGCCGACGGGACGCTGAGCAAGGCCGAGCGCCAGCGCATCGCCGGCGAGGTCCTGGAACTGATGGCCGCCTGCGAACAGGCCGCCGCCGTGCTGCTGGGCGAGCCGGACGGAAAGGACAGCGAATGACCCTGACCTGGCGCCAGGATGCTCACGGCTGGGTTGCCTGCTGCGGTGAGGAATCGCAGGGCATCGTCCGCGTCGTCCCGTTCCGCGGCGGCTGGGCCTGGATGGTGGACATGCTGCCTGCCGACATCGAACCGCAGATCGTCGGGCAAAGCACCTATGCCGCAGCCGACGACGCGAAGGCGGACGCGCAGCGCCAGGTCGAGGCGTGGCCGTTCCCGATCGGCGGGGCGCGCCGCGTATGAGCGCCGCCGCCCCGCAACCCATGACTGCGGTCGAGGCCGACCGCTTCGCCGAGGGTTGGCGTACCGGCCGCCTGGCCGCGCGCTTCACGTTGCGCACCATGGAAGGGGAGACGGACAAGCTCGCCGCACGCGGGCTTCTCGCCGCCGCCGTCCAGCGCATCGAAGCGATCGAGGTCCCGCAATGCAGCGTCGTGCTGCCCCGCGCCGATCGCCTCGAGGCGGCGATCCGCTCCGCGCTCGCCCTCGCCGGCGCGGAATTCGCGGCGGAAGCCGTCACCGTGCTGCAGGATGCGCTGAAGTGACGGCGCCAGGCGGCAAGCCGCAGCGGATCCCCGAAGCCTTCCTGGATGAGATCCGCGCCGCGCTGCCGATCGAAACTGTGGTCGGCCGGCACGTCGCGCTGAAGCGCCGCGGCGCCTGGCTCGCTGGCCTCTGCCCCTTCCACCAGGAAAAATCGCCATCCTTCTCGGTGCATCCCGCGCGCCGGAACTTTCACTGCTTCGGCTGCGGCGCGCATGGCGACGTGGTCGGCTTCGTCATGCGGTACCAGGGCTGCACCTTCCCCGAGGCCGTGGCGAGCTGCGCGGCGGAATGCGGCCTCTCGACTGACCTGGAAGCTGCGAAGGCGGCCGCGCCCTGGGCGCGCAAGCCGCGCACCGCCTCCTCGCCCGACATGGAGCGCCAGCGGGACGCGGAACAGCGCAGCCGCGCGGCCTGGGGCATATGGGACCGCGCGCGGCCCGCCGGCGATGCAGTGCGATCCTACCTCGCCGGGCGCCATCTTCCATTCCCCGCCCCATGCGGCGCGGTGATTCGGGAAGCGTTGCTGAAGCACCCGGACACCGGCGATGCGCTGCATCCGGTCATGGTCTGTCGCATCGATGGGCCGGACGGCACGTTCCGCGCGGTGCATCGTACCTTCCTCGCGCCCCGCCCTGGTGGCGGCTTCGGCAAGCTTGGGGTCGAGACGGCGAAGCTGACGCTGGGTCCGCTGCCAGGTGGCGCCATTCGCCTCTTCCCGGTCGCCGAGCACCTGGGCGTTGCCGAGGGGATCGAGACGGCGCTTGCCGCGTATGTGCTGACAGGCATGCCGGTGTGGGCCTGCATCGCGGCGGAGATCCTCGCCGCGCTCGATCCGCCCTTCGAGGTCGCGCGCCTGACCATCTTCGCCGATCGCGACAAGCCGAAACCGCCGCGCCACCCGGAAGGGCACGGCGTCGCCGCTGCGCGCACGCTGGCCGATCGCCAGCGCGCCATGGCGGTGCAGAGCGAGGTCCGCGTGCCGAAGCCTCCATTCAAGGATTACGCGGACGTGCTGGAAGCGAGAGTGGCTGCATGATCGACATGTCAGTGAAGGCCCTGTCGATCATGCAGCCCTGGGCCTGGCTGATCGTTGCCGGGCACAAGGATGTCGAGAATCGGAGCTGGCCAACCGCGTATCGCGGGCCGGTGCTCATCCATGCTGGCAAGCGCTTCGACTTCGACCCGCAGGAATGGGATTGGCCGGATATCGAGCAACCCTGCGACTTCGATCTCGGCGGCATCGTGGGCGAAGCAGAGATCGTCGATTGCGTCACGGCCAGTCGATCGCGCTGGTTCTCGGGGCCGTATGGCTTCGTGATTCGGAACGCGCGTCCGCTGCAGTTTCGGCCATGTCGCGGGATGCTGGGGTTCTTCGTGCCGGACTTCGCACCGCCCGCGCCGAAGGTGAAGCCGCCGCCCCGGCAAGGGGGTCTGTTCTCCTGATGGCATCCAACGTGGTGCGCCTGCACGGCGACGACGATCCGCCTGACGACTTCGACCAACCGCTGCCCCCCGAACCCCCGGAAGGGAAGGGCGGTAAGAAGCGCGGCGGCGGAGGCGGCGAAAGCAGTTCCAGCGATGGCGGCGAGCGCTTCGGCGCCGTCGTGCCGCTCGGCGTGCGCACCAGGCGCGGCAGCACCTGCTACGTCTTCCTCGATGCCGCGGGCCTCGAGACGACGCTGTCCGCCAAGGACATGCACAGCGCGGCGATCATCGAAGGCCTGTTCGGCGGACGCGTCGCGCACCGCTTCCTCTGCGAGCGCTGGCCGCACTACATCCCGCAGCGCGACGCCGCCGGAAAGCCGGTGCGCGACGACGACGGCAAGATGGTGATGATCCCCGTCGGCTGGTCGGCGCGGGAATGCGGTGCCGACCTGATCTCGGCCTGTACGCGCATCGGGGCCGCCGATGATGCCGAGCTGCGGCGCGATGGCGTCTGGTCGGACGGGAAGGGCGGCCTTGTCGTGCATTGTGGCCAGCGGATCTTCGCCGACGACAAGGAACACCGCCCCGGGCTGCGGCAGGGCAAGGCGATCTACATCGCCGCGCCGAAGCGCGAACCGCCGGCGGAGGAACCGGCGACCGCCGCGGAGTGCCTGCAGATCGAGGAAGATCTCCGCCTCTGGGCCTATGCGCCGGCGATCGCCAATGAGGCGCCGCATCTCCTCCTCGGCATGATCGCCTGCGGGATCCTCTCGGCCGCACTGGAATGGCGGCCGCACATGACCACCTGGGGCCCGGCGGGGTCGGGTAAGACGACGCTGGTGAACTACGTCGCCATGTGCTGCGGCCTCGACCAGGCGTCGGATGACGTGTCGGAACCGGGCATCCGCCGCCTGTTCAATGCGCGCGCCGGGCTGATCCCGCTCGACGAAAACGAAGCGGCCGTGGCGCAGACGACGGCGGTGCTGAACCTCATGCGCGGCGCGAGCTCAGGCAAGGGTGCCATGGTGGTGCGCGCGCAGGGGGAGGGGTCGGGCGTCGACGTGTTCCGCGTCGCCGGCGCCTTCTTCCTCGCGGCGATCAACCCGCCGCACCTGTCGCTCGCCGATGCCTCGCGCATCACGCTGATCCTGCTGCGCCGGGGCGAGACGTCGGAGACGAAGAAGCGGCAGCTCGATGCGGCGCTGGCGCGCGCCAAGGCCATCTATCCCCGCCTGCTGACGCGCCTGGTGCTGGGCTTCGATCGCTTCCGCGAGAACCTGGCGCAACTCCGCTCCGCCGCCATCCGTGCGCACGCCACGGCGCGCAGTGCGGACCAGCTCGCCTCGCTGCTGGCAGGGTGGCAGACGCTGACGCAGGACGATCCGGTGACGCCCGCCGAGGCCGATATGCTGATCGAACCGCTCGGCGCCTTCACTACCTCGGCCGAGGATGCCGAGGAAGAGGATGCGGGTCGCCAGGCGCTGCGCCACCTGCTCGGCTCCGTCGTGCAGGTCGATCGGGAACGCCTGACGGTCGCGCAGGCCATGACCGACGGCGTCGCGGCCATCCGCCTGTGGGCGGAAGGCAAGGGCAAGGACGGTGATTATGAGCGGGGCCAGGACGCGAAGCGCTGGATCCGACGATTGGGCTCCATGGGCCTGCGCTACCACGAGGCCCCGTACCCCGGGATGCTGGTGGCGAACGGGGCGCCGGTGATCGAGGCGGCCTTCGCCGGCACGCCATGGACCGGGAAGGCGTGGCAGCGGCCCCTGCGTGAGCTGCCAGGGGCCGTCGAGCCGAAGACCGCGGTGAAGTTCCGGGGGAACGCGCAGTCGCGATGCGTGCTGATCCCCCTTGTCCTGCTCGGAGTGGGGGATGATGACGACTGAAGCTGTTCCCGTTCCCGTCCTTGTTCCGCCTCTTGTTCCGGCCAAGCCATTGAAATGGTTGGAAGGGAACAAGGGAACACGTGTGCGCGCGTGTATAGAGCAACTGAAGGGGGCTCTCCCCGTGTATTTCCCTATAGAGAGGGCTGAATACTCTGTTCCCTTGTTCCCTTTCTTTCATATCAAGAGGTTAGAGGGAACAGAGAAGGGAACAGGATCGGGAACGGGAACAGCGGCATGACGAAGCTGGTCCTGAAGGCCCCTCCTCCGGTCGATGAGGATGGCGAGCCCGAGACGCAGGCCATCGAGATCCGCGCCTACACCACGCCGGAGAGCATGGCCGCGCCGCATCGCCCCGCCGGTGATGACGTGCCTTCGCCTCGCAAGCCTCGGGTCATGCAGCGTGATGCACTGACGCTGCTCTATGCCGCTGGCATCCTCACGGCGAAGCAGGTGGTGGCCGGGCATGAGATCGCGGCGGTCTACGCGGCCTTCGTGCGCAGCATCCAGGCGCGCGTCTCGGCAAGCTACGGCGAGCGTCTGGATCGTGGCGCTGAGGCCGACCTGCCGATCGCCATCGGCCTCGCCAGCGCGCACCGCTACGGCCCATGGCGGGCATGGGCTGGCGGCGTCGCGGTGACGCCGCGCAAGTCGCTCGCCGACCTGACGCTGCTGGTCTGCGTCGACGGCTTTGGGCCACGGCAGGCGGGTGACACCATCGGCATGGACCAGCGCACCGTGAAGCGCCGCGTCCAGCACAGCCTGCACTGGTATTGTCGGTATGCCGGATGGCTGACCGATCGCGAGGCTTGACCGTCGCCACGTTTCACTGCCAGAAATCACCAGCGTCGCGAATCGCGCCCGGCCGGAATCCTCCGCCGGGCGCTTTTCGTTTCAGCCCACTAGGGCTAGGGCGAAAGCCGCGGTTTCCCTAGGGTTGGTGGCCACTAGCGCTAGGGCGCGAGGCCCCCACCCCTAGGGCTTGGGTCCTCCCTGGCCTTCAGCCAGCGCGGTAATTCGATCCGCGCTTCGTTCACCTGCCTCGCGCATTTGCCCTGCTTCGGTTGTTGTTCTTGTTGTTCAAGGGCTTAGGCAATGACCGACGCTGTTGACCTGCGATCGCTCGCGGAAGCGGCGTCGTTCTTCGGCGTCTCGCAGCCGACGGTCAGGAAATGGATCGAGACCGGTTGCCCCGTCGCCGAGAAGGGCGCCAGCGGCGTCGCCTACAAGCTGGACCTGCGCGCCGTCGCCGCTTGGCGCGATGGCGAGCGCCAGGCCGAGGAAGACGCCGACCGCCTGAAGGCCGAGCGTGATTCGCAGCTGCGCCTCGAGCTGCTCGGCGGCCAGGCGTTGACGATCGATGAAGGCAACGCTGCCCTCTCGCCGCGCCAGCGCGCCGAGGCCCTGCAGGCCGAGGTTGCCGCCACGAAACTCGCGCAGCTCCGCCGCTCGCTGGTCGAGGCGGAGCCGCTGAAACTGTACCTCTCCGAGGTCTTGGCCACGCTGAAGACGCGGCTGCGCCAGATCCCGGACACCGCCGCGCCCGAGATGGGCCTGACCGACGCGCAACAGGTGCGCCTCGGCGAGCTGATCGACGATGCCCTCAATGACACGGCGGATGCGCTGGAGACGCTGACCGCCGATGCACCCGCACCTTCGTAGCGAGGGACTGCCCGGTTTCGCACGGCCGCATGATGTCGGCCGTGCCGCGTTCCCGGCACTGCGCCCGCCTCGGCGCATCAGCGTGTCGGAGAGCGCGGAGAAGTGGCGGGTCCTGAAGAACCCGGGCGGCGGCTACTCTGGGCCCTGGCTCAACACCTTCGCGCCGTACCTGACCGAGCCGATGGACGCCTTCCAGCGGCGCGACGTCGGCGAGGTCGTGGTGCTCGGCCCTGCCCAGTTCGGCAAGACGGAGATCCTGCTGAACCTGGTGGTGCATGAGGCGGCCGAGGGCGGCGCCGATCTGCTGGTGTTCCAGCCGACGCAGGCCCTCGCCCTCGACTTCGCCGAGCGCCGTGTCGAGAAGGCCTTCGACGCATCGGATCGCCTGGCGGGCCTGCTGGGCGGTGACCGCAGCGACGACAAGCGCATGTCGAAGCTGTTCCGCAATGGCGCCCGCGTGTCGATTGGCTGGCCGGTCTCCGCACAGCTGTCCTCGCGGCCGGTGCCGAAGGTGCTGATCGATGAACTCGACAGCATGGATGATGACATTGATGGGGAAGGGGACCCCGTCGAGCTCGCCAGGGCCCGCACCACCACCTTCGGGCGGCACGCGAAAGTCGGCGTGTTCTCGACCCCGAAGCGGCAGGACGGATCCGGCATCGTCGCCCGCTGGCGCAACGGCGATCGCCGGCTGTGGCACTGGCCGTGCCCGTCCTGCGGCGAGTACTTCACGCCAGGCTTTGATGAGAACCGGCGGCCGACGCTGGCGCATCTGCATGTGCGACCGAAGGCGACCGAGGAAGAGGCCCGAGCCGAGGCTCACATGACCTGCCCGCATGGGTGCGTCATCGAGGAGCGGCACAAGATCGCGATGAACGCCCGCGGCGTGTGGCTGCCGGAGGGTGCGACGATCGCCGCGGACGGCACGATTGGCGGTTCCCCGCTGCGCAGCCGGGTGGCGTCGTACTGGTTTTCTGGCCTGGCGGCGCGGCAGCGGTCCTGGGGCGACCTGGCGGCACAGTATGTCTCGGCGCTGCGGGCGCTCGAGGAGCGGCAGGACGAAGAACCGCTCCGCACGCACTGGAACACGCGCATCGGGGCGCCGTATCGGTCGGTGCTGGGCGCTGCCGCACCGCTTGAGCCGGAGGAGCTGAAGAAGCGCGGCGAGGATCTCGAGCTGCGCAAGGTGCCGGGCTGGGCGGGCTTCGTCACCACGGCCGTCGACGTGCAGGGCAACCGCTATGATTGCCAATCCGTGGCCTGGGGGCCGGATGGTCGCAGCCAGGTCATCGACGCCTGGCAGATCTTCCAGACCGAGGCCGGCGATCGCATGCTCGAGCCCGCACGCCACGGCGAAGACTGGGACCTGCTGACGACGCAGGTCCTGCGGCGCGCCTGGCGCGGCGTCGATGGTTCGGAGTTCCGGTCGCATCGGATCTCGGTCGATACCGGCGACGGCAATGTCACCGGCAATGCCTACGCCTGGTGGCACCGCCTCGAGCGTGAAGATCAGCGGCGGGTGATGCTGATCAAGGGCGACGGCCGGCGTGACGTGCCGCTGATGACGCCGCGCAAGATCGAGACCGATCGGCGCGGCCGGCGCATGAAGCGCGGCATCATCGTCACGCATGTGAACGTCGAGGTCCTGAAGGACCAGGTCGACCTGAAGCTGCGCATGACGCGGCCCGGGCCGGGCTGGATCAGTCTGCCTGCGGGGCTGCCCGAGCGCTTCTGGGAAGAGGCCACCGCCGAATTCCGGGGGAAGAAGGGCTGGGAGAAGCAGCGGGCACGAAACGAGAGCTTCGACCTGCTGGTCTACAACCTGGCCATCTGGCACGCGCTCGGCGGGCCGCGCCTGGATTGGGCGAGGCCGGCGGCCTGGCACAAACCGCGCGCTGGCCTGCTGCTGGTGGATCTCGCCGCCAGCGCGCAGCCGGTGCCACTGCCAGCCGTGACGGCAAAGCCGCCGGTGCCGCCCAGCCCGGCGGCACCTGGGACAAAAACGGGCCGCTGGTGGAAGCCGGCGGCGCGACCGATGGGCCGCCTCGCGCGGACATTCTGACACCGACGGAGAGACGCATGCCAACGGCCGATGCGCCGCCCGACCGCTTCGCGGCCGGCGATACCCTGCGTTGGCGCTACTCCTCCGCCTCCTATCCGGCGAATGACGGCTGGGCGCTGTCGTATCGCCTGGTCGGTGCAGGCATCGCGCTGAACATCGCGGCGACGGCCGACGGCGCCGGTTTCATCGCCGAGGCGACGGCGGCGCAGACAGCCGCGTTGTCCGTGCCGGCGGCCGGCGTGCCCTGCACCATGCTCGGCTATGTCACGAAGGGGGCGGAGCGCTGGGCCGTCTATCGCGGCGGCTGCCTGGTCGAACCGAATCCCGCCACGGTGACGGGAGATCTGCGCGGCCAAGCGACGCAGATCCTGGAAGCGATCAATGCGCTGCTCGCCGGCCGCGCGACGAAGGATCAACAGTCGTACAAGATCGGGGAGCGTGAGCTGACGCGGATCCCGATCCCCGAACTGCTGACGATGCGGGACTACTACAAGGCCGAGGCGGCGCGGGAGGCGAATGCCGAGGCGCTTGCCGCTGGCGCCGGCCGCCCGCGCGTCGTGCTGACCCGCTTCGGTCGGGGCTGATCCATGGGGATCCGTTCCTGGCTGCGCGGTACAGCGCCCGCGATCGAGGCCGAACCGAAGCGCCAGCGGGTCGAGCCCAGGCTCAACCTGCCCCGGCGGCAGTATCTCGGCGCCGCGCCGTCGCGCCTTCTCGCGGATCTGCCGGCCGGTGCGGCGGCAGCGCCGAACCGGGAGATCCGCCAGGCGCTGGTGATCCTGCGCGCCAGGTCGCGCTGGCTGGCGCAGAATGACGGCTTCTCCAAGGGCTTCCTGCGCATGCTGCGCCGGAACGTCGTCGGGCCGCAGGGCTTCACGCTGCAGATGCGGGTGAAGGACGAACGCGACCCGAAGAAGCAGGACGAAGCCGCGAACGATCGCATCGAGGCCGGCTGGGCGGAATGGTGCCGCAAGGGGGTGTGCGACGCCACGGGCCGGCTGTCCTTCACCATGTTGCACCAGCAGCTGGTGACGGGCCTCGCGCGCGACGGTGAGTACCTGCTGCGCAAGCTGCGCGGCGCACGCTGGAACCGCTTCGGCTTCGCGCTGCAGGTGCTCGACCCGACGTTGCTGGACGAGAACCTGACCGTCGGCGGCGGCGCGTCGGCCTCGACGGCCTATGGCTACCGCCTCCCCGAGGGGCACATGATCCGCATGGGCGTGGAGCTCGACGGCTTCCAGCGCCCGACCGCCTATCACTTGCGCACCAATCTGCCCGGCGATGACGTCTATCGGGCCGCGACCGGCATGTATGTCCGCGTCCCGGCCGCCGACATCATCCACTGCTTTCTGTCGGACTGGCCCGACCAGGCGCGCGGCGTGCCGTGGTTCGATGCGGCGCTGCGGCGCCTCGCCATGCTGGACGGCTATAGCGAATCCGAGCTGGTCGCGGCGCGCGTCGCCGCCGACAAGATGGGCTTCTACAAGCTGGCCCAGGGTGCGGACCCGGACGATGTGCCGGCCGATCTGCGCGACCAGGCCAACCTGGTGCAGCAGAGCGAGGCCGGTAGCTGGGAGCTGCTGCCCGCCGGAATCGAGGTGCAGCCCTACGATCCGCAGCACCCGAACCAGGCCTTCAAGGACTTCGTCGCGGCCCAGCTGCGCGGTGCCGCGGCCTGCGTCGGCGTCTCCTACAACAGCTTCGCGAACGACGCGGCCGGCATGAATTACTCCGCCCTCCGCTCGACCGAGCTCGAGGACCGCGACGAATGGGAAACGCTGCAGGGCAATGAGATCGACAGCTTCCTGCTGCCGCTGTTTGAGGACTGGCTGAAGTCGGCGCTGATCGCCGACGCGCTGGGCGGGCTGCCTCCGGGCAAGTTCTGGAAGTTCCACGCCCCCACCTTCATCGGCCGCGGCTGGGATTGGGTCGATCCGCAGAATGAGGTCGGTGCCGCGAAGGAAGCCGTGGCGCTCGGCATCGCGTCCCGCACCCAGATCGTGGCGCGGCGCGGCGGCGACTTCTCCACCACAGTCGCCGACCTGAAGCGCGAACAGACTGAGATGGAGGGCCTGCCGGTGATGCAGCCCTCCGCGCCGGCACCACCGCGCCCGGCCGAGCCCGTCACGCCCGCTACCTGACCCGGAGGGACAGATGAACCTGCCGAAGAACGTGCAGGCGCGCCAGGCGCGCGCTGCCACCTTCGACCGATCGACCGTCGATCGGGAAGCCCGCACCTGCGAGCTCGCCTTCTCCTCCGAGGAGCCGGTCGAGCGCTGGTGGGGCATCGAGATCCTGGGCCACGCCGCCGGCGAGATGGACCAGGAATGGATCGGGGGCGGCACCGCGCCGCTCCTCATGGACCACAACACGCGCGACCAGATCGGCGTGGTGGTGAGCGTGACCCTCGGCGCGGACCGGAAGGCCCGTGCAACCGTGCGCTTCAGCAAGAGCACGCGGGCCGAGGAGATCATGCAGGACGTGGCGGATGGCATCCGCGGCAACGTCTCGGTCGGATACGAGCTGCTCGAGCTCCGCCTGGAGAAGGAGGAGAAGGGCAAGCCGCCGGTCTATCGGGCGATCCGCTGGAATCCGCTTGAAGTCAGCTTCGTCGCCGTCCCCGCCGACATGACCGTCGGCGCGGGGCGCGAGGACGAGCCGGCCATTCCCGCACCCAAACCCAAGGAGACGGTTCGGATGGATCCGACCAATGAGCCGGCGCCGCCGCGCGCCCCCACGCCCGAGGAAATCGCCGCCGCCGCGAACAAGCGGATGAAGGACTTCCTCGACCTCGGCGCTCTCGCCAATGCCCGCGACAAGGCGATGGATGCGCTGGGGCGCGGCATCACCATCGAGCAGTTCCGCGGCGAGCTGCTCGAGCAGCGCGGCGCGGACAAGCCGCTGGTCACGCCGCCGTCGCAGATCGGCCTGACGGACAAGGAAGTCCGCCAGTTCTCCCTGGCGAAGTACCTGCTGGCGCGGGCCGAGAAGAACGACGCCTATGCCCCGCTGGAATGCGAGGCATCGCGCGCCGCCGGTGAGGCGCTGACGAAGGCGGGCTTCCAGCTGCGCAACGGTTCCGCCATGCCGTTCGAGATCATGAACGCGCCGATCCCGAACTGGGTCAGCGAGCGCGGGCGCCTGGTGATCGGCCCCGACGGCCGGTATCAGCGCGACCTGTCCACCGGCTCGGTCGGCGCTGGCGGCGCGATGGTCGAGACCACGGTGCTCGCGCCGAATTTCATCGAGCTGCTGCGCAATTCGATGATGGTGCGCGCGATGGGCGCCACGGTGCTGTCCGGACTGCAGGGCAACATCGCGATCCCGCGCCAGACCGGCCCGGCGACGGCGGGCTGGGTGGCTGAAGCGGGCGCTGCTGGCGAAAGCGACATGACCTTCAGCCAGGTCAGCATGACGCCGAAGACCGTTCACGCGATCCAGGACTTCACCAGGCAGCTCCTCATGCAGGGCTCGCCGGATATCGAGGGCCTTGTGCGCGCGGATCTCGCCCTGGTCATCGCGCTGGCCATCGACCTGTCGGCGCTGCACGGCACCGGCGCGGCGAATCAGCCGACCGGTCTCGCGGCCACGGCGGGCATCGGCTCCGTCGCCGGCGGCGCCAACGGCGCGGTGCCGACCTGGGACAATATCGTGGACCTGGAAACCCAAGTCGCGAACCAGAACGCGGCGATCGACAGCCTCGGCTATCTGACCAACACCCGCGTGCGGGGCCGCCTGAAGCGCGCGCCGATCATCGCCGGCCAGCCGGTCTTCATCTGGGGCGGCATGCCGGGCTTCGGGACGAACATCCCGGGCACCACGCCGGTCGGCCGCATGTCGGTGATGAACGAATACGCCGCCGGCGTGTCGAACCAGGTCAGCAGCACGCTGACGAAGGGCGCCAGCGCAGGGATCTGCTCGGCGATCTTCTACGGCAATTGGCGCGACCTGCTGATCGGCGAGTGGGGCGGCCTCGAGACGCTGGTGGACAACATCACCCAGGCGGCGAACCGCGTCATCCGGGTGCATGCCTACCAGACGGCGGACGTCGCGGTGCGTAAGCCGCAGTCCTTCGCGGCGATGCTCGACGCCCTGACCACCTGATCCGGTGGTCCTGGTCCCCGATGGGCGCGGCGGCATCACCGCCGCGCCCGCTGCTTCCGTCAACAGCGAACCCATGAGGGCCCGCACCATGTCCGACACCACGAAGCCCCGCACCATCCAGGTGACCGAGGCGCTGCTCTACAAGGGCGAGCACCGCGCGCCGGGCGAGATCATCACCATGCCGATGGAGGACGCAGCCGCCTGCGTCACCGCCGGGCGCGCCAAGCTCCTGACCGAGGATGAGGCCGCTGCGGCCGAGGCCGCGGCCCGGGCGGCGGCGAAGAAGAAGCCCGTCGAGCCGCAGGCCTGATCCATGCCGGTGGAAAGCGACGCCGACCTGCTCGGCATGTTCGATGCGGAGGAATTCGGCGTCGCTGCCACCTGGTACCCGGAACCGTCCCGCCCGCTGCCGCCCGGTGGCGTCCCCGTCACCGTCATCCGGGACGATCCGACCGGCGACGCGGCCTTTGGCGGCGTTGGCGGCACGACATCGGCGCGGGTCGAGGTGATGTTGCCGATCGCGGCGCTGCCGGCCGACCCGCAGCGGGGGGATACGCTGGCGATCGGCGCGGAGACATTCACGATCGAGGTGCCGCGTTCCGACATCGATCGCGCGCTGTGGCGCCTGACACTGTCCGAGGCCTGACCCATGCCCACGCCGCTGCGCGAAGCCGCCTTCGCCGCCATCGCCGCGCGCCTGTCCGCGCAGCTTGTCGGCGTGCCGGTGGAACGGAACCGCCGCGCTGTCGTCGATGTCTCGACCGAAATCCTGCCGCGCCTGGTGGTGCATGACGGCGACCACCAGTCGCCGGGGTCGGATGCTGCCGGTACCACGCTCTATCGCATGCAGGTCCTGCTCGAAGGCCATGAACGCGCCGCGACCGATGCCGCGCTCGGCGCCGCCGTCGCGGCCCTGCATGCCCGCGTTGTCGCGGCCATCTGCAACCAGGAAATCGATCTGGCCGGCGAGCAGGACATCTGGCTCACCGAGGAGAGCTTCTCGCTGATCCGCTACGCCGCCGAGGAATCCGCGAAGCCCGCCATGGGCTTCAGCATGGTCCTCGGCTTCGACCTCCGCGTGCCCGACCTGGGCGGCCCCTACACCACCACCTGACGGGAGACCCCGACATGATCATCCGCACCCTGCGGCCCTGCGAGGTCGCGGGCCGCACTGTCGCGGCCGGCCTGTTGCTCGACCTGGTCGAGACGCAGGCGCAGGCCCTGGTCGACGCCGGCGACGCCGAACAGCCCGGCGCCGCGACGGCGGGCCCGGCCGCCGAACCGCAGGACGCCGCCGCGCCGGCGGCGGAAGGGGAGTAAGCCGCCATGACCGCGACCGTCCGCACGCGCCTGAAGCGCGTCGCCTTCAAGGCCGAAGTCACGCCCGGCGTCGATTCCATCGCCGGCACGCCCGCCCAGGCCGACTATGTCACCTGCCAGGCGTCCTTCCGCATCATCCAGGACAGCACCAGCAATCCGGTCGAGAACGGCGCCTATGACGACGCCGCGCCGATCCCGGGCGGGATGCGCGCCGAGATCATGCTGACCATCCCGATGGCGGGCAGCGGCACCGCCGGCAACGCGCCGGAGTGGGGCAAGCTGCTGCGCGCTTGCCGCATGGAGGAGGTGGTGACCGCCGCCGCCATCGGCGCGCCCACGGCCGCGACCGCCGGCTCCGCCAACACCGCCACCGCCGCCGTCCCCTTCGCGGCGACGGCGCAGGCCTATCGCGGCATGCCGGTGCTGATCACCGGCAACCCCGCCGCCGGCGCGCAGGACATCATCCTCGACTACACGGTCGGGCGGGTGATGACGCTGGCGCGCACCTATTCCCCGGTGCTGTCCATCGCGTCCCTGCTGCAGGTCCCGATCAACGTCCTGTACCGGCCGATCTCCGATGAATCGCTCGAGGTCGGCTTCACCTGCTACGCCTATGCCGACGGGCTGCGGCACAAGATCCTCGGCTGCAAGGGCAGCTGGAGCGTCGGGCTGGTGTCCGGCCGTCCGGCCAGCATCGTCATCCGCCTGACCGGCATCGTCAGCGCCTACAACGAAGCGGCGGCGACGCCCGCGGGCTTCGTGCCGGTAACGCGCCAGGCGCCGCGCTGGGCCGGCGGCGTCAGCCAGCTCAACCGCGCCAACATGGCGTGCGAGGGCCTGTCCTTCGACATGGGCGTGCGCACCTACTACCCGGAGAACCCGGAGGCCGCCGAAGGCTTCGACGTGCCGATCATCACCGGCGCCGGGCCGCGCATCCGGGCGAATCCCTTCAGCCACACCACCAACAGCCCGACGCGCACCGCAGCGTTCCGCGCCGGCACGCCGATGCCGGTGGCGGCGATGTGGGGGCAGGTCGCGGGCAACCGCTTCGCGATCTGCAGCCCATCCGCGCAGATCGTGGATCTGCAGCCGGAGGAACGCGCCGAGCTTGGCGTCGATGCCATCGCGCTGCAGCCGGACACCGGCGACGCCAGCATGTTCCTCGCCTGCTTCTGAGGCCCGAGACCCCGCCGACCACGGGGCATGCGCCGCGCCGGCGCAGCACGGGCGGCAGGCGTGTCGGCGCCTGCCGCCCACCTCCCCGACAGGAGAATTCATCATGACCAAGATCGACCTCGGCCACACCGTCCGCGACCGCATCACCGGTTTCGAGGGCGTCGTGACCGGCATCGTCACCTATATCAGCGGCTGCCACCAGGCGCTGGTGGCGCCGCGCGTCGGCAGCGATGGGGCTGCGAAGGACTCCCACTGGTACGATCTGCAGCGTCTCGACGTGCTGCCCGTCGATCCTGTGGTGCTCGACAACGGTGCCACGCCGGGCGCCGACCGCGCCGCGCCGCGGCGCTGAGGGGAATGGGCAGCATGACCATCCCCGCCAATGACATCGTCGCGGCGCTGCCGCACACCGTCACCGTGCCGATTCCTGGGGTCGATCGCAGCTACACCCTGCGCGCCCCCACCTTCGGGCAGGTCGGCGATCTCGCCGGCCGCGGCGCCGAGACCGTGGTGCCGTCCGACGCCATCTTCGTCGACGCTGTGCGCGAGGCGGTGGAGGCGTCGGACCTGCCCGACGAGAAAAAGGCGGCGCACGTGGCCGCGTTGAACGACGCCGACGATGCGGACGATGCGGTCAGCGGGCTCTACGCCGCGCATGGCGGTGATCGCTCCACCTGGCCGGAGGACGTGCGGCGCGAGATGGCGGCGGCCGAACATGCAGCCGTCGCGGCGCGGCGCCGGCGCGCCCGTGTGGAATGGGCGATGCGCGATGTTCCTGCCCTGAAGGCGATGCGCCGGCACCGCCTGCAGGCGCAGCAGGACGAACAGCGTCAGCTGGTCGCGCTGTGCCTGGGGATCTCCGCGGCGGAGGTCGAGGCCATGCCGGCCGGCGACGTCGTGGTGCTGCACGCCCGCGCGATGCAGCTGATCCGGCCGAACGCGAGCGCGGAAAAAAACTGAGGGCCGCCCTCGCGGTCCTGCGCAATCCCGAACGTTACCGGGGCGGCGTCACGGCCCGCGATGGCGGCCTGTTCATCGTGGGCGACGAAGAGTGGCCCCGCAATCCGCGCCACACCGTGCCGCGTGCCTTCCAGCACGTCGTGCGGCTGTGGGGGCGCTGCCGCGGCGGCATGGGCGGGCTGTCGCTGCTGCCGGAGCCTGGCGGCATCAACGCCCAGCCGGCCTGGCTGATGGCGGCCTTCAGCGTGCTGGATAGCGCCGATCGGCGCCTGGATGAGATCGACAAGCCGGGGAGCTAGGCAATGAAGGTCTCGCTCGACGCGGCCGGCACGGCCCGCTCCATCCAGGATCTGTTGCGGTCGAAGCGCGCGGAGATCCAGGACGCGGCGCAGCGCACGGTCAACATCCTCGCCATGAAGGGCGTGCGGGCGATCCAGGATGAGATGCGCCGCGTCTTCGATCGCCCGACCGCCTACGCGTTGAATAGCATGGCGTGGGTTGAGAACCTGCCTGGCCCGGCGGCCGCCGTGGTCTGGCGCGGCAGCACGGACGAATGGAGCCGCGCAGGGCAGTTCAAGGGGGCGCATGAAGGTGCGAACCAGGGCTACCTGAAGGCGCAGATCCAGGGCGGCCCGCGCCGCCAGAAAGCGTCGGAGCGCCGCCTGCAGCGCGTCCGTGCCGGCGGCCAGGTCCTCTACCTGGTGCCGACGAAGTACGCGCAGCTCGACGCCAACGGGAACATCGCCCGCGGCCAGATGCTGAAGATCCTCTCGGCGCTCGAGGCGCTGGGTGGGGCGGGGCAGGGGTTCGACGGCAACCGCAAGGCGGGGCGGCCAGGCCGGGGCAGTCGCAAGCGCGAGGAATATTTCGCGGTCTGGCCGGGTACGACGGCCAGGCAGCTGCCGGGCGGCAAGCTGATGCCGAACAACCTGCCGCCCGCCATCTACCAGCGGATCGGCGGGGCGGGCGGTCACATCCGGCCCGTGCTCGTCTTCGCGAAGCAGGCGCCGGTCTATCGCAAGCGCCTGGATCCCGAGGCGATCGTCGCGCGTGTCGTCGCGCAGGAAATGCCGGCCGTCTGGGCCGATCGGCTGAGCAAGGCAATCCGGAGGTCATCATGAGCGGTACTGGTTCCGGCATCCCGCCGATTCCGCTGCGCGTCGATGGCGCCGAGGCCTTCAACCGCGTCCTGGACGAAGCGGGCCGCGCGGCCGAACGCTTCGGGCAGCGCACGGCGGCGTCGGGGCAGCAGCTCGGTACGCTGTCGACGGTGGCGGAAGGTGTGGGGGAGAAGCTCGGCACGCTGTCCTCGCGCGCACAGGCGGCCAGTGCGGTGCTGGACCGGCTGGGGGCAGGTTCGGCGGCGCAGGGCCTGACGACGATTGCTGGCGTGTTGGATTCGGCGGCGTCTGCGGCGGGGCGTATCGGTGGCTCGGCCGCCGCGGCGGAGACGTCCGTCTCGACGCTCTTCGCGCGCTTCGCGACCGGCGCAACGATCATCGGTGCGGTGGTAGTGGGGCTGCAGGCCGCCGGCCTCGGCATTCGCGCCGCCGGTGACGCCGCGGTGTCCGCGAAAACGGCCAGCGACGCCTACCAGCAGGGCCTGCAGACTCTCAACACTGTCCTGGGCACGACTGAGCAACAGGCCTTGGCGACGGCGCAGGCGCTGTTCCTGGTGACAAGGAACGCGCGCCTGGCCGCGGCCGAGAGCAACATCGGCGTGCTGATGGACCGCCGCTCCGAATCCATGCGTCAGGCGGAACTCACGCAGGGGCAGATCGCGGCGGCAGAGCAGGGTTTGGATCAGGCCCGCGCCCGTCTCGGCTCGGTCGCCGGGGTGTTTGGTTCGCGTGGTGCCTTCTCCACGGACGTCGAGCGACGCGAGCGGGAACTCACCGCATTGCGTGCGCGCCTCGCGGCCCAGCAGACCGAATACCAGCGGCTCGGCGGCGAGATCGACGAATTGGGGCGCCTCCGAAACCTGGCGCAGCATGTGATCTATGCCAGCCCCGCCGGGCCCGACCTGCCCTCGACGGGTGGCCGTAGTGGTGGTGGCGGCGGGTCCAGCGCCCCCGATGCCGAGCTCATGGCCGGCTGGAACGCGGTGCAAGACCAGCACCGGGACCAGGAGGCTGCCGAGCGTCGCGAGACCGCGGACTGGGACCGGGAGCAGGAGCGCCGGCAGCAGGAGATCGAGCGTGCGGCTGAGCGCACCATCGAATCCAATCGCCGCGTCACCGACCGCATCGTTGACTATGGGGCCGAGCGCTTCCTCGACCTGGCTGACCGGAACGGCCAGACCTGGGAAGGCATGTGGGAGACGGCGGAGAAGACGGCGAAGTCCACGCTGGCTCGGATCGGCGCAGAACTGGTCCTGCGGCCCATCATTGCACCCATCGTGCAGTCGTTGGGCCTCGGGGGCCTCGGCACCGGCAACGGTGGCTTCTCGGGCATTGGCGGCCTCCTCGGCGGCGGTGTGTCGCCTGGCGACGCTGCGGTGTCTGCCGGCGGTGTTGTGTCGTCGGGCGGCGGCTTCGGTGGCCTCGGGCAGCTTCAGTCGATGGGGTCGCTGTTCAGCACCAGCACCTGGGGCGGCGGTGGGTGGTTCTCCGGCTTTGGCGGCCTGCTCGGCGGTTCAACGGCACCGGCGATATCGAGCCTCCCGGCAGTGCCGACGGCAGGTTCCATCGCGGGCACGGTGCCGAGCGCCGGCATGACCATCGGCGGCGCGTCCCTTGGCGCGTGGGGTGCGGGCATCGGCCTCGGCTACATGGGCGGCTCGATGGTGGGCAACTACATTGCCCGGACGCCGGCACAGCGGACGAATAGCCAGATCGGCGCTGGCGGCGGCGCTGTCGCTGGTGCTGCGATCGGAACGGCCATCTTCCCGGGCGTGGGTACCGTCATCGGCGGGATGATCGGCGGCGTCGCCGGCGGCGCCGGCGGCGGCCTGATCGGCCCGTCCACCGAATTCCGGGGCGGCGACGTTGGCGTCGCGGTCGACGCCAACGGCTTCCTGACCGTCGGCGCGTCCGGCGGCAAGCGCTGGGATAGCGGCGCGTCGCAGCAGCAGACGCGGCAGCAGCTCGACCAGATCAACGCGATGCTGCGCGCGGCTGGTGTCAACCTCAACGGGCTGCAGGGCGCGCAGCTCGGCAGCCAGGGCTATGGCGGGTCGCACAACGTCTTCGGCCCCACGGAGATCTGGTCGGCCGTGCGGAACAACCTCACGACCAGCAACACCACCCTGCAGGCCGCGCTGTCGCAGGGCTGGATGCAGTCCTTCGAGGATCTGTCGGTCATCGCGCCCTTCGCCGCGCAGAATGACAACCTGAATACTGCGCTGCGGTCGGGTGCCATCCGCAGCCGCGACGACTTCACCAGCGCCTCCACCTTCATCACCAGCGTCTATGAACCGCTGAGCAAGGCGACCGATGTTGCAAAGGCCTGGCAGGAAGCGCTCGCCGCGCAGAACAAGGTCTATGACGACGCGATCGCGAAGGCGCAGGAACTCGGCCTGGCGGAAGCGGGGCTGGTCGCGGCGCGGGAGAAGTCGCTCAGCGAGACGCTCGCCACCCGTGACACCTCGGTGCACAACGCGCTGGCGTCCCTGCATGTCGATGAACTGCGCGCGACCGGCAGCCCGGCCGATGCGCAGCGCGCGTCCTGGATCGAGTTCGACCTGTCCGCAAGCCAGCGCCTGACGCAGCTGCAGGACTTCATGCGCAGCAACGGCTATGGCGATGACAGCGAGCTGTTCCAGAGCTCGGTGACGCGGCTGAACAGCCTGTTCGATCTGCAGCGGAAGTCGCTGGCCGAACAGCTTGCCGCCGACAGCGGCGGGTCGGGCCGCGGGTTCATGGAGGAACTGACGGTCGGCGGCCTCGGGGGCCTGTCGCCCGCCGCGCGCTACGCGGCGGGGATGAAGGTACTGCAGGACGCGAAGTCCTCAGGGAACCTGGACCGCATCACGGCCGCCGCGCGCAGCGTGTTGCCCGTGGCGCGCGACTATCTCGGCACATCTGAACGCTTCGGCGGCATCGTTGCGGATATCTCGCGCGACGTGCGCCGCCTCGGTGGCGATCCGGTCGGGCTCGGCGTCTTCCTGGAAGGCCAGGCGGCGGCGAACCTGACGCTCGATCGCATCTATTCGCTGGGCAACAGCCAGCTCAGCGAACTGAAGGGCATGCGCACCGAGATCGCGCGGCTCAACGCCGTCATCACCACCCTCATGCAGAGGCAGGCCGCCTGATGCCGATCCCCGCATTCCGCGCCAAGCAGACCACGTCCACCACGGGCACCGGCACCCTCACGCTGAATGCTGCCGCGTCTGAGCTCCGCAGCCTTGCCGCGGCCTTCGGCGGTTCCTCGGTGAAGGTGCGCTACATTCTGTCGCGCGCCGGCGTCTATGAGGTCGGCTACGGCACCTTCAACGGGTCGAACCAGCTGACGCGCGACACTGTCGTCGCGTCGAGCAATGCCGGCGCGCTGGTCAGCCTCGGCGCCGGTGACACCGACGTGTTCTTCGATTTCCTGCCGGGCGACCGGTATCACTACAACATCACCGGCACCACGACGCTGGCGCTCGCCGACCTCGGCAACTTCGTGCGCTGCACGCCGTCGGCCGACATGGATGCCGACCTGCCGGCGATCGCTACAGTTCCGCCTGGCATGGGTTTCGTCATCAAGAATGACGGCACCAACAACGCCATCGTGTGGATCGACCCGAACGGCGCGGAGCTGCTGGAAGGCCAGGCGGGGTCCTTCCCGCTGTTCACCGGCGAGTGCATCGAGATCATCAGCATCGGCGTCTCCTGGCGCTGCGCCATGCGCCCCACGGGCTGGCGCTTCGTCGGCCGGGCCTCCGCATCCGGCAGCGCCTCGGTGGATTTCACCCTACCGACCTGGACCGGCGTAGCCCGGGCGGAATACGAGGTGACCTTCCGCCAGGTGCGACCCGCGACCGATGGATCATTCCTGCAGCTGCGCGTCGACGATGCCGGCGGCGCGTCCTTCGATGCTGGCGCGGCCGACTACCAGCATGGGCTGATCTACGTCTCGGGTGCGGCGGCGGTCTCCGGCAATGGCGGCACCGCCGATGCCATCCGGTTGACCACGGATATCGACAACACCGCTGCCGGCAACCAGGCCAGCGGCCGCATCCTGATCAATCCCGGGGCGGTGGCGGCTCGATATCCGGCCGTGTTGGGGGCCTCGATGGTCATTGGCAATGGCGGCATCTACGCCGGCCCGCAGCCCTGGGTGGTCGGCGGCCATCGCCTGTCGCAGATCGACGTCAACGCCATCCGATTCATGATGTCCGCCGGGAACGTCGCCCTCGGCGATTTCGGCCTGTTCGTGAAATACGACTGAGGAGCACGTCATGTCCGAGATCATCGAGCAGTCGGCCGCCGAACCGGCCGAGGCCGAACCGCCGCACCGCCTGGTCAATGGCCAGAAGGTCCTGTTGACCGAAGCGGAGATCTCCGCCCGCGTCGCCGAGGAAGCCGCGCAGGCCGCCCGCCCGGCACCGCCGCGTCTGATCGCCAAGACGGTGATCTATCGCCGTGCCACGGATGTGGAACTCGCGACGCTCGAGGGCTTCATCGCGCAGCAGGCGACCACCCGCCAGCGGCTGATGTGGCAGGATGCCGAAGGCGGGCTGGTCTATGTGCATGACGTGCATCCGCTCGCCGAAGCGCTGTTCGGGGCCGATCGCGCGGGCGCGCTGCTGGCGCCATGATGCTGGAACCCGCCGGCGTCTCGCCGGCCCTCGTGCTGCCCGCGGCCTTCGTGGAGGCGGTCGATCTTGTGCGCCCCGTGCTGACCGCGGGGACGCAGCCCGGCGCCGTGGTGATCCTGCTCGAGATCGAAGCGCAGGGCGTGGAGGACTGACGCATGCTGTTCGATGCAGCGGGCGTCCAGCCTGCGCTGGTGCTGCCCGATGCGCTGGCCGTGGCGCAGCCCGTCGGCACGCTGCGCTGGGCCAGCGCGGGCTACCTCTCGGCCTCGACGGACAGCCCGGCGGATACGCTGTGGGAACCGCGCCTGCTGGGCGATGTGCAGATCAGCCAATCGGCGGTTGATGCGGTGGGGCTCGGCGGCGTGCTGCCGGTCGGGCTCGCCGATATCGGCCTGGCCGATGCCGATGGCGCGCTGGCCGACCTGGATCGCTGGGGCACGGCGGATGGGCGGCGCGTCAGCATCCGCGTGATCCCGGTCGAGGATGCGCGGGCCTCGGATCTCGGCACGCCGCTCGCCGGCCGCGCGTTGGGCCTGCGGATGGATCTGCGCACCGGCGTCTACACCATCGCCCGCACCGACCCGATCGCCGCCTTCACCGGCATCACCAGCCGCGTCGATCGCAACATGGACCGCACGGGGACGCTGCGCATGACCGATGTCGTGGAACGCCTGGCGGTGCCGCTGCAGCCGACGAAGTACCTCGGCACCGGCGGGCGCGAGGGCGGCGACGAACTGAAGGACAAGCCCAAGCCCGTGGCGCTGGGGCGGGTCTTCAACGTGGAACCCGTGCCGCTCGGCGACATCGACCTCGGCGTCGGCATCGGCGCGCTGCCGACGTACCAGTTTCATTGGCGCTCGGCCGAGGCCGTGGACGCCGTGCGCATCCGCGGCGTGGTGCAGACGCTGGTGGGTGGTACGCCGGTCGTGGGGCAGGCGCGGGCCTTCGCTTCGCTGGGCCTGGTGCAGTTGGGCAGCACGCCCGACGGCACGGTGCGGGTGGACGTGCGCGGCGACAATGTCGGCGGCTATGTCTCCTCCACCGCCGGCGTGCTGAAGCGCCTGGTGCAGTCGCTCGGGCCGCAGCTCGGCGCCGGTGACCTCGACGCCACCACCTTCGCCTTCGCGGAGACCGACCTGCCCGGCGAGATCGGCTGGTGCCAGGGGCCGGAGGAGGCGACGGTGGCACAGGCGGCCGAACGCATCGTGTCGGGCTGCGGCGCCGTGCTGTGCGGTGGCCGGAGCGGCGTGCTGCGCCTGGTCGATCCGCTCGCCGAGGATGCCGACCAGTTCACGCTGGGCGCGATGCACATCGTCGATTGCCGGCCGCTCGCCATGCCGGCCGCGTTCAAGCCGCTGCCGCGGGCCGCACTGGTCGGCTGGCGGCCGAACTGGGCGCCGATCGACGACGTCGCGGGCAGCGTCACCGCCGCCGACCGCCAGCGCTTCCGGGGCGAGCAATCCGGCCCGGCGCGATCCGAGAGCGTGGCGGTGACGAAGCGCGTCGCACAGCAGCGCGACCTGGCCTTCCGCGGTCTCTACTGGGCGCAGGTGGATGCGCTGGCGCGAGCGACGAAGTGGCGGGACTTCCTGACCGCCGGGCCACGGCTGTTCCAGGTGACGACGGATCGATACCTGCACCAGGCCGAGACCGGCCACATCGGCCGCGTCACCTATCCGGCCTGGGGCCTCGATGCTGGCGTGCGCGTGTCGGTCATCGGCTGGGCGGAGGAGATCGCCGCGCGCCGCCTGACCCTGACTGTCGTCACTCTGCCGGAGGCCTGATCCATGGCGGGCGCGTTCCTCTACGACAACCTGCTGCTGTCCGCTGCGTCCGTCACCTGCGCGACGGCGGTGGCGACGGCCCCGGTGGGCAACCTGCTGGATCCCCAGCCGCGCGTGCGGATGCGCTGCACGGGCGGCGGCGCGGCGGTGCTGATCGACCTTGGCGCATCGCGGCCGGTGGACTGCGTCGCCTTCATCAGCACGACGGCGGCGGTGGGCGCGCTGGTGCGCGTGCGGCTGTCCTCCGCCGACATCACCGGCGCCACGGGGGATGTGTGGGACACGGCCGGCGGCGCCGCCGATACCGGGGATGAGGCCAACGGCAATGTCATCGTCGTGCGCGCGGCCGGGCCGGTCAGCGGCCGCTACCTGCTGGCGGAGCTGGCGGATGGCGCGCTGCCCACCTTCGATGTCGGGTGCATCGCGGTCGGCGCGCTGTGGCGCCTGACGCGGGCCCAGTCCTATGGGTACAGCGAGGGGCGCGTGGTTGCCGACGCGGTGGACGTAAACCCGATCACGCAGGCGCGCTACCCCGTGCCCGCGCTGTTCAACCCGCGCTTTACGGCCTTCCAGGTGCAGGTCATGCCGCGTGCTGATGCCGAGGGCCCAGCCCGCGAGATGCGCCGCCGACTGGGTGCGGTGCGCGATGCGCTGTGGATCCCCGACCTGTCGCTGTCCCAGGCGGAGCGCAACAAGCGGTCCATCTGGGGTGCGGCGTTCCAGCCCGGGTCGGATGCCGCGCATGTGCGGCCGGCCTTCCCAGGCTGGACGCAGTCCTGGCGCCTGATCGAGCGGGGCTGAGCATGCCCGTCACGCGGAGCTATAGCTTCACCGACCTGTTCAGCCTGGTGCGGGCGACGAAAGGATGGTCCTTCGATGCGGCCGGCGCGCTGACCGAAGCGGCGGTGGATGCACTACGCCTGGATCATGACCCCGCAACGCTGGCATGGCGGGGGCTGCTGATCGAGGGGACGGCGACGAATGTCGTCTCCAATACGCGATGGGAGGGGGGCGTCGCCGGCACGCTGGGGTCCGGCGGGGCGCTGGGAACCGGATGGAGCCTCTCGACGCAGGTCGGGCTGGCGGTCCAGGTGCTCGCGGTCGGGACCGAGGCGGGCTGGCCCTGTATCGATCTGCGCTTCGTCGGCACCACCTCCGGCGGCGGATTCCCGAACCTCATCGAGGCGCAGACGGTCGCCGCGGCGCAGGGGCAGACCTGGACGGGGCAGATCAGCGCGCGCGTCCTCGCCGGGGCCCTGCCGGCGGGCTGGTCCATCCGCGCCGTGCTGAATGAGATGCAGGGCGGCACCACCCTGACCAGCACGACGGTGATATCGGCGGTGACGGGCGAGGCCTCGCTTCGGACGGCGGTGGTTCCCGTCTCGCGGACGCTGAGCAACGCGACGGCCGATCGGATCCGCCTGGCCATGGTGCTCGGCACGCCGGGCGCCGGGCAGGCCATCGATGTGACGCTGCGCCTCAGCGCGGGCTGCCTGTGGCAATCCGGGTTCGCGTTCTCGCCTTCGCTTGCGGCGCCTGGTGCACCAGGTGCTTCCACCCGCAACGCCGACGATCTGTCCATGACTGGCATCGAGCGCTGGTTCAACGCAGCCGCCGGCACCTTCGTGATCGACTTCATGCCCGGCCAGGCGTCCACGCCCGGCGATCGCGACATGCTGATGATCGACGACGGCACGGCGTCGAACCGCATCCGGCTGCGCATGCTGCCCGCCGACACGACCGTGCGGCTCGGCGTCACCAATGCCGGCGTCGTCAGCGGCGCGCTCAACAATGCGTCCGGCGCCGCGCTGGTGCGCCACACCGCGCGCTTTTCCTTCGGGCCGGCGGGGCACTTCCTGTCGGTCAACGGTGCCGCGCCGGCCTCGCACACCGACGCCTTGCCGGCGGGGCTGTCGCGCATCCTGGTCGGGACCAGCGGCGGGGCGAACTATCTCAACGGCTGGATCGGCCCGCGCTTCGAATTCTTTCCGACGCAGTACACCGACACGGCTGCGGCCGACGGTTTCACGATCCGCAACCGCTGAGGGGCACTGAGCTGATGGATGATTCCAAGCGCCTGGTGCTCGAGGCCGCGGAGCTCCGCGCCATGCTCGAGAAGGCCGCGGAGGACGGGGCGCGCAAGGCGCTCGCCGGCGTCGGCCTGCATGACGAGGATGCGGCCGATGATGTGCGGGATCTTCGCAGCCTGATGGCCGACTTCCGTGCGGTGAAGCGAAGCATCTTCACGACCATGGCCAATACCTTGGCGCTCGGCCTGATCGCGGCGGTCGGCACCGGGATCTGGTGGCACTTCCGTAAGCCCTAGCCGGCCCTCGCCGGCAACCCACCCACATCGGAGAATCGTCATGCCGCCTGGGCTCGCCCATGCGCTGCTGGCGCTCGCCATCCAGGCGATCGTCGCGGTGCCGCTCGCCATTCTGCTGCGCATCGATGCCGTCGCCGCCGCGCTGACCGGCGGAGTGCTGGCCGCAGTTCTCGGTGCCACGCTGGTGGTCGGGATCTACCTCGGCCGCGAGCGGCGGCAGAGCGAGGAATGGTGGGGCAGCAACCGCATCCCGCCCTGGCGCTGGAAGCCGCGCGCGTTGCGCGACGCGGCCTGGCCGGCGCTGGCCGTCGGCGTCGTGGCGATCGTCGTGGGGGTGGTGCGGTGAACGTCGATCTGTCCCCGATCGCCAGCGCGGCGGTGACGACGGCCGCCGGCCTGGTCGGTGCGCTCGCCACGGCTGGCCTGGCGCTGCTGCCGCGGCTCTGGACGCTGATGCGCGTCTACATGGATGGCAGCGATGCGACGCGGCTGCGCTACGCGATCGCCAATGCGGCCGTGCGCGCGCTGCGCGAGATCGACGAAGGGTCAGCACAGGACGCGGCGATCGCGCGCATGGCGCAGCACTGCCGCGACAGCATGCCGCAGGCCCTTGCGCGCCTCGCGATCCCCGACACGACGCTGCTGACGATGTGCGAGGGCGAGCTCGCGCGGCTGATGGCGGGGAAGGGGTGATGCCCGCCTGGCTGCTCGCCCCCGCGACGCGCTGGCTGGCGATCGGCGCCGTCGTGCTGCTGCTCGGCGCCGCCTGGCGGGTCGAGGCCGTACGGCGTGACGCGGCCGAGATGCGCGCCGCCACGGCCGAAGCCGCCGTCGCCGGCCGCGACAAGGCGATCAAGGCGCTCGAGGCCTCGGCCGCCGACGCCGCCGCCCGCACCGCCCGATTCCAACCCGTCCGGAGGGCCGTCGATGCCGCCCCGCCCACGAACGCCTGCACTGCTGCCCCTGCTGTGCGCGCCGCTCTGGATGGCCTGCGCGGCCAGCCCGCCGGCGCTGGTGGTGCCGCCGTCCCTGCTGGCCTGCCAGCCAGCCCCGGCGGTGCCGAACGCCCCCGATGACCAGGCGCTCGCGCGCTGGATCCTGGACCTCGCCGAGGCCGGCGAGGATTGCCGCGCCCGCCTGGCGCGCGTGAGGGAGATCGTGACGCCATGAATGCCATCGCGAGCTGGTTCGCTGGCCTGTTCAAGCGCTCCGCCGGTGCCGTGGTGGCGGAGGGGCCGGTGCTGGCCTCGCCCGTGCCTGTGCATGCGGTGGGCGATCCCGTCATTCCATACCCGGCGATGGGGGATGCCCCTGCGCCGAACTGGCTGGCGATCCTGCGCGCGGCGGGCTTCGCGCAGCCGGACGTGTGGGCGCCGCACATCGCCGGCCCGGCACGGCGGTTCGGCATCACGGCGGGGCGGCGCGCAGCGGCCTTCGCCGCGACGATCGCGCACGAATCCGATGGCGGCCGCGCGCTGGTCGAGAGCCTGAATTACTCGCCGGCCGGGCTGCGGGCGACCTGGCTGGCGCGCTTCAGTGCGGCGGATGCCGAGCGCATGGGTCGAGTCGGCGATCGCCCCGCCGACCAGCGCGCGATCGCCGAGCGCGCCTATGGCGGGCGGATGGGCAATGCGGTCGAGGGCGCCGGCGACGGCTGGTTCTATCGCGGGCGGGGCCTGATCCAGATCACCGGCCGGGACGCCTATCGGCAGGCGACCGACGCGACCGGCATCCCCCTGATGCAGCACCCGGACCTGGCGGTGCAGCCGAACACCGCCGGGGCGGTGGCGTGCTGGGCGTGGGCGGAATGGAAGGGGTGCAACCCGCTGGCCGACGCGGGGGACGTCGAGGGGTGGCGGATCGCCGTCAATGGCGGGCAGCGCGGCAAGCCGCCGGGGCAGGGTGGCCCCAACGGGCTGGGGGACGTGCGTCTGCGCTATGCCGCCGCGCTGCGGGTAGCGGGGTAGCGGGAAGCCACGTCCCACCAGGTCTGAATGCGTCCCGCACGAAGCGCGGGGGCTGGGCTGCGTCGACAGCCCGAGCCGCACGGTAGGAGCCGTGCACGGTAGAACCGCCCCGCGACCTCCGGCCGGGAGGCGGGGCCATGAAAGACCAGCAACAGCATGGAGAGCAAACTGGAGCCGGCGCGCCCTGCGCGGCCGCCGGCGCCGTACATGGGCGGCAAGCGACACCTGGCGGAACGCATCATCGCCCGCCTCGCCGCCATCCCCCACACCACCCACGTCGAGGTATTCCTCGGCATGGGCGGCGTCTTCCTCCGCCGGCCGTACCGGCCGAAGGCGGAGGTGGTGAACGACATCAGCGCGGATGTCGCGAACCTCTTCCGGATCCTGCAGCGGCACTACGTCGCCTTCATGGACACGCTGCGCTGGCAGCTGACCAGCCGAGCCGAATTCGAGCGCCTGGCGGCGTCTAACGCGGACACCCTGACGGACCTCGAGCGCGCCGCCAGGTTCCTCTACCTCCAGCGGACTGCCTATGCAGGGAAGGTGGTCGGCCGGAACTTCGGCGTGTCGCCGGCAGTGCCGGCGCGATTCGACGTGACGAAGCTCGGCGCGCTGCTCGAGGAGGTTCACGACCGCCTGGCTGGCGTGGTGATCGAGCGATTGCCCTATGGCGACCTGATCGAGCGCTACGACCGGCCGGATGCTCTGTTCTACCTGGATCCGCCTTACTGGGGTGGGGAAGGGGATTATGGGCCTGGCGTCTTCCAGCGGTCGGATTTCGAGGCGCTCGCCGGCGTCCTGGCGGAGCTGCAGGGCAAGTTCCTGCTGTCGGTGAACGACACGCCCGAGACGCGGAGGATCTTCGGTCGCTTCGCCCTCGAGGAGGTGAGTGTGCCGTACGGAATCGCACGGGGCGAGGCGATGCCGGAACTGCTGGTGAGCGGAGAGGCGCCGCGAGATCTGTTCAGCGGCTGAGCGGCGAAGCGTGGTGGGATGGCCGAACGTCCACAAGGTCGAGGAGGCGCCTCGCGGCGCCTCCTCCTGTTTAGCCGATGAGTCCCTCGGTTTGGACGGCAGTCGTGAACAGGCTGAGCTTTTCTCCCAACCCCAGCCTTGCCCAGGCAGCCCACTCAAAGTCATACGTCAGTTCAATCACGAGGATCTCGTCATCCCCGTCGACGCAGTGCATGAGCTCGTCGCGGATGGCGCCTGTGCGCCCCGGTACAAGGTCGGCTATCCAGAGCGACTGCTGCAGTCGCACCGCTCCCCACTGATTGAGGAGATCGTGGAGGGCAGAATAGTCGCGATGTTGGTGCAGATCGTACGAGATAAGAACGTTCATGGAGGGCAGCCCTTTGCTGCTGGTAGTCACTGTCCGCCTTGACGAATCGTCTGCCCTCGTCGGACAGTCCCAGTGCTGCTGAGCGAGCCCCCAAGCAGACGTGGTCGGGGCTGAGAGGGTCCTGGAAAGGGGTTTCCAGGGCCCTCTATTCGTCGGGCGGAATCTTAGGAAAATTCGTTTTCCAGACACAAGATGTAGTCTTGCCACAGTCGCGAGACTACCACATGGGGTGGTGAGCAGACCCCTTGCCAAGAGTCGGGGGTTTGTCACAGCCGGAAATTTGGTCCCGGTTCGTTCCTCCCCCGCGCCGCTAACCGATTGCCGGTAGCGGACTTGTCTGGCCGCTATGCCTGCCGCTGGGCAGGGGCGGCAGTGGCCGAGGGAAATCCTAGTCAGCCCTTTTTGCGCTTCAGCGCCCCTTGTCCCCTATGGGGTGCGGCGTCGCGCTCTTGATCCATGGCGGCAGCCGCTGATGGTCCAGCCAGAGATCAACGAGATAGGGGATCGTCCCCGGCACACCGAAGGTGTGGCCGTCCAGCGGGCACCCAGGCAGGTTGAGCCTGCAGATGTGCCCGCCCGGCTGGCAATCGATCGTCGCGCCGCGATGCTCAAAGCTGGGGCCGCCGAGCGGGCCGGGGTTCCGCGTCGGGGTGGGTTCCGGCCGCTGCGACAGATCAATGGCCATGGGCAGGGGTAGTTCCGCGCGATCGTTCATGCGCCATCTCGCTTTTCGCCGCGCGCCACGATCATGAGCGAATCATCCGGCAACGGCCGCTGCAGCGCCTTCGCCTCCTCCCACGGGGCCGTCATCCACATCTCGCGCTCATGCTCCTCCGTCAGGATCACCGGCATCGCCTTCGGGTGGATCGCCCCGACCTCTCGGTTCGGCGGGCAGGTCAGGAAGGCGAAGAGATCCGCCGTCACCTCGCCCTCCTTCATCTTCCGCACCGATTTCCACTGCGGCACCCAGATGCCGGCGAAGAAGGCGAGGGGGCGACTTTCCGCCAGGGCGAACCACGCCGGCGGCTTGCGGCCGTCAGGCTGAGGCTCAGGCTCGGCGAAGCTGGTGAAGGGCACCAGGCACCGGTTCGCCGGTGCCAGCCAGCGCCGCCAATGCGCCGAAGCCGTGTTCCTGACGTTGACCACGCCAGGGTCCACTGACCGGCCCGCCAGCACGAAGGCCGGTGACGGCAGCCCCCAGCGCGCCATGGCGAGCTCGCGCCCCTCGGGCGTGTTGCGCACGATCGGCGCTGCGTAATCAGGGAACACCCCGGGCATCGGCGCCAGGTTGCCGCTCAGATCACGCCAGGGCTTGGCAAGCGCGCGGATGGCTTCCTGGTTGGAGACGACGGAATAGTTGGTGCACATGAAGTCCTCCCAGACGTCCTCGAGCTCGGCGGGCCAGGGCGCCGTCACGGCCGGTTCGGGTCCGAGGATCCGACGATGGTCCGGCGACACGCAATCCACGACCCGCTGCAGCGTGATGTTGTGCCCGCCGCACCGGCAGCGCAGCCGGCGCAGCAGCACGTTCCGTCGCATGCCATACCCGAACTTCTCAGCGACGGCGCGGAGCCCGACCTCATGGGAGGTGCCGCATCCGCGGGAGGCACCGCAGGAGAACCGGATATACGATCGTCGATCGCAATCGTCGGGGGACTCGACCACCACTGCGCCGTCAGGGTGCAGCGGCGTCGCTGGAAACCACGCGCTGCTCCGCATGGCTCAGTGCAGCGGCGATGCTTCGACCAGGCTGGCGGCATGCCGCAACGCGAGCTCCTCGCCATCCCATGCGACGATGCCGGTAACGATGATCCACCCGCGCAGGAGGCGCTGCGCGTCGCCGCCCGCCTGGGCCATGAGGCCGCGCATGGCTTCGATGGCGAACTGGTGCCCGAGCTTGCCAACGACCTCGACATCGTCGACCGGCTCAGGGCTCACCGCAGGCACCTCGATCGTCGTGCCATCGATGGCATCCTCGACGATGCCCTCGCCGTGGTACTTCAGGATGGCAATGCGGCCTGGCGAGGCGAGGGTGACGACCACCGCCCCGCGCTCGGTGGGCAGGCCGGGGCAGGCCCCGCCGACCATGGCTCCGATCGAGCGCTGGCTGCGCTTCAGTGCCTTACGCAGTGCCGGCGGGGACGGGGTGAGCGAGCGGACGTTTCGCTCCATGGCGGCCTGGACGATGCGCATGACGCTGGCCAGCTCGACGGACATGGGGGGTTCCCTCCAATGCGGCGGAGGTACCTTAGCCGCCAGTGAACGAAATGGGAACATAGGAGCCCGCTCGAGCACCGCACGACGGCCTCTCCGAGTGCCGTCGGGGTTGGAAAAGCGCCCGTAAGTCATTGATATTTGGTTGATGAAATGGGTGGGTTGGAAGCGATAAGGCATTGATACTGCGGATGGGCGCTACTCCCGTTGGTCGCCCCACCCCTTTCTCCCCTTGCTTGCGCGTCGCGCGGTTCCCGTCAGGATGGCGGGCAGCGAAGGGGAAACATCCATGCAGCTTTCACTGAACGGCCGCGGCGCGATCATCACCGGCGGCTCGAAGGGACTTGGCCTCGCCATGGGCAAGGCCTTCGTCCAGGCGGGCGGCAATGTCGCCCTGGTGGCGCGCGGGGCCGAGGCCCTGGCCCGCGCCGAGGCCGAGCTGCGCGAGGCCGCGCCGACCGCCAAGGTCGCCGCCATCTCCTGCGACATCCGCACCGTGGAAGGTTGCGAACAGGCCTTTAACGGCGCCGTCCGTGCGCTCGGCCAGGTGGACATTCTCGTCAACAACGCCGGCACCTCCCAGCGCGGGCCGTTCCTCGAAGTCTCCGACGCGCTGTGGCAGGACGACCTCGACCTCAAGCTGTTCGCCGCGATCCGCCTGGCGCGGCTCGCGTTGCCGGGGATGCGGGACCGCAAATGGGGCCGGGTCATCAACGTGCTGAACATCGGGGCGAAGGCGCCCAAGGCGTCGAGCACGCCGACCTCCGTCTCCCGCGCCGCGGGCATGGCGCTGACCAAGGCGCTCGCCAATGAGTTCGCGCCGCACAACGTGCTGGTGAACGCCATGCTCGTCGGCATCATCGAAAGCGACCAGTGGGTGCGCCGCCACGCCGCGGAAAAGCGCAACATTTCCTGGGAGGAATGGAAGGCAGAGCAGGGCAAGCCGGTCCCGCTCGGACGCATCGGCAAGGCGGAGGAATTCGCCGCCATGGCGCTGCTGCTCGCCTCCGACATGGGTGGCTATGTGACGGGCACGGCGATCAACGTGGATGGCGGCAGCAGCCCGGTGGTGTGAGCCACTGCGCGGCGCGGCCAGGAAGGGCATTGCATGCTGGAACTTGTCGCGCTGATCGGGGCGGCGATCCTGGTCGTCTGGATGCCGATCGAGACGCGCAAGGTCGCCGGCGGCTGGGTTCGTCCGAAGCACAAGGGCACGGCGGAGGAATTCCGCCGCCAATACCGCCGTCAGCTCACCATGTTCCTCTGGGTCGGGCTGGTGCTCGGTATCGGCAATCTCGGCCTCGCCGCCCTGCCGGATCAGGATGACGCGCGGCGCATCGTGAAGGTGGTGGTGGGCGTGCTGTGGCTTGGCGTGGCGATCTCGGCCGGGCTGTCGCGGCGGCGATTGGATGCCGCCACCGCCTGACGCGGCGCCCGACCTGTGCTACCGCGCGCCCAGCATCACGCGGAGGGGCACATGGCACAGGTTCTGACGGTCGGCATTGCGGGGCTCGGGGCGATCGGGCTGCACCTCGCGCGCACGCTCGATGCGGGCGTCGAGGGGCTGCGGCTCGCCGCCGTCTCGGCACGGGACCTGAAGAAGGCGCAGGCCAGTGTCGGCGGCTTCAAGGTGCCGCCGATGGTGGTCGCCAACGCCGAACTCGCCGCCTGCGACATCGTCGTCGAAGCCGCCCCCGCCGCGGCCTTCGAGGAGATCGCCACCGCCGCCATCGAGGCCGGGAAGATCTTCGTCCCGTCCTCCGTCGGCGCGCTGCTGCCGCGCATGCACCTGGTGGAGCGTGCGAAGGCCACCGGCGCGCGCATCATCGTCCCGACCGGCGCGCTGCTCGGCCTCGATGCCGTGCGCGCCGCGGCGGAAGGCGCGGTGGAGAGCGTGACGATCGAAACGCGCAAGCCGCCGCGTGGTCTGGAGGGCGCGCCGTACCTGAAGCTGCACAACATCGATGTCGGCGCCATCACGACAGCGACGCGCGTCTTCAAGGGCAATGCCTTCGACGCCGCGCAGGGCTTCCCGGCGAATGTGAACGTCGCCGCCGCACTCGCGCTCGCCGGCATCGGCCCGGACCGCACCATGGTCGAGATCTGGGCGGACCCCGGCGTGACGCGCAACACGCACACGATCCGCGTGGAAGCCGCCGCCGCGCGCCTGACCATGACGATCGAGAACGTGCCGAGCGAGGAGAACCCCCGCACCGGCAAGATCACGCCGCTGTCGATCGTCGCCTGCATGCGCGGGCTGACGAGCACGCTGAAGGTCGGCTCCTGACCGGCCGGCGGGCCGGCGCGGCTCAGCTGCGCTGGATCGCCGCCCGTCCGTTCTCGACCACGAAGCGCGCGGCGGTCTGTCGCGGCGCGCCTTCGCGCGTCACGAAGGGCAGGGCGACATACTCGGTGGTCATCCGATCCGCCGTCGCCTCGCTGACGCAGTATCCGCGCCGAGCATTGTAGAGCGTGATGTCGGGGTTGCGGCGCAGCGTCTCCTCGCCGCCGGGCGTCATCTCCGCCCCGTCGCCCTCGCTGGTGATCGAGGTTGCGGTGAATTCGACGGCGAGCGGCGCGCTTTCCGCATCCTCCGGCCGCCGGCGGATCGTGGCGGCCAGCGCGACGTGCACATCGCCCGACAGCACGACGGGATTGGGCGTGCGGCGCTCGGCGATGCCGTCGAGGATGCGCTGCCGCGCGGCCGGGTAGGCATCCCATTTGTCCATGGCGATGCCGCCGCCACGCAGCAGCCGGCGCATCATCGGCACCTGCTGGGCGAGGATGTTCCACCGCCCTGGGCTGTTGGCGAGCCCGTCCAGCAGCCAGGCCTCCTGCGCGCGCCCGAGCATCTGCGCATCGGGCCGCGCCACCTCGGCGCAAGGCGGGCCGTTGCGGTCGCCGCAGGGCTGGTCGTCGCGGAACTGGCGCGTGTCCAGCACGTTCACCCGCGCCAGCGTGCCGAAGTCGAGCCGGCGATAGGCGGTGATGTCCGGCCCGCGCGGGATGGCCGCGCGGCGCACGGGCATGTGCTCGTACCAGGCCTGGAAGGCGGCGGCCTTGCGCAGGGCGAAGACCTCCGGCGGCACGGCGATGGGGTGGCGGCCGGTGCCGTCCTTCTCGCTGTGGATGCCGGCCCAGTTGTTCTCCACCTCGTGGTCGTCATAGCTCGGCAGGAAGGGGTGAGCCGCATGCGCGGCCTGCAGGTCCAGGTCGGTGCGGTATTGCGCGTAGCGCAGGCGGTAGTCGGCGAGGCTCATCGTCTCCTCGCCGATGTGCTGACGCACCCGCGACCCCCAGCCCGGCTGGCCCGGGACGCGGCCGCGATACTCATAGATGTAGTCGCCATAGTGGAAGACGAAGTCGAGATCCGCTTCCTCGGCGATATGCGCCCAGGCGGTGAAGTGCCCGTGCTCGTAATGTTGGCAGCCGGCGCTGACGAAGCGCAGCCGGGCAGGGGTGGCGCCGGCGGCCGGCGCGGTGCGGGCGCGGCCGACGCGGCTCGTCTCGTTGCCCACGCGGAAGCGGTAGAAATAGGGGCGCCCGGGGGCGAGGCCGGCGACCTCGGCATGCACGGCATGGGCGAGTTCCGGCCGGGCGATGGCGGTGCCGTTTGCGGCGATGCGGGCGAAGGGGCGGTCCTCCGCGACCTCCCAGGTCACGGCCATGGGTGCCCGGGCCATGCCGCCATCCGGCGTCAGGGGCTCCGGCGCCAGCCGTGTCCAGATCACGAAGCCATCGGGGGCCGGATCGCCGCTCGAGACGCCGAGGGTGAAGGGGTAGGACCGGAACACCGGCTGCGCGAGGACCTGCCGTGCTGCCGGGGCCGTCGCCGCCAGTGCCGCGAGGCCGGTCGCCCCGCGCAGCAGCCCGCGGCGCGACAGGTCAAGGATGTGGCGAATCGTGCTGTCCATGCGGCCTGTCCCCTGCGGCACCCCCAAGTGCCGGCATGGCGCGGATGCTGCGCGAGACCGTCGCGCCGCGCCAGGGGGGCTTCCGATGCCGGGCGGAACCTGCCCAGACTGCGCGTGACGACGGAGGAACGAACCAATGAGGGCTACCCGCCGCGCGGCGCTTGCCGCGCCCGTGCTGTTGTTCGCGCCACGCCTCGCCCGTGCCGCCTTCCCCGAGCGGCCGGTGCGGATCGTGGTGCCATTCGCGGCGGGCACCTCCTCCGACCTCCAGGCACGGATGATCGGGGAACGCATGGCGGCGAGCCTCGGCCAGCCGGTGGTGGTGGAGAACCGAGCAGGTGCGGGTGGGACGCTCGGCGCCGATGCGGTAGCGAAATCCGCGCCCGACGGCCACATGCTGCTGCTCGGGTCGAATGGGCCGCTGACCAATGCGCCGGTGCTGCAGGCGCGGCTGGCCTACGACCCGGCCAGGGACTTCGCCGCCGTCGCGATGATCAGCCGCAGCCCGCTGACCCTGACCGTGCGCGCCGACAGCGCCTGGCGGTCGGTCGCGGACGTCCTGGCCGCCGCCCGTGCCGAGCCGGGCCGCATCGCCATCGGGTCATCGGGTCAGGGGAGTGCGACGCATTTCCTGATCGAGCAGGTCATGGCCGCGACCGGGGTGCGCTTCACCCATGTGCCCTATCGCGGATCCTCGGTGTCGGTGCCGGACGTCATCGCGGGCAACATCCCGCTGGTGATGGCCGAGGTCTCGACCGTGCTGCCGACCGCGCAGGGTGGTCAGACACGCATCCTGGCGATGAGCTCGGCGGGGCGCATGCCCATCGCGCCCCAGGTGCCGACGCTGATCGAAAGCGGCGTGGACCTGACCGGGGGGTCCTGGGCGGGGCTGGTGGGCGCGGCGGGCACGCCGGCCCCGGTGCTGGCGGCGCTTGCTGCGGCAGTGCGGGCGGGCCTCGCCAACCCGGCCTATCGCGAGCGCCAGGCGCAGCTCGGGGCGGAGATTGTTGCTGATGGCGAGCAATCTCCCGAGGGCTTCGCTGCCTGGCTGGAGCGGGAACGGGCGTCGATCCGCGCCACCGCGGACCGGGCCGGCATTCGCCCCGAATAGCCCTCGGGGCTTGCCGCGGGGGGCGGTTTCGGCCATATGGCGCCGGCCGGACGGGGTTCGCCCCGCCCGGTAATCCGCACGCGGTGCGCCCTTCCCATATCAGGCAGGGTCCGGTCCCCGGCAACGGGGGATGCACCGCGGAGGCTCAACCGGACTATTTGGAAGGAGGCTCGCCCCATGGCGATGCGCGAAGTCACCCTGCGTGCCCTGCTCGAGGCAGGCGTTCATTTCGGCCACCACACGCGGCGCTGGAACCCGCGGATGGCGCCCTACATCTTCGGCGTCCGCAACCAGGTCCACATCCTCGACCTGCAGCAGACCGTGCCGATGATGGAGCGCGCGCTGAAGGCCGTGCGCGACACCGTCGCCGCCGGCGGCCGCGTGCTGTTCGTCGGCACCAAGAAGGCCGCGGCCGACTACGTGGCGGAATCCGCGACCCGCTGCGGCCAGTACTACGTCAACCATCGCTGGCTCGGCGGCATGCTGACCAACTGGAAGACGATCACGGGCTCGATCAAGCGTCTGAAGCAGATGGACGAGCGTCTGGGTGGCGACACCGCCGGCCTGACGAAGAAGGAAGTCCTGATGCTGACCCGCGACAAGGAAAAGCTTGATCGCGCGCTGGGCGGCATCAAGGAGATGGGCGGCCTGCCCGACATCATCTTCGTGATCGACACGGTGAAGGAGAAGCTGGCGATCGAGGAAGCCAACAAGCTTGGCATCCCCGTCATCGCCGTGGTCGATTCCAACGCCGATCCCGCGGGCGTGACCTTCCCGATTCCGGGCAATGACGACGCGATCCGCGCCATCACGCTCTATTGCGACATGATCGCCTCCGCGGTGCTGGATGGCATCTCGGCCGAGATGCAGGCCTCGGGCGTCGATATCGGCGGTGCCGAGGAACTCGCCCCCGAGGTGCTGCCGGAAGCGCCGGTCGAGGCGCAGCCGCAGGCCTGAACCTGATTTGCCGGGGCCCGCGAGGCCCCGGTTTTCTTCTTCCCACCTGGCAACCACGGAGTTTTCCGATGGCCGAGATCACTGCGGCAATGGTCCGCGACCTGCGCGAGAAGACCGGCGCGGGCATGATGGACTGCAAGAAGGCGCTCGTCGAAACCAACGGCGACATGGAGGCCGCGATCGACTGGCTCCGCAAGAAGGGCCTGTCCGCCGCCGCCAAGAAGTCCGGCCGCGTCGCGGCGGAAGGGCTGGTGGCGGTTGCCTCCGCCCCGCGCACCGCGGCGATGGTCGAGGTCAACGCCGAGACCGACTTCGTCGCCCGCAACGAGCACTTTCAGAACTTCTGCGCGGCGGTGGCCGAACTCGCCCTGACGGTCGGCGACGACATCGAGGCGCTGAAGGCAGCCCGCTATCCGGGGTCCGTGGACCTGGTCGAGGGCGGCAAGTCCTTCCGCACGGTGGGCGAGCAGCTGACGCATCTGATCGCCACGATCGGCGAGAACATGTCGATCCGCCGCGCGAAGCGCCTGCATGTGGCGGAAGGCACCGTCGCCACCTATGTCCATTCCGCGGTGAAGCCGGGCATGGGCAAGATCGGCGTCCTGGTCGCGCTGGAAGGCGCTTCCGAGGAAGCGGTGATGGAGACGCTCGGCCGCCAGATCGGCATGCATGTCGCCGCCGCCCGCCCCGAGGCGCTCGATGTCTCCTTCGTGGAGCCCTCCGCGCTCGAGCGCGAGAAGGCGGTGCTGACCGAGCAGGCCAAGGCGTCCGGCAAGCCCGAGGCGGTCATCCAGAAGATGGTCGAGGGCCGCATCCGCAAGTACTACGAGGAAGTGGTGCTGCTGGAGCAGGTCTGGGTGCATGACGGTGAGAGCCGCGTGAAGGCCGTGGTCGAGAAGGCGGGCTCCAAGCTCACCGGCTTCGCCCGCTACCAGCTCGGCGAGGGCATCGAGAAGCAGGCTTCGGACTTCGCGGCCGAAGTCGCCGCGGCCGCCGGCCAGGGCTGATCCGACCGGCCCATCGGGCCAGGATCTGTGGGAACGGGCAGGCGCGCCATCGCCTGCCCGTTTCGCGTTTGTGGTCGTGGCGCCGAGCCGGGCCGTGGTGGTAGCCTTCGCCCCCGGGGGAAATGGAGGCCGCCATGGGATCGGTGGTCGGCAGCGCCGTCTATCAATCGGGCCGTCGCGTCGAGGATGTCGAGATCGAACGGCTCGACCTCGCCTGCGAAGCCGTGGCGCCGGAGCCCGGCCGCTTCGTCTGGATCGGCCTCTACGAACCTGATGAGGAAGTACTGGCCAAGGTGCAGCGCCGCTTCGGGCTGCACGACCTTGCCATCGAGGACGCGCACAACGCGCATCAGCGCCCCAAGCTCGAAGCCTATGGCGATTCGCTGTTCGTCGTGCTGCGCACGGTGCAACTGGTGGAAGGGCATGTCCGCTTCGGCGAGACTCACATCTTCGCGGGCGGCGGCTATGTCGTGACCGTGCGCCACGGCTCCTCGGTCTCCTATGCCGAGGTGCGCGGGCGCTGCGAGCGCACGCCGCGCATGCTCGCGCTGGGGGAGATCTTCGTCGTCTATTCGGTGATGGATTTCATCGTCGACAACTACTTCCCGGTGCTCCACGCGCTGGAAGCCGAGATCGACGAGCTTGAGGACCGTGTCTTCAAGCAGGCCACCACACGTGCCGATGTCGAGCGCATCTATGAGCTGCGCCATGAATTGATGACCATCCGCCGCGCGATCCATCCGCTCGGGGAGGTCTGCACCCGGATGATGCGCTTCGACACGCCGATGATCGAGGAACGCGTCCAGCCGTATTTCCGTGATGTGCAGGACCATGTGCTGCGCGTGGTCGAGGCGGTAGACAGCCTGCGCGAGCTGCTGACCTCGGCGCTGGAGGCGAATGCGCTGTTCGCTTCCCTGCGGCAGAACGAGGATATGCGCCGCTTCGCCGGCTGGGCGGCCATCCTCGCCGTGCCGACGGCGGTGGCGGGTATCTACGGCATGAATTTCGAGGACATGCCCGAGCTGAAGCAGCCCTGGGGCTATCCGCTCGTGCTCGGCATCATCATCACGGTCTGCGTCGTGCTGTACTGGCGATTCAAGCGCGCGGGCTGGCTGTGACCGCGGACGCGCGGGCCGCCGCCTATTGTCCCGGCCCGGCGCCTATGGCAAAGGCGACGCGCCCATGGCGAAGGCGGAACCGCGCAGCGACGCCGCCGGCCCGGCCGCCTTGCCGGTGCCACAAGGCCTGACTACCCTCCACCACCCTTCGATACCCGGGGATACCGCCACTCCATGGCTTCGCCGAACTACAAGCGCGTCCTGCTCAAGGTTTCCGGCGAGGCCCTGATGGGCGCGCGCGACTATGGCCTCGACACCGCCGTCTGCCGCCGGATCGCGGAGGACGTGAAGGGTGTCGTCGACCTCGGCGTCGAAGTCTGCCTGGTGATCGGCGGCGGCAACATCTTCCGCGGCGTCGCCGGTGCCGCCACCGGGATGGACCGCGCCCAGGCCGATTCGATCGGCATGCTGGCGACCGTGATGAACGCGCTCGCGATGCAGGCTGCGCTCGAGAAGGTGGGTGTCGCGACGCGCGTGCAATCCGCCATCCCGATGCAGTCGGTCTGCGAGCCCTTCATCCGCCGCCGGGCCGTGCGCCACATGGAAAAGGGCCGCGTGGTGATCTTCGCCGCCGGCACCGGCAATCCCTTCTTCACCACGGACACCGCCGCGGCGCTGCGCGCGGCGGAGATGGGCTGCGACGCGCTGCTCAAGGGCACGCAGGTCGATGGCGTCTATTCCGCCGACCCGCGCAAGAACCCGAAGGCCGAGCGCTACGTCTCGCTGACCTATCTGGACATGCTGGCGCGCGACCTTGCGGTGATGGATGCGGCGGCGATCAGCCTGGCGCGTGAGAACCACCTGCCGATCATCGTCTTCAACATCCACGAGCCTGGCGCCTTCACCGCGGTGATGAAGGGCGAGGGCCGCTTCACCACTGTCCACGAGAATCCGAACTGAGGGAGCCGCGCCCATGCCAGCAGATTTCAATGCCCTGAAGCAGGACCTGGCGCGCCGGATGGATGGCGCGATGGAGACGCTGAAGAAGGAATTCCAGGGCCTGCGCACCGGCCGTGCCAGTCCCGCGCTGCTGGAGCCGATCCGCGTCGAGGCCTATGGCTCCGTCACGCCGCTGAACCAGGTGGCGAACATCTCGGTCGCCGGCCCGGGCCTGCTGTCGGTCCAGGTGTGGGACAAGGCAGTGACCAAGGCGGTCGAATCCGCGATCCGGGAGGCCAATCTCGGCCTCAACCCGCAGGCCGAGGGCCAGGTCATCCGCGTGCCGCTGCCGCCGCTGACTGCCGAGCGCCGCAACGACCTCGTCAAGGCGGCCGCGCGCTATGCCGAGCAGACCCGCGTCGCGATCCGCGGCGTGCGCCGCGACGGGATGGAGCAGGTCAAGGGCTGGGACAAGAAGCACGAGGTCAGCGAGGACGAGGCCAAGCAGGCCGAGGGCGAGATCCAGAAGCTGACCGACCAGTATGTGAAGCAGGTGGACGCCGCGCTGGCCGACAAGGAAAAGGACATCCGGACGGTCTGAGGATCACCGGCGCGGAAGGGGCGGAAGGAAGCGAGGTGCGGTTGAGCCTGGTCAGGGCGCGTCGCGAGGGGGCAGGGGCGGCATGAGCGCCGTCACTGGTCCCGCACGCGCGGCCGCGGGCCCGGCCGAGCCGCCCGCCCATGTCGCCATCATCATGGACGGCAATCGCCGCTGGGCGCAGGCCCGCGGGCTGCCGGCCGCGCTCGGCCACAAGGCCGGGGCCGAGGCCGTCCGCCGCACCATCGAGGCCGCCGCCGATCAGGGCATCGGCTGGCTGACCCTGTTCGCCTTTTCCTCGGAGAACTGGCGCCGGCCGCTCGAGGAGGTCTCGGCCCTGACCGGGCTGCTGCGGCTGTACCTGCGTGCCGAGGTGGCGAGCCTGGTCAAGGAAGGCATCCGGCTGCGCGTGATCGGCGACTATGAGCGCTTCGGGCCGGAGATGATGCGTTCGATCCGCGCCGCCGAGGAGGCCACGGCCGGGGGTACGCGGCTCAACCTCAATGTCGCGCTGTCCTACGGCGCGCGGGATGAGATCCTTGCCGCGGCGCGGGCTGCCGCGCGCGCGGTGGCGGAAGGCCGCCTCGCGCCCGGGGCCATCGACGAGGCGACCTTCGGCGGCTTCCTCCAGACCGCCGGCGTCCCGGATCCGGACCTGATCATCCGCACCTCGGGCGAGCAGCGGCTGTCGAACTTCCTGCTCTGGCAGGCGGCCTATGCCGAGTTCGTCTTCCAGGAGGTGCTGTGGCCCGACTACGGCGCGGGGCATCTGGCCGAGGCCGTGGCGGCCTATGTCCGTCGCGAGCGCCGCTACGGGGCACGGCCCTGAACGGGGCCGTTGCCCTGGCGGCGGAGCCGAAGCGCTGGAGGGACCTTCGCAAGCGCTTCCTCTCCGCGCTCGTGCTCGGACCGACCGCGCTCGCCTGCATCTGGCTGGGCTCCGAGCCCTGGACGATGCTGGTCGCCATTGCCGCGGCGCTGCTGTCCTGGGAATGGGTGCATCTCTGCGGATACCGGACGCGGGCGCTGCCGGGGCTGGCGGTGCCGGTCGCGGTGTTCGCGGCGGGCACGCTGGCGGTGGCGGAACAGCCGCGTGCGGCGCTGGTGCTGCTGGTTGCGCTCTGGGTGGTGGCCTGGTGGACGGCTGATCGCGGCCGCGATGTGGATGGGCGCGGCCAGCCGGCCGGCTGGCTGGCGGCGGGCGTGCTCTATGTCGGGCTGGCCGGCATCGCGCTGATCGAACTGCGTCACGACAATGCGGCCGGGCAGGCCAATGTGCTATTCTTGTTCCTCGTGGTCTGGGCATCGGATATCGGGGCCTACATGGCCGGACGGATGGTCGGCGGGCCGAAGCTCGCGGCTGGGGTCTCACCGAACAAGACCTGGTCGGGGGCGGTCGGCGGCCTTGCCGCGGCGATGCTGGTGGGCGTCGCGACGGCGATGCTGCTTGCGCCGGGCGGGGCGGGGCGGGCGGCTGCGGTGGCTGCCATGCTGGGCGTCATGGCGCAGGCGGGCGACCTGCTGGAATCCTGGATCAAGCGGCGTTTCGACGTGAAGGACAGTTCCGCCCTGATCCCCGGCCATGGCGGGTTGCTCGACCGGCTGGACGGCGTGCTGGCGGCAGCGCCGGTGGCCGCGTTGCTTGCCATGGCACTGGGCCAGGGGCAGCCGCTGTGGCGCTGACCCGCAGCGTCACCATCCTCGGCAGCACGGGTTCGGTTGGCCGCAGCACCGTTGCCCTGCTCGAGGAAGCGCCCGCCGGCGCCTTCCGGGTCGAGGCGCTGGTCGCCAACCGCGACGTGGCCGGGTTGGCCGCCCAGGCGCGGCGGCTTGGTGCGCGCCTTGCGGTGGTTGCCGACCCCGCCTGGTACGAGGCCCTGCGTGACGCCCTGGCCGGATCGGGCATCGAGGCCGCGGCCGGCCCCGAGGCGGTGGTCGCCGCCGCTTCGCGCCCGGTGGACTGGACCATGGCGGCGATCGTGGGTGCGGCCGGGCTGCCAGCGATCCTCGCCGCCCTGTCGCGCGGCGGCGTGCTGGCGCTGGCCAACAAGGAAAGCCTCGTCTGCGCCGGGGAGATCGTGCTGGCGACTGCACGCGCCGCCGGGGCGACGCTGCTGCCGGTCGATTCCGAGCACAACGCCATCTTCCAGGCGCTCGAGGCCCGCGGCGGCGCGGCCGATCCCTTCGCGACGGTCGAGAAGATCGTGCTGACCGCCTCGGGCGGGCCCTGCCGCACCATGTCGATGGCGGAGATGGCGGCCGTCACGCCGGAAGCCGCGGTGCGCCACCCGGTCTGGTCGATGGGGGCGAAGATCTCGATCGATTCCGCCACCATGATGAACAAGGGGCTGGAGCTGATCGAGGCTGTCCGCCTATTTCCGGTGCCGGAGGAACGGGTGGAGGTGCTGGTCCACCCGCAATCGACCGTGCATGGCCTGGTGCAATACGCGGATGGCTCGGTCGTCGCGCAACTCGGCACGCCGGACATGCGCACGCCGATCGCTCATGCGCTGGCCTGGCCGGCGCGCATGCCGGTCTCGGTGCCGCGGCTCGACCTCGTGGCCCTGGGGCGGCTGGAGTTCTTCGCCCCGGACCCTGAACGCTTCCCCGCGCTGCGGTTGGCGAGAGAGGCCTTGCGGGCGGGCGGCGGGGCAACCACCATATTGAACGCCGCGAACGAGGCGGCGGTCGGGCTGTTCCTCGCCCGCCGGCTCGGCTTCCTGGACATCGCCGCGGTGGTGGAGGAGACGCTGGCCCGTCTCGGCGCGCCGGCGGTGGCGGATCTTGCCGCCATCCTGGCGCTGGACGGTGCGGCGCGTGTCGAGGCGGCGAGGATCGCCGCGGAACGGGCGGCGGCCTGACGGGCCGTCGCGCAACCGGAAACGGACCCTATGGAATTCCTGCCTGAGCCCTTCCGCACCATCCTCTCCTTCGCCGTGGTGCTCGGCGTGCTGATCTTCGTGCATGAGCTGGGCCACTACCTGGCCGCGCGTTGGCGCGGGGTGCATGTCGAACGCTTCTCGATCGGCTTCGGCCGCGCGGTGTGGACGCGCACCGATAAGCGTGGCTGCGAATGGCGGGTCGGCTGGATCCCGCTCGGCGGCTACGTGAAGATGCATGGAATGGAGCATGCGGGGGAGGCCGAGGCCGAGCCCGGCGCCACCTATCGTCCCGGCGAGGCCTTCCACGAGAAGAGCGTGGGCGACCGCGCCATCGTCGTCGCCGCCGGGCCGATCTTCAATTTCCTGCTGGCGGCAGTGCTGTTCGCCGGCATCTTCGCCACGGTGGGGCGGCCGGTCGGCTCGACGGCGGTGCAGACGGTGGTCGCCGGTTCCGCGGCCGAGCGCGCCGGCCTGCAACCAGGCGACCGCATCCTGGCGCTGGATGGCGAGAGGGTTGCCCGCTTCGACGAATTGCAGCGCCATATCCAGCCGCGCGCCGGCCAGCCGGTCGAGGTGCTGGTCCGCCGTGGCGACAGCGAGATGAAGATCGTCGCCACCCCGGCCGCGCGGGCCGAGGACGGGCGCGGCATGCTCGGCATCACCGGCGGCGCGATCGAGCGCGAGCGGCTGGACCCGTTCACCGCGGTTGCGGCGGGCACCTGGCACATGGTCGTGGTGTCCGGCCAGACGCTGCAGGGCGTGTGGCAGATGATCAGCGGCTCGCGCGGGGCGGAGGAGATCGGCGGCCCGCTGCGCATCGCGCAGATGTCGGGTGAGGTCGCGGAGATGGGGGTGCTCTCCCTCCTCACGTTCATTGCGCTGCTTTCAATCAACCTGGCGCTGATCAACCTGTTCCCCATCCCGATCTTGGATGGCGGCCATCTGCTGTTCTATGCGGCCGAGGCGCTGCGCGGCAGGCCGCTGACGGCACGGGCGCAGGAATACGCCTTCCGTGGCGGCTTCGCGCTGCTGGCGACGCTGATGATCCTCGCCACCTGGAACGACCTGACGCAACTCGGCGTGGTGCGCTGGGTGACGTCGCTGATGGGCTGAGATCCGCTCGTCCCTCAGACGGCGGGCGCGGCCCATCCGGGCCGCTTGCCTTCGCGAAGTGCCGCGGCGCCCCGGGAGGCGCTGGTGGCTTGGGCGCGGCCGCGATCCGGATTGGGGGGTGCCCGGCGCCGGCGTAGCGCCCCCCGCCTTTTCGGCCCGCCTGCCTTGTTGCTGCCGCGAAGGGGCGCCAAGGGGTGACGGCGGGCAGGCACCTCGGGTAGTGTCCGCCCCCTCCGACCGCCCCCAAGATCAGGTGCCGATTCGTTGACCAGGCTGCGCACCCTCCTCCTCGTCCTCGCCGCGTTGATCGTGGCGCTCCCTTCCTCGGCGCAGGCGCCCGGACGCGTGACCGCGATCGAGGTGCAGGGCAACCAGCGCATCGAAGCGGACACGATCCGATCCTACATGCTGGTGCAGCCGGGTGAGCCGGCCGACCCGGACCGGCTCGACCGCAGCCTGCGCGCGCTGTTCGCGACAGGACTGTTCCGCGACGTCGTGATCCGCCCCGAAGGCAGCCGCGTCATCGTTCAGGTGGTCGAGAACCCGATCATCAACCGCGTCGGATTCGAGGGTAATCGCCGCATCACCAGCGACGTGCTGCGCAACGAGGTGCAACTGCGCGCGCGTGGCGTCTTCACCCCCGCCGCCGCGCAGACGGAACGCCTGCGCATCCTCGAGATCTACGCCCGCCGCGGCCGCTTCGGCGCGACGGTCGAGCCCAAGGTCATCGAACTGGACCAGAACCGCGTTGATGTCGTCTTCGAGATCAACGAGGGCGAGGTCGCGCTGGTGGCGCGCATCAACTTCGTCGGCAACGCGGATTATTCCGACAGCCGGCTCAAGGAAGTCATCGCGACGCGCGAGCAGGCCTGGTACCGGCTGCTCTCGACCTCGGACACCTACGATCCCGACCGTCTCACCTTCGATCGCGAATTGCTGCGCCGCTTCTACCTGCGCCAGGGCTACGCCGATGTGCAGATCACCGGCGCGACGGCGGAACTCGCCCCGGACCGCAGCGGCTTCTTCCTGACCTATACGATCGACGAGGGGCCGCGCTACCGCATCGGCGACGTGCAGGTGACCAGCACGCTGCGTGGCCTCGATCCCGCGACGGTGCAGCGGGAAATCCCGATCTCGACCGGCGAGTGGTATGACGGCGATGCGGTGGACCGTGCCGATACGCTGCTGACCGACCTGCTCGCGGCGCGCGGCTTTCCCTTCGCCAATGTCGAGCCCCGCGTCGTCCGCAACCGGGAGGACCGCCGCGTCGACCTGACTTTCGAGGTGAGCGAGGGTCCGCGCGCCTTCGTCGAGCGCATCGAGATCAACGGCAATACCCGCACCCAGGACCGCGTGATCCGCCGCGAGTTCCGCCTGGCCGAAGGCGACCCGCTGGTGACCCAGCAGGTGCGCCGTTCGCGTGAACGCATCCGCAGCCTCGGCTTCTTCTCGGATGTGCAGATCAACTCGACGCCGGGCAGCGCCTCGGACCGCGTGATCCTGAACACCCAGGTGACCGAGCGGGCGACGGGCGAATTCACCCTCGGCGGCGGCTACTCGACGGATGCCGGCTTCCTTGCCGATATCGGCCTGCGCGAGCGCAACCTGCTCGGGACCGGCGTCGATGCGCGCGCCAACCTGACGCTGGCGCAGAAGCGCAGCCAGGTGGACATCTCGGTGACCGACCCGCAGTTCCTCGAGCGCAATCTCGCCGCGGGCGCCGACGTCTTCCTCGTGCAGCGCAACCTGCAATCCACCTCGGGCTACAATGAACGCCGCGCCGGCTTCGTCCTGCGCATGGGTTACGAGATCAACGAGCGGCTGCGCCAGACCTGGTCCTACTCGCTGGTCGATCGCGACCTGTATGACATCGACCCGAACACCTCGCGCTTCATCCAGGAACAGGCTGGCTCGACGCTCCTGAGCCAGGCCTCGACGACCATCACCTATGACCGCCGCGACAGCCGCATCGAACCGCGCGATGGCTATGTCGTCCGCACGGGTGCCGACCTCGCGGGCATCGGCGGCGACGTCTACTACGTGCGTCTGCGCGGCGACGGGCAGTACTACATCCCCTTCGAGCGCATGCTGGGCGATCCGGACTATGTGCTGGTCTTCGCCGCCGGCGGCGGCTGGCTGCTGCCCTACAATGGCGGCGACAGCCGCATCGTGGACCGCTTCTTCCTTGGCGGCGAGAACCTGCGCGGCTTCGCCCTCGGCGGCGCCGGCCCGCGCGACGTCTCGACCAACGACGCCCTCGGCGGCCAGGTCATCTGGACGACCTCGGCGGAGTTCCGCTTCCCGCTGCCGCTGCCTTCGGAACTCGGCTTCGTCGGGCGCGTCTTCGTCGATGTCGGCGGCAACTACGGCCTGCCGACCAACGTGAACAACTCGGGCTGCCCGAGCACTCTGCCGAACTGCGTGCGGGACGACGCCGATCCGCGCGTCGGCATCGGCTTCGGCATTTCCTGGCGCAGCCCGATCGGCCTCATCAACATCGACCTCGCCCAGGCCGTGGTGAAGAAGTCCTACGACGAGACGCAGGTCTTCCGCCTCGGCTTCGGCACCCGTTTCTGATCCGGGATACCATCTGATATGGCACGTACCCTTCCGGCCGTCCTTGCGGCCATGCTCCTGGCCCTTCCGGCCGCCGCGCAGCAGCAGAACCAGCAGTGGTTCGTGCCCGGCCAGCCGCAGGGCGGACAGCAGGGCCAGCAGCCCCCGCGGCCGGCACAGCAGGGCCAGCGCCCCGCCCAGGCGCCCGCGCAGCGCCCGGCGCAGGTGCCGCCTCCGCTCGCCGCCGGCCAGCCGCCGCCCGCGCCGGTCATCGGCATCGTCGATGTGCCCGAGATCCAGCGCGTATCCTCCGCCTTCACCCAGGTGCGCGAGGCGATCGAGCAGCGTCGCGGCCGGCTGAACGAGGACCTGCAGCGCGAGCAGGCGCGCTGGCGCGACGAGCAGCAGCGCCTCGCCAATGACCGCGCCACGCTGGCACCGGAGCAGTTGCGCACGCGCGAGCGCGACCTGCAGGACCGCATCACCGACAGCCAGCGCGTGCTGCGCGAACGCGCCCGCGACATCGAGCAGCTCGCCCAGACGGCGCTGCGCGAGATCGAGCAGGCGCTCGGCATCGTCATCCGCCAAGTGGCCTCGGGCCGCGGGGTGAACATTGTGCTGCCGCGCCCGCTGGTGATCTTCAACGAGCCGCCCTTCGACCTGACCGAGGAAGTCGCGGCGCAGCTCAACCGCATGATCCCCAACGTGACCCTGCCGGCCGAGGCAGGCGAAGCCCCGGCACAGCCCGCCCAGCGCCCGGCGCAGGCGCGCCCCGGCGCGACGCCGCCGGCCCAGGGCCAGCGGCGGAACTGACAGGCCATGGGCGCGGATCCGCGCTTCTTTCCTGCGCGCGGGCCGATCGCCCTGGCGGATATCGCCGCGGCGGCCGGCGTCGCGCTCACGGATGGTGGCGACCGGCTGTTCGACGATGTTGCGCCGCTGGCCGAAGCCGGGGAGCGGGAGATCGCCTTCCTGGAAGGGCGCCGCATGCTGCCGGCGTTGCGGGACACGCGCGCCGGCGCCGTGCTGGTCGCGGCCGCGGCGGCGAAGGACGTTCCGGCCGGCTGCGTCGCGCTGGTGACCGAGACACCGCAGCTCGCTTATGCGCGGGTCGCCGCCCTGTTCCATCCGCAGCCCGCGCCGGTGGCCGGCATCCACCCGACGGCCGTGGTCGCACCCGACGCGCGCATCGGCGAAGGCACCGAGGTCGGCCCGCATGCCGTGATCGGCGCCGGGGCCGAGATCGGGCCGGGATGCATCATCGGTCCCCAGGCGGTGGTGGGGGCGGGCTGCGTGCTCGGCGCCGGATCTGTGCTGCGGGCGCAGGCCTCGATGGAATTCTGCGTCGCCGGGGCCGGGGTAGTGCTGCACCAGGGCGCGCGCGTCGGCAATGAGGGCTACGGTTTCGTCACCACCGGGTCGGGGGAGCATGTGACCGTGCCGCAGCTCGGCCGGGTCATCCTTGGCGATGGGGTGGAGATCGGGGCGAATTCCTGCGTCGATCGCGGCGCGGCCGGGGATACCGTGCTGGGGCCGGGGACGCGCCTCGACAACCTCGTGCAGATTGGACACAACGTGAAGGCGGGGCGCGGTTGCGTTATCGTCGCCCAGGCTGGCATCGCCGGTTCCGCCGAACTCGGCGACTTTGTCGTGGTCGCGGCTCAGGCGGGGCTCGTGGGACACATCAAGGTGGGCGCCCAGGCACGCATCGGGGCGCAAGCGGGCGTGATGAATGACGTGCCGGCCGCGACCGACGTCGTCGGCAGCCCGGCTTGGCCTGCGCGTGAGACGCTGCGCGCTTTCGCCCGGCTTCGGCAATTGGCGGCAACCAAAAGGGACGGGACATCGGGCGGGACGCCATGACCAGCGAGAACGACAAGACGGCGGCGCAGCCGCGCGTGATCGAGGCCTTCGACATCGGGCAGATCATGAGCGCCATCCCCCACCGCTATCCCATGCTGCTGGTGGACCGGGTGGTGGACATGGTGCTGGGCGAATCCTGCACCGGCATCAAGAACGTCACCATCAACGAGAACTTCTTCCAGGGCCACTTCCCGTCCATGCCGGTGATGCCGGGCGTGTTGATCATCGAGTCCATGGCGCAGACCGCGGCGGTGCTGGTGGTTACGACGCTCGGGCCGGCCTGGCAGGGCAAGCTGGTGTATTTCATGACCGTCGAGAACGCGAAGTTCCGCAAGCCCGTGGTGCCCGGCGACCAGATGCGGGTCGAGGTCGTGAAGCAGCGCCAGCGCGGCAACATCTGGAAGTTCTCCGCCGAGGCCAAGGTGGACGGCAAGGTGGTCGCCGAGGCGACCTATGCCGCCATGATCCTGGATCGCTGATCGCATGACACAGATTCACCCCACCGCGGCGGTCGCCCCCGGCGCCGTCATCGGCGAGGGCTGCACCATCGGCCCGGCCTGCGTGGTCGGCCCGGACGTGGTGCTCGGGGCCGGCGTCGAGCTGATTTCCCACGTCGTCGTGGATGGGCACACACGCCTTGGCGCAGGCGTGAAGGTCTTCCCCTTCGCGACCATCGGCATGGCGCCACAGGACCTGAAGTACAAGGGTGAGCCGACGCGCTGCGAGATCGGCGCGCGCACCCTGGTGCGCGAGCATGCGACGATCCATCGCGGCAGTGTCGGCGGCCACGGTGTCACGACCGTCGGCGCGGACTGCATGATCATGGCGGTCGCCCATGTCGCGCATGACTGCACGCTGGCCGACCGCGTCATCCTCGCGAACAACGTCATGCTCGGCGGGCATGTGGAGATCGGCGACACCGTCTTCGTCGGCGGCGGCACGGCGATCCACCAGTTCGTGCGCATCGGCCGGCAGGCCGTGATCGGCGGCATGTCGGGCGTCGAGGCCGATGTGATTCCCTATGGCTCCGCCATGGGCAACCGGGCGCGGATGATCGGGCTGAACCTGATCGGGCTGAAGCGGCGTGGCTTCAGCCGGCCGCAGATCCATGCGCTGCGTGGCCTCTTCCGCCTGCTGTTCAAGGAACCGGGTGTATTCAGCGAACGGCTGGATGCCGCGGGCACGCGTTGGCCGGATGACGCGCAGGTCGCCGAGATCCTCGCCTTCATCAAGGCCCCGTCCAGGCGCGGCCTGTGCAAGGCGGGCCGCGACGCCGACGCTGGCAACGAGGACGACGAAGCCTGAGCGCCGCCGCCATGGGCGCGGCCGGACCCCTGGGCATCATCGCGGGCGGCGGCGGCCTTCCGCTGCGCGTCGCCGAGGCGGTGGCGGCTTCGGGCCGAGGCGTGGTGGTGGCCGTGCTCGACGGGCATGGCGATGCCGAGGCCTTTGCGGCCTACCCGTCCCAGGCCTTCCGCTGGGGCCTCGCGGCGCAGCTGCTCGCCTGGCTGAAGGACCATGGCGTGCGGCAGGTCGTGCTGGCCGGCACGGTTGCCCGGCCATCCCTGCTGTCCCTGCGGCCTGATGCGGCCGGGGTGAAGCTGCTGGCGCGGATCGGCCGTGCCGCCTTCACCGGCGATGATTCGATCCTGCGCGCGGTGATGAAGGTCCTCGCCGAGGATGGCTTCGAGGTGATCGGCGCGCAGGAGGTGCTGGCCGGCCTGCTGCCGCCCGCCGCGCTGCTGGCCGGGCCGGCGCCCGACGACCTGGCCCGCGCCGACATCCAGCGCGGCATCGCGGTGTGCCGGGCGCTCGGCTCGGTCGATGTCGGGCAGGGCTGCGTGGTGCAACAGGGATTGGTGCTGGCGGCCGAGGCGATCGAGGGCACCGACGCCATGCTGGCGCGCGCCGGCGCGCTGCGCCGCGAGGGGCTGGGCGGCGTTTTGGTGAAATGCGTCAAGCCCGGCCAGTCCCGCCTTGCCGATCTGCCGACCCTCGGTCCACGCACGGTCGATGGCGCCTTGGCGGCTGGGCTGCGTGGCTTGGCCTTCGAGGCCAACGGCACCATCCTTCTGGATCGCGAAACCACCATCGCCCGGGCGGCGGCGGCAGGGCTGTTCCTGCTCGCCTTCGATCCGGCGGACTTCACGGAAGGAACGACAGCATGAGCCAGGGCCGCTTCCTGCACACGATGATCCGCGTCGGGAACCTCGACCGCAGCGTCAAGTTCTACACCGACCTGCTCGGCATGAAGGAACTGCGCCGCCGCGACGTGCCCGACGGCAAGTACACGCTTGCCTTCCTCGGCTATGGCGAAGGCAATGCCGAAGGGCAGGGCGAGATCGAGCTGACCTACAACTACGGCGTCGAGAAGTATGAGCAGGGCAACGCCTTCGGCCATCTCGCCGTCGGCGTGCCGGATGTGGCCGGGGCCTGCGAGAAGGTCCGCACCGGCGGCGGCAAGGTGACGCGTGAGGCCGGGCCGGTGAAGTTTGGCACCACGATCATCGCCTTCGTCGAGGACCCCGACGGCTACAAGATCGAACTGATCCAGCGCTGAGGCCCATGCGGGCATGGACCCGCTCGCCCTGATCCGCGGCGTCCTCGACACCACCGAGGACGCTGCCCGCGCGCTGGTCGGCCGCGAGCGCATCCGGCTCGCGGTCACCGGCCTGTCGCGGGCCGGCAAGACCGTTTTCCTGACCTCGCTGATCGCGAACCTGCTCGCCGCGGGGCGCGGCGCGCGGACGCTGCCGGCGCTGGCGGATGCCACTGGCGGGCGCATCCGCCGCGTCGCGATCGTGCCGGCCGGCACCGAAACCGTGCCGCGCTTCGATCCCGATGCGCATCTCGCCGCGCTGGCCGCCGATCCGCCGCGCTGGCCAGAGCGGACGGAGGATTTCTCCACCCTGTCCATCGCCATCGATGTCGAGCGGCGCACCTCCCTGGGCGGGCTGCTGCCGGAACGGCGGTTGACGCTCGACCTGATCGACTATCCCGGCGAGTGGCTGCTCGATCTGCCGATGCTGCGCCTCGACTATGCCGCGTGGTCGGCCGAGACGCTCACGCGCATGCGCCACGGTGCGCGGGCCGAGGCGGCGCGCGACTTCCTCGCCTTCATCGATGCCCTGCCCGGCGATGCCGCGGCCGAGGATGCGCTGGCGAAGCGTGGCCACACGCTGTACCGCGACGCGCTGCGCGAGTGCCGCGATACGCATGGCCTGCGCTTTCTGCAGCCCGGCCGCTTCCTCAATCCCGGCCCGCGCGGGGATGCGCCGCTGCTGTGGTTCTTTCCGCTGCCCGAGGCCGCGCATGGCGGACTCGCCGCGTTGTGTGCGCGACGCTACGGCGCTTATCTCGACGATCAGCGCAGCGCCTTCCTCGATCCCTTCTTCACACGGTTCCACCGCCAGGTCGTGCTGGTGGACGTGCTCGGCGCGCTGCATGCGGGGCAGGAGGCCTTCGAGGACACCGCCGAGGCGCTGGCGGCCGTTGCGTCCGTCGTGTCGGGCGGCAACTGGCTGGAACGCTTGCTCGGCGCCGCGCCGACCCGCGTCGCCTTCGCCGCGACCAAGGCGGACCACGTGCCCTCCCGCGCGCGGGACGCGCTGGCGGCACTGCTGGAGCACATCGCGCTCGGCGCGCGTGGCCGGGCCGAGGCTTCGGGGGCAACGACATCCTGCCACGCCATCGCGGCTATCCGCTGCACCGAGGATGCGGTGGCGACGCTGGAAGGCCAGGCACTCGCCGCCGTGCGCGGCATCCTTTTGAACGAGGGCCGTGGCGCCACCATCTATCCGGGCGAGGTGCCGATGAAACCGCCCGAACCCGCCTTCTGGCAGTCCGGATTCTTCCGGATGCCGGAGTTCCGACCGCCCCGGCTGGACCCCGCCGGCAATTCCGGCGTGCCGCATCTTGGGGTGGATGGCCTGCTGGCTTGGTTGTTGGGGGATGCGCTGTGAGCGCCGGTCCGCCGCCCCGCGTGATCCTGGAGGAGCCGGCCGGCGCGGCGCAGCGCCTCGACTTCGGGTGGGATGCGGCGGTGGCTGTCGCGCCGCCGGTCGCGCGCGGCTGGTCGTCGCTCGGTCTCGCCGGGCTCGGCATCGCCGTGCTGGTCATCGGGTTTGCGCTGCTGGAGGCCGGCAACTTCGTCGCGGCGCAGTTCGCGCAGGCGGTCTGGCTCGGCTGGGTGACGCTTGCCGTCGCCGTCGCCGGCTTCGGGCTGCTGTTCGCCGCGATCGGGCGGGAGCTGCGCGGCTATCTCGCCCTTGGCGAGGTCGATAGGGCGCGCGCGGCACACGCGCGTGGCGATGTTGCGGCCCTTCGCGCCGAATTGCTGGCGTGGCAGGCGCGCCTTCCGGCGGGTCGGGCACGGGCCGAGGGCATCGACGACATGCCGATGGATGCCGCCTGCGCGCTGGTCGAGGCGACGAGCCTCGCGCCCATCGCCCGGGATGCGGAAGCCTTGGGCCGGGCCGCGGCGGTGCAGGCCTTCGCGATGACGGCGATCAGCCCGTCGCCGGCGCTCGACGTCCTGGTCTTCGGCTGGCGTGGCATCCGGCTGGTGCGGCAGGTGGCCGCGCTGCACGGGCTGCGTCCGGGCGTTGCCGGCACGGTGGCGTTGCTGCGCCGCGTCGCGATGGATGCGGCGACCGTAGCAGCCACCGACGTGGCGATGGAGGCGATGCTGCGCGGCGTGCTCAGCAGCCGCATCGCCGAACATGTCGCCGGCGAGGCCGCGGCGGGCGCCGTGGCGGCGCGGCGGATGATCCTGCTGGCGCGCGCGACGGATGAGGCGTGCCGGGTGCTGCCGCGGTCGTAGCGGCGTTCTCCAAACCGCCCGCGGCCATTACGGCGTGGAGGCCGGCCCCCGCATCGCCGTCGGATAGAACCGCCCATTCGATGCTCGCATCGCCTCCAGCACGAAGCCGCCGGGAAGGTTGATCTCCTCCCGTGCCGGCGGCGCGTCGGCCCCGGCGTCGATCGCAGCACGCAGCGGCCGTCCTTCCATGCCCTCCGCGGGCAGTCCGAGCACATGCAGCACGGTCGGCACGATGTCGGTCAGGTCGGCGGCTTCCTGCGCCACTGCGCCGCGCCGGAATGGCCCGCCCTGCATGACCAGCACCGTCGCCAGTTCCGCCCGGTGCAGCCCGCCATGCATGCCGCCACCGTCCGGCACATCCGGCGCGTCAAAGGGTGCGAAGCCGGGCAGGCCCCATTCGTCGGGCGCCTCGGCGCCGGCGAAAGTCGCCACCAGATCGGCACTGCGCGCGTGGCCGCTGCCGAGCAACGCGAGCGGCATCGCCCTGCCGGCCGGCAGGATGGAGGGGTCCCGCGCCAGCAACGGCCCGGCCCACGGCTGCGATGCGAGGAAATCGGCAATCTGCGGGGCGAGCGCCACGTCGCGCAGCCACAGCCCCGGTGCCGCCGCGGGTGCGACGACGACATCGACATCCGGCGCCATGCCCGTGCCGGCGCGAAAGCCCGCGCGCTGTAATTCCGTGCGCAGGCAGCGCTTGCCGCGGCCGGTGACGTGGCCGTGGTCGGATAGCACGATGATCGCGATCTCCGCCGCGTCGGGCTGTGCGTCGCGCCAGGCGCGGATGCGGCCCAGCACCGCATCGGCGGCGCGCAGCGCATCCTGCGCATGCGGCGCCCGGAGGCCGCCCCAATGGAATGACACGTCGGGTTCCGACAACCATAGCAGCGCGACATCCGGCGCATGGCGCGGCAGCACGTGTTCGAGCAGCACCCGCGCGGCGAAGTCCACGCGCGGAATGTTGGGCACCGCCGCGTCGGGCGTCCCGCCGAGGGCGTCGCGGACCTCCGCCGCGGTGGCGCCCTCGGTATCCTCGACGTTCCAGCGGAAGGAACCGAGCCGCTCGGCCGCCGGGTGCAACAGGCGCGCGGCGCCGGCCGTGCCCGCGCTGACCAGCGCGAAGCGCAGCCCGAACGGCGCCATGCGCTCGGCGAGACTGGCACGCTGCAGCGGCGATTCCGCGCCTGCGGCCATGGCGAGGACGTCCTCCACCAGCTTGGTGCGCAGCAACCGGTCGGGGGCAACCGTCGGGTCGAACAACGTATTGGCCACCATGCCGTGGCCACCGGGCCGGCAGCCGGTGATCAGCGACGGCGTGGCGACGCGCGTCTCGGAGGGGAAGACGCTGCGCGCATTGGCGAAGCGCGTGCCCTCGGCGGCCAGTGCCAGGAGGTTCGGCGTCGTTGCCGCATCCACCATGTCCGGCCGCATCCCGTCGAGTGCGACCATGATGACGCGGCTCATGGCGCGCGGCCGGCCGGGCTGGACTGGTTCGTCATGGCGGTGGCTCCCTCGCAGTGGAAAGGCCGGCCGTCGCATGAAGGCCGCGATGGCCGGATGACAAGGCGATGAAGACGATGTGTCAGGGCAGGCGGTAGAAGCGTGTCGCGGCCCGCCAGAACAGGTCGGCTTTCTCCTCGGCGCTGGCACCCGCCGCGATGCGCTTGAAGGCGTTCCAGCCGGCGGCGTAGCCGTAGCCACCCTTGTCGACCGGGAAGTTGCTTTCGAACATGCAGCGGCTGCTGCCGAACAGATCGATGCAGCTGTCCATCCAGGGTTTCCACGCCTCGGCCAGCATGGCCGAGGACGGCGCGATCTCGCCCGCTTCCAACCCCAGCCCGGGCAGCCGCATGCCCAGCCCGCCGACCTTCACCATCACATTGGAGCAGGTCGCGAGGTCGCGCATATGCGCAGACCACGTCGCGAAGACCTCGTCGCGCTTCCCGGCGTAGCGGCCGATGCCGAGGATGCCGCCGCAATGGTTGAGCACCATCGGAACCGCGGGGAAGGCGCGCGCGAGCGCCGTGAGCTTCGGGATCTGATGGAAATACATCCAGGAATCGAAGGACAGGCCACGCTTGCCGAGTTCCGCGATGCCGGACCGGAAGCCGGGGCTGTCCAGCATGTCCTCGGCCGGCGTATAGGCCGGGTTAAGCATCTCCGGGTCGGTGTCCCAGGTCGCGATGTGGCGGATGCCGCGGAAGCGCCCATTGCCCGCCGCGAGATGGGCGTCGAGCACCGCGCCGGCCGCAGCACCTCGCGTCAGGTCTGCGAAGCTGACGATGCCGGCGCAGACCCGGACATCGCCATAGATGCCGCTTTCGCACATTGCCGCGACACCGGCGGCATATTGCGTCTCACCCACCGGGCGCAGCTCCTCTGGCCCGTCGGCGCGATGGAAGGCGCGCGCCTGCACAAGCACCGTTGCGCGCACATCGTGGCCGGTGCGGAGATCGGCGAGGATGTCGTCCAGCCGATAGCGCCAGCCCGGCCGTTCCCACAGATGATGATGCGGATCGACGATGCGCTGGCCGGGGTCGAGGATCTCCTCCTGCTGCGCGGCGAGCCATTCCTCGCGGACGGGGATGTAGTGCTGGCTCATGCGGCTCTCCGGGGCGGGTTGAGGCTGGGGCGGGCGTTCAGCATCGCCGGCTCGAAGCCTGCGAGGCGCTTGTAGTGCGCGGCGATCTCCGCGCGTTCGGACAGCGGCATCACGGCGTCGATGTCGTCGAAGCCTTGCGGGGCGCGTTCCTCGACCATGTCGAGCACGACGTCGGGTCCGTCGCCGCGTGTCGCTTCCAGCAGCGCGGCGGTGGCCGGCCGGCGGATCGCCTCATAGGCTTCGAGGGCCGCGACGGGCGAGGCTACGGTTGCCAGCTTCAGCGCCAGCGTCCGCGCATCGAGAATGCCCTGCGATGCCCCATTCGATCCGATCGGATAGAGCGGATGCGCCGCATCGCCGAGCAGCGTGACGCGGCCATGAGTCCAGCGCGGCAGCGGATCGCGATCGACCATCGGGAACTCATAGACCGCCTGCGCGGAGCGGATCAGCGCCGGGATGTCGAGCCAGGGGAAGCGCCAGCCCTCGAAGGTGGGCAGGAAGTCTTCGATCCTCCCGGGGCGGTTCCAGTCCTCGCGTTTCCATGTCTGGTCGGCGGGAACGCGGATCTCGGCGATCCAGTTGGTCAGTTTGCGTCCATCCGGCTCGTCGGCGATGGGATAGGCGACGAACTTCACATCGCGATTGCCGATGCCCACCATGGTCGCACCGGTCAGGAATGGGTCGGCGATGCTGGTGGCGCGCCACAGGATCGGGCCATTCCAGATCGGCGAGCCTTCATTCGGATAGAACAGACCACGTGCCGCGGAATGGATGCCGTCGGCGGCGACCAGCACGTCGCCGCGGGCGGAACGCCCGTCATCGAACCGCACCGTCACGCCGGCGTCGTCCTGCTCGAAGCCCGTCATGCGCGCGCCGAGCGTGATGCGCTCGTCGCCGAGCCTCTCGCGCGCTGCCGCGAGCAGCACCAGATGGAAGCGGCCGCGATGGATTGACACCTGCGGCCAGGCATAGCCGGCATGGCGCCCGCGCGGTTCGGACCAGATCATCTGGCCGAAGCGGTTCGCATAGGCGAGTTCCTGGGTGACGATGCCCGCCGCGGCGACACAGTCCTGCAGACCGAGTTCGGTCAGTTCCCGCATCGCATGCGGCAGCACGTTGATGCCGACGCCGAGCGGCTTGATCTCGGCGCTCTGCTCGAACACCTCGACCTCGATGCCGGCGGCGTGCAGCGACAGTGCGGCCGTCAGCCCTCCGATGCCTCCACCGGCGATGATCACACGCATGAACGAACCTCCCTCGCGCCGGCAGGATAGCCGCGTGGGGCGGCCCGGTCAGCCCTGGGCAAATCCCCTGGCTGGGCCCAGGCTGCAAGGCGAAGTTGCGGGGAGGAAACCCATGACGCGCATCGTCCTCATCACCGGCGCGGCGGGTGGGATCGGCCGGGCCATGGTCGCTGCAACGCTTGCGGCGGGGCATGCCGTGGCGGCGCTGGACCGCGACCGGGCAGGATTGTCGGACCTGCTGGCGGCGCATCCGGGCGCCGCATTGCATACGGTCCATGCCGATCTTGCCAGTGCAGAGGATTGCCAAGCCGGCACCGACGACGCCATCGCGCATTTCGGGCGGATCGATGCGGTGGTGAACAATGCCGGCATCGGTGTGTCCAGCCTGCGCCCGGATGCGGAAACGCGCCTGCCCGCGATCGAGGAGCTCGACGCGGCCATCTGGGATCGCTTCTTCGCCATCAATGTCCGTGCACCGGCGCTGCTGACGCGAGCGGCGCTGCCGATGATGCGCGCGGGCGGCTGGGGGAGGGTGGTGAACAACACCACCTCCTTCCGCACCATGCTGCGCGTGCTGCCCTATGGCGCGACCAAGGCGGCGCTGGAATCCGCCTCCGCGGTCTGGGCGGCGGAACTGGCGGGTACTGGCATCACCGTGAATGTGCTGATCCCGGGTGGCCCGACGGACACGCCCTTCATCGGTGCTGGTGCCTCCTGGCCGCGGGAACAGATGCTGCGGCCACTGATCATGGGGCCGCCACTCGCCTGGCTGCTGTCGGACGATGCCGCCGGCTTCAATGGCCAGCGAATCACCGCAGGACGCTGGGATGCTGCGCTGCCCGCGGCGGAGGCCGCGGCGAAGGCCTCACGCCCGATCGGCTGGCCGGAACTTGGTGCCGACGCGGTGTGGCTGCAGGGAGGGCGGTAACACCGCGCTCAGCTTCCGATCTTCACCGCCACCGCGCGCGCCGCGGCAATCGTGCCGTCCCTGCCGCCGATGTCGGGCGTGCGCAGCCCTTCTGCGAAGGCTGCATCCACCGCGGCATCGAGTTCAGCCGCCGCATCGGCATAGGCCTGCCCGGCGCCCTTGCCGGCCAGCCAGTCCAGCATCATCGCCGCTGACAGGATCGTCGCCGTCGGGTTCGCCAGGCCCTGGCCGGCGATGTCCGGCGCCGTGCCGTGCGCCGGCTGAAACACCGCATGGGTGTCGCCGATATCGGCGCTCGGTGCGAAGCCCATGCCGCCCACCAGCCCGGCGCCGAGGTCGGACAGGATGTCGCCGAACATGTTCTCGGTCGGCAGCACGTCGAAGGCCCAGGGCTGGCGCACCAGGTCGAGCGCCATGGCATCGACGTAATGCGCACCATGCGCGACATCGGGGTAGTCCGCGGCGATCTCGGCGAAGATGCCACGCATGAAGGCGAAGGCGCGGAACACATTGGCCTTGTCCACCAGCGTCACCGTGCCGCGGCGGCCGCGTCGCGCCGCACGCTGCTGCGCCAGGCCGAAGGAGAAGCGGGCCAGCTTCTCGGTCACGCCCCGCGTGATGCGCAGCGTCTCCTCCGCCATGTCATGCGTGACGGTGCCGCGGTCGCGGGAGAAGAACAGGCCCTCGGTGCTCTCGCGTACGATCACCAGATCGATCTCGCGCGCACGCGGATCGGCCAGCGCCACGGGCACGCCGGGCAGCGCGCGGAAGGGGCGGACCCCGGCGTAAAGGTTCAGCCTGAACCGAAGGTCGAGCTGCGGTGCTATCTCGGTCCCGTCATCCGTGCGGATCTCCGGCCACCCCATTGCGCCGAGCAGGATGGCATCGGCCTTGGCGGCTTTGTTGAAGGTCTCCTCGCTCATGGCGGTGCCGGTGTCGCGGTAGCAGAAGGCGCCGGCGCGCAGTTGCTCGTAGTCGAGGCCGAGGCCATGGCGTTTCGCGAGCGGTTCCAGCACGGCCAGCGTCGCGGCAGTCACCTCGGTGCCGATCCCATCCCCGGGCAGCACGGCGATGCGATGGGTGTTGGATGGCAAGGGCATGGCGGTTCCTCGGGGCGCTTTGCGGCGTTCTCCCATGCGTGCCGCCGGGGCGCCAGCGCCGCATCTTCACGCGTGCGCAACTTTCCGGCGCCTAGAAGCGAAGGACGGACGGAGGATCCGAAGCCGTGCCCCGAGACCCATACGCCATCCTCGCGAAACTACGTCGCCTCGACACCCGTGAAGCCCAGGGGCGCTTGGCGGAGGCGCAGATGCTGCTGCTCGCCCAGCGGGCCGCCGCCGAGGCGGTCGAAGCCGAGCTCCGGCGCGAGCGCCCCGAAGATGCGCTGGGCACCTATGGCGCTTTCCTCGCCCGGCTGCTCGCCGCCCGCCAGCAGCAGGCGGTCGCCCTGGTCCGCGCCGGCGCGGTGCTGGATGCCGAGCGGGACGCACTTGCCGCCGCACGCATCGAGGAGAAGGTGCTCGGCCAGTTGCGCGAGCGACGCACCACCGCGGAACGCCGCAGGCTGCTCCGCCGCGAACAGGCGCGGTTGGAGGATGCGCTGCCACGGGGCTAGTCTCCGGGCCGAGCCGGAGGAAACCCGCATGAACATCCGCATCCGCCGCCGCGCCTTGCTCGGCGCCGCCAGCCTGCCCCTGCTGCCCGCCGTGGCGCGCGCGCAGTCCGACTGGCCGAACCGCCCCGTGCGCATCATCGTGCCGTTTCCGCCGGGCCAGGCCTCGGACATCATCACGCGCCTCGTCGCCGATGAATTGTCGAAGCGCTGGCCGCAGCGCGTCGTGGTGGAGAACCGCGCGGGCGGCGCCGGTGCTCCCGCGCTGGAAGCGGGCGCCCGCGCCCCGGCGGATGGCTACACGCTGACGGCGGGCACCTCGGGTACGCTCGGGGTCAATCCCTCGGTGCTGCCGCGCCTGCCCTATGATGCCGAGAAGGATTTCGCGGCCATCACGAACATCGCGATGGTGCCGCTGCTCGTCATCGCCAATCCCTCTGTGCCCTATCGCACCATGGCGGAACTGGCCGAGGCGGCGCGAGCGCAGCCGGGGGTGCTCGACATGGCCTCGGCGGGGCCGGCGACCAGCCAGCACATGGCGGCCGAGCTGCTGATGATGCGCGCCAACATCCGCTTCAACATCGTGCACTACCGCGGCAGTGGCCCGGCCATCGCGGACGTGATCGCCGGCAACGTGAAGCTCATGACGGATTCGGTCGCCTCCGCGCTGCCGCATATCCGCGACGGGCGCGTGCGCGCGATCGCCCTGTGCAGCGCGCGGCGCGTGCCGCAACTGCCGGAGGTGCCGACCATCGCGGAGACGTTGGTGCCTGGCTATCAGGCCGCCGGCTGGTCGGGTCTGGTCGCCCCCACCGGCACGCCTGCCGAGATCATCCGCCGTATCAATGCCGATGTCGTCGCCATCCTCCGCGAACCGGCGATCGCCGACCGCATCATCCAGATGGGCGCGGTGGCGGATCCGATGACGCCGGAGGAATACGCGACCTTCATCCGCACCGAGATCGCGACCTTCCGCGAGGTCGCGCGCGCCGCGAATGTGCGTCTGGAGGGCTGATCCGCCTTAGCCGGGGTCGGGTTCGAGCCCGAGCCCCGGCGCCGTCGGCACGGCGATGGCGCCGCCCTCCGGCACCAGCGCGTTGCCATACGGCGCGCGCTGGAGGTCGGCGAAGTAGATCTCGATCGGCTCCGCTTCCTCGGTCGCGGCGAGGAAGTGCAGCGTCGCCAGCAGCCCAGGGCCGAAATAGGGGCAATGCGGCACCAGCCGAACCCCGGCCTCGCGCGCCAGTTCGGCGATTTCCAGCATGGCGGAGAGGCCGCCGATCTTGGTGACGGAAGGCTGCACGACGTCCACCGCGCGCGTTTCGAACATGCGGCAGAAATCCTCGACCGTGCCGTTGCATTCACCGGCCGAGACCGGCACCGGGGAGGCGGCGCGGATCCGGGCGATGGCGGGAATGTCCTCCGGCGGCCAGATCGGCTCCTCGACCCAGCCGATGTTCAGCGCGGCGACATCCTCGCAGAACTGGACGGCGTCGGCCTCGGTGTCCCAGGCGCAGTTGATGTCGAGCATCAGCGGGATCTCGGGTGGTGCGGCGTCTCGCGCGGCGCGGATGCAGCGCAGATCGACCTCGTGCAACTTGATGTGGCGATAGCCGCGCGACAACGCCTCGGTCACGTTGCGCGCCACGTCATTGGGTGCGCCGTAGCGCAGCAAGGACGCATAGGCCGGAACCGACGGCCGCGCGGCCTCGCCGAGCAGCGCGTGCAACGGCTTGCCCGCCGCCTTGGCCCGGATGTCCCACAGGGCGATGTCGATCGCCGAAAGGCCGAAGGTGACCGGGCCATTGCGGCCGAAATTGTGGAAACGGCGCGCGAGCATGCGCGTCAGCCCCGCGATGTCGCGCGCATCCTGGCCGATGCAGGCTGGGCCGATCAGGCGGTCAATCGCATCCTTCGTGGTTTCCACCAGGGTGAAGCCGAAGCCCTCGCCCCAGCCATGGATGCCGGCATCGGTCTCGACACGCACCAGCAGCGCATCCATCGCCTTGAGGTGCAGGTTGCCACCCACGCCGCCGGCGCTGGCGCCATAGGTGAAGTCGGTGCGGTGATGATGCGTGGTGACCCTGGTGATCTTCATCGGCGTTCCCTTCCGCGCGCTGCGCGTCCGACCGATACTGGCGGCAAGTGCCGGCGGGCAGAAGCCGGGGACGGGGGAATGCCATGACTGATCGTGCGGGATGGGAAGCGGCGGGCGACTGGTACCATGCCTGGTTCACCGGGACGGTGCTGGCCGCGGTGTCGCGTCGCGGCCCCAGCGATGCCGCGGAGCTGGTGTTCCGCGTGTTCCGTCGCCAGCAGCAGCAGACCTTTCTCGCGGGGTTGGCGAAGCTCGGCATCGATCATTTGCCGCCTGCAGTGGCGGCCGCGCGCTACCACTACCTGTCGAACTTCATCGGTGGCGTCGGCGTCGAATATGTCGAGGAAAGTTCGCGCAAGGCCTGGATCCGCTACCCGCCGCCGCGCTGGATCTGGCCGGGCGCCACCATCTGCGGCATTCCGTCGGAGGTGAACGCCGCCATGCTGCGCGGCTGGCACGCCAATAACGGCGTGATGCTGGGCCGGCTCGGCCTCGGCTTCGTCTGCACAGGACAGACGGTGGATGGCGATCCGGGGCTCGAGGGCTACTACATCGAGCACGACCGCGACCTGGCCGAGGACGAAAGGCTGCGCTTCGCGAAGCACGAACGCATGCCGCGCTTCGACCCGACGAAGGCGCCGCGCCTGCCCACGGCGGATTGGCCGGCCGAGCGGCTCGCGAAGGCGAAGCGCGGCTACGCCATGGAATACGTGCGCAGCATCATGCAGGAAGCGGTTGGCCTGCTGGGCGAGGATGCCGGCGGCGCGCTTCTCGCGCATGCCGCGCGGCTGGTTGCCATGCAGCATGTCCATGCACTGGCGGCCACGCTCGGCGTGACGACGCTGCCGGACTTCCTGCTTGCGATGGCGCGGGCCGAGGGCGATGCCGAAGCGTCTCTGACGCCGCAGTCCGATGGCAGCGTGATCCTCGCCCGGCGCAACCTGCCGCTGTTCCGCGGCATCGAGGCAACGCCCGCGATGACGACGGCCTGGGAGGCCCTGATGCGCGGTACGCTCGCCGCCTGGGATCGCTTCGCGCGGCTGGAGGCGGCCGGCCCGATGGCCTGGCGGATCAGCGCGGATCAGTAGCGGATGGTCGGCCCGGCGATACGCAATGCCGCCTCGCCGGGCTTGAGGGTGTCAGCCTTTCGCCGCACCCAGGATGCGGAACAGGCTTTCGTCGCGCCCCAGCGCCCAGAGCACCGAGTTGATCGGCGGGCTGGTCAGGCTGCCGCACAGCGCCGCGCGCAGCGGCTGCGCCACATCCTTCAGCTTCACGCCCTTCACATCGGCGTAGTCGCGCAGCCACTGCTCGAGATCCGCCTTTTCCCACGGTGCGGCCGAGAGGAACTCCGCGAGGTCGGCAAGCCGTTCCCGCGCCTCGGGCGTCAATGCGGCGAGCGCCTTCTCGTCGATGGCGGGGAGGCCCTCATGCGCGGCGAAGGCGGCGGCGCCGGCTAGTTCCTCCAGCGTGCGTGCGCGCTCCTTGAGGTCGGGCATCAGCATCCCGACCCGCTCCGCGCCATCCGTACCGAACAGCGCGCCGCGGCGGCCGAGGATGGTCAGCACCTCCCTGGTCAGCCGCTCGTCATCCGCCTGGCGCAGATAGACGCCGTTGAGATGCGTCAGCTTCGCATAGTCCATGCGCGAGGCGGCGCGGCCGACATCCTTGATGTCGAACAGCGCGACCGCGCGGTCACGCGGCACGATCTCCTCATCGCCATGGCCCCAGCCGAGGCGCAGCAGGTAGTTGTTCACCGCTTCCGGCAGATAGCCTTGCTCGCGGAAGTCGAGCACCGACACCGCACCGTGCCGCTTCGACAGCTTCGCGCCATCGGCGCCATGGATCAGCGGGATATGCGCGAAATGCGGCCGCCGCCAACCCATCGCGTCATAGACCATGCATTGGCGGAAGGTGTTGGTCAGGTGGTCGTCGCCGCGGATGACATGGGTGATCGCCATGTCGTGGTCGTCCACCACCACCGCATGCAGATAGGTCGGCGTGCCGTCGGACCGCAGGATGATCATGTCATCCAGCTCGACATTGCCGACGCGGACCTCGCCTTGCACCAGGTCATGGACGACCGTCTCGCCTTCGAGCGGCGCCTTGATGCGGATGGCGAAGGGCTTGCCCTCCTGTTCCGGCCCGGGATCGCGGTCGCGCCAGCGGCGGTCGTAGCGGGGCGGGCGGCCCTCGGCGACGGCCTTCTCACGCATCTCCGCGAGTTCCTCCGGCGTCGCCCAGCAGCGATAGGCCTTGCCCATGGCGAGCAGGGCATGCGCGATCTCGGCATGGCGCGCCTCGCGGCTGGCCTGGAAGACCGGCGCCTCATCGGGTGGCAGGCCCAGCCAGTTGAGGCTTTCCAGGATCTGGTCCACCGCCGCCTGGGTCGAGCGTTCCCGGTCCGTATCCTCGATGCGCAGCAGGTAGGCGCCGCCGTGGTGGCGGGCGAAGAGGTAGTTGAACAGCGCGGTGCGCGCCCCGCCGATATGCAGGTAGCCGGTCGGGGAGGGGGCGAAACGGGTGCGGACGGTCATGTCACCTGGGCTCAGTCACGAGGGCGCCTCTTAGACCAGATTGGCCGGCCTGGGTGAACCCGCGCGCGTGGAAGCCACTCCCGCGGAGCCATCTCATCATCCTAGAATGAACGCAGGAGTTGCGGAACGTCCCACTGTCCAGCACCGTCGCGCGCATTCTGCCGGGCCGAGCCATCGACCGCTGCCGTGCCTCGGCGGGCGACGCCGCGGTGCTGCTGGCCGGCGAGCGCGGGCGGCTCGCGCCATGGCTGGCGGTGGCGATGGGCGTCGGCGTGATCGGCTACTTCGCGCTGCGGGAAGAACCGCCGGGTTGGTCCGTGGCGCCGGCGCCGGTGCTGATCCTGCTCGCAGTGCTGGTGGCGCGGCGCGCACCGCAGGCCGGCTGGGCGGTCGGGCTGGTCGGTGCGGCGGCACTGGGTTTCGGGGCCGCGGCCTGGCATGCGGGACAGGCCGCACCGCTGGCCGCGCCGCCGGTCCGGGCGGTGGTCGTGACCGGCATCGTCCAGGATGTGGACCTGTTGCCGGAAGGGCGACGACTGACCCTGGCCGAACTCCGCTTCGGGCCTGACGAGCCGATCCAGCCCCGGAGTTTTCGCATCCGGCTGCGCGCCAATGATCCGGCCCGGCCCGAACCTGGCGACCGCGTCACGGTCCGCGCCCTGGTGCGTGCGCCGTCACCGCCGGCCTTCCCCGGCGCCTGGGACTTCCAGCGCAGCGCCTTCTTCGCGGGGCAGGGCGGTTCCGGTTTCGCCATCGGCCCGGCTGAGGTCGCCCCGGCGGAGGGGAGCGGGCGGCCCTTGTCAGGGCTGCGGACGACACTGGAAACACGTGTCGCCGCCGTGGTGCCGGGCGCCGCCGGGGCGGTCGCCTCCGCATTGCTGACAGGCGGGCAGAGCGCCATCCCGCGCACCGATCTGACCGCCATGCGCGATTCCGGCCTCGCGCACCTGCTTTCGGTCTCCGGCCTGCACATCGCCATTGTGATGGGCGTGACCTTCTGGGTGGTGCGGCTGGTGATCGCCTGCTGGCGATGGCTCGCGCTGCGGGTGGACAGCAAGGCCATGGCCGGTGTCGCGGCGCTGGCCGCGGGCGGCTTCTACATGCTGCTGACCGGGTCGCAGGTGCCGATGCAGCGGTCCTTCGCGACCGCCGTCCTGGTCACGCTGGCGCTGCTGACCGGACGCCGGGCGGTGTCCATGCGCAGCCTGGCACTGGCGGCCGCAGCGGTGATGCTGGTCGCGCCCGATGCAGTGCTCGGCCCATCCTTCCAGATGTCCTTCGCCGCGGTGCTCGCCCTGATCGCAGGGTGGGAGGCGCTGAAGGGCCCGATGGCCCGGCTGCGGGGCGCTAGCGCCTGGTGGCGCAAGGGGTTGGTCTTCGTGGTGGGGCTGGTCGTCACATCGGGGCTGGCGGGGCTGGCGACGGCGCCTTTCGGGCTCGCGCATTTCGGCCGGCTGCAATGGTATGGCGTGGCGGCGAATGCGGTGGCAGTGCCCCTGACCTCGGTGCTGGTGATGCCGGCCGGGATGGTTGCCGCCGCGCTGATGCCGCTGGGGCTTGAAGGCCCGGCGCTGATGGTGATGGGTTGGGGGTGCGAGGCTGTGCTCGCCGTCGCGCGGGAGGTGGCCGCTTGGCCCGGGGCGGCGCAGACGGCGCGGCCCATCCCGCCCTGGGGCCTCGCGGCCTTTGCCTTCGGTATGGTCTGGCTGTGCTTGTGGCGATTGCGTTGGCGTTGGCTCGGACTGCCGGTCATGGCGTTGGGCCTGGCCAGCCCGGAGCTGCACCGCGCGCCGGATCTGTTCGTGTCGGGCGATGCACGGCTGATCGGCGTTGTGGCCGATGGCGCGATGTGGCTGCAGCGGCAATCGGGGGCCTCAGTGCTGACCCGGGACTCCTGGCTGCGCGCCCATGGCCTGCGCGAGGCACACCCGCTGCCGGGACAGGGCGAGGCCGCCGACGGCGCCGTCGCCTGCAATCCCGGCGCATGCCTGCTGCGGCCCGTGCCGGGGGCGCCGGCCGCGGTGCTATTGCGCGGCGATCCGGTGGCCGGCCATTGCGGGCGGGTAGGCTTGGTGGTGTCGGCAGAGCCGCTGCGTGGCCGCTGTGCCGGCAGCCAGGTGATCGACCGCTTCTCGGTATGGCGGAACGGCCCGCATGCGGTCTGGCTCGATGCGGCGGGCCCGCGTGTCGTCTCCGATCGTGTCTGGCGCGGCGCGCGGCCCTGGGTGCCGCCGGTGCCGATACCGCGCGGGCGGGAGGAGCAACCGCCCGCGCCGATCGAATAGCGCGCCGATGCCGCGCGGCGAACCGGATCGAGGCGATTGCCAGGAATGACGTCGTCCTGCACGCCGTTCGCCGCGTGCTGGAACGGCGCGACGGTGCCGAAGTTCTATGCTGCGCTACGCGACCCGGTGCACCCCTGGACGCCGACGGCCCTGGCGGGTCTCAATACCGCCGCAGCAGCCCCACCAGCCGCCCCTGCACACGCACCCGGTCCGGTCCGAAGATGCGTGTCTCATGCCGCGGATTGGCCGGTTCCAGGGCGATCGAGTTCCCCCGCCGGCGGATCCGTTTCAGCGTCACCTCGTTCTCATCCACCAGCGCGACGACGATCGACCCGTTCTCGGCCGTGTCGGCGCGATTGATGATCACGGTGTCGCCGTCGAGAATGCCGGCATCGATCATCGAATCGCCGGCGACCTCCAGCGCATAATGATCGCCATTGCCGATCAGCGCCGCGGGAACATCGACGCTCGCGCCATTGTCGCGCAGCGCCTCGATCGGCAGGCCGGCGGCGATCCGGCCGTAGAGCGGCAGCGTGACCGGGGCGCTGTCATTCGCCTCGGCGGGCGGGCGGGCGGGCGCATGGGTTGCGAAGGGCCCGCGGATGACATTGGGGCCGAGCGGGGCCTCAGGCGCCTTGGCCGCGGCACGGCTGCTGCGCGGGGCGAGGTTCTCCGGCAGGCGAATGACCTCCAGCGCGCGGGCGCGATGGGCGCGGCGGCGGAGGAAGCCGCGTTCTTCCAGCGCCGTGATCAGCCTGTGGATACCGGATTTGGATTTGAGGTTGAGCGCGCCCTTCATCTCCTCGAAGGAGGGAGAAAATCCTGTCTCGCGCAGGTGGCGGTCGATGAACATGAGCAGCTCGTGCTGCTTGCGCGTGAGCATTCCTGCTCCTCCTCCTGGCGCCGGGTCCTGCGACTCGGTCGGAACAAATGGGCAACCTCACGCGTGTTCTATTTAGGTTCCGGAGTCACAGTCAATCGCTTTTGCGTGTGGATGAATCTGTGGATGGAATGGTCCGCCCGCGCGGCGCCGGAGACCTCGCCCGCCGCTGCGGGGAGTGGCACAGATGCGGGGCATGTCCCGCCCTGATCTTTCCGTCCTGATCGCCGCCCACCGCCTGCGGCGCGAGGTCCCGCTGGCCGTGGCCTCGGTGTTCGGGCGATCGGTGGGGGCGGCGGTTGAGGTCGTCATCGCCTCCGACGACGGCACCGACTACGCCGAGGTGCTGCCGCATGACCCGCGCCTGCGCTTCACGGCGGTCGGACCTGTCGCCAGTGGCGCCCATGCGGCGCGCAACCGGGCGCTTTTCCTCGCCGCCGGTACCCATGTGCTGATGCTGGACGGCGACGACGCCCTGGAAGGTCCGCCGGACGCAATCGCCAGCGCGCTGGCGATGACGGGCGCGGCCGGGGCGGTCCTGGTGCCGAGCGTCGTGCGCGACGCGATGGGGCTGGCGGTGCGACGCATTCCGGAACCGGGCACACGGCGCTTCGGCTTCGCCGATTGGGCCTCGGCCTTCGCATCGCTACACCTGATGGCGCGGCGGGACCTGGCCCCGGCCTTCCGGCCGTTCCGGCTGATCGACGACGTCCTGTTCGACCTCACGGTCTTGGCGGCGGTCGGTGGCTCCGTGCCGGTCGCGGATGGCCTTGCCTATCGCTACCAACTGAGGCCAGGCCAGGCGACGGATACCGAGGGTGGCCGCTTCGATGCCGAATATGCGCAGGCGCTTGGCTTGATCACTGTGGACGGCGCCGGCTTCGGGCGCCATGCGGGGGCGGTGGCTGCGGTGCTGCGGCGGTGGCGGGCGATGAACCGCCTAGTGGGTGGCGGTGGGTCGAGGCCGGGGCTCGGCGACTACCACCGGGCGGTCGCGGCCTATCTGGCCGACGAATGGCCGGCCGGCCGCCGGCGCCGGGCCGGCGAAACCTAGAGCTTGGCCGCCAACTTGCGCGCCAGCAGCAGGCCGAGCCCGCCACCGGCCGGCGCCGCGGGCAGGGCGAGCAGCCAGCCCACCGCATGATTGCCCGCCATGACCAAAGCGAGCCCGGAGTACAGCATGAGGCCGCCGACCAGGCTACCGACGACGCCCGCCGTCAGGCCGAGCACGAGGATGTCCGAACGCGTCACCATGGTCGGCGAGTAGGCGCCGCGGGCCCTGTTTGACAAGCCCCGCCAGGGCACCTATGGGACCGCCACCTTCCGGGAACGTGGACGGACCTTCGGGGTCCGCGCCCGCCCCCGCCCAGTCCGGGCAGGGGCCTACCGGGACAACAGCCCTTCGGGGCACAGCGAAGAAGGCCCGACCGTGTAACGCGGCGGGGTGCAGCGCATGACCAAGCGCGCAGAATCCAAGTACAAGATCAACCGCCGCCTTGGCGTCAATCTCTGGGGCCGCGCCAAGTCCCCCATCGCCAAGCGCGAATACGGCCCCGGCCAGCATGGCCAGCGCCGCAAGCAGAAGCCGACCGACTTCGGCGTGCAGCTGATGGCGAAGCAGAAGCTCAAGGGCTACTACGGCAACATCGGCGAGAAGCAGTTCCGCAAGTACTACGAGGAAGCCGTGCGCCGTAAGGGCGACACCTCGGAGAACCTGATCGAGCTGCTGGAGCGTCGCCTCGATGCGGTGGTCTACCGCATGAAGCTGGCCGTCACGCCCTTCGCCGCCCGTCAGTTCGTCAACCACGGCCACATCACCGTGAACGGCAAGCGGGTGAACATCCCCTCCTACCTCGTGAAGGACGGCGACCAGATCGAGGTGAAGGAGAAGTCGAAGCAGCTGGTGGCCGTGCTCGATGCGACGCAGTCCGCCGAGCGCGACGTGCCGGAATACGTCGAGGTGGATCACCGCGCGATGCGCGGCAAGTTCCTTCGCGCGCCGAAGCTGTCCGACGTGCCCTATCCGGTCCAGATGGAACCGAACCTGGTCGTCGAGTTCTACAGCCGCTGATCCCTCGCGGGCTGGCCCTGCGCCGGCCTGCCACCTTTGCACGCGCGCCGTGGCATCCGCCCCGGCGCGCGTTGCGTTTGCGGAGCGGCTAGCCGGCCATCCTCGCGGCGGCCAATGATGCGTCGCTGCACATCCGGGCGAAGGACAGGCGGTTCCACCGATGCAGGGATTGTCCGACACCGACGGGGCCGACGCCCCGCGCTTCACCGTGGATTGGTTCAGCCGGTCCATCCCGGCCTGGAAGCATTTGTTCCCCCGGGTCATGCCCCGGCCCGCGCGCATCCTTGAGATCGGCGCCTTCGAGGGTCGCTGCACCTGCTTCATGCTGGAGCACATCCTGCCGGCGGACCTCGACGGGGAGATCCACTGCATCGATACCTGGGAGGGCGGGGTCGAACATGGCGGCATCGCCATGAACGCGGTCTTCGACCGTTTCCAGGCGAATGTCGCGGCGGTGCTGAAGCGCTTTCCCCGCCACAAGGTGATCGGCCATCGGCGCCTGTCCTCGGCCGCGCTGCGGGACCTGCATGCCGAGGGGTTCGCCGGCCGGTTCGACTTCATCTACGTGGACGGGTCGCATCAGGCCGCCGATGTGCTTGAGGACCTGGTGCTGTCCTTTCCGCTGCTGCGCCGAGGCGGGCTGGTGATCTGCGACGATTACACCTGGCAGCGCCAGCGCCTGGGGGAGGAGGACATCCTCGATACCCCGAAACTCGCGATCGATGCCTTCACCAACATTTATCGCCGGCGCCTGCGCTTTCCCGACTGGCCTTCGACCTACCAGGTGGCGTTCCAGAAGACGGTCGCCTGACGCGCGCCTCTCGGCGTCCACAAGACACTGCGCCTGCCCTTGAGTGGCGGGCGCTGCGCTCGCGGGTCACGGCATTGCCGCGCTCCGAAGGCCGCGACGTCCCGTGACCCATTCGATGCTGCCGGTCTGCCTGGCCGCGCAGCATCGCGGCTGCTCCTTCGCGCGGCAGATGCGTAGGGAATCATCATCTCTATTCGTGCTTGTTTGGGGATTGAGATTTCACCGCAGAAACCAGTTGCGGAAAACTTGTCTCCATTGGTAGGATTCGGTGCTGTCATCCCGCGTCGCAGGGTTCCGCCCATGAACGTCATCGCCACCCACACTGCCCTTGATGCCATGGCTGGCGGGATCTCGGCCGCGCTGCGGGCGTCGGGGGACGACCCCTCCGGCGCGGTGGCCGAGGTGCTGGGCCAATACGCTGCGGACCCGATGCTGCTGCTCGGCCGCGACTGTCCCTGTCGTGCCGAAACCTACATCCGCCATCTGCTGCATGAGGATGCGGAGGAAGGCTGGGCCGTCGCCGCCCTGGTCTGGCGCCCCGGCCAGATGTCCCCCGTCCACGCACACAAGGCCTGGTGCGCCGTGGGCGTGCATCGCGGCGTGCTGACCGAGACCTTTTACGACCTGCCCGCGCAGGATGGCGCGATGCCGGCGCTGTCCGGCATCGCACTGCGCCGCCCGGGCGACATCTCCTTCGGCCCGGCGCGCCCCGACGCCATCCACCGCCTGGCCAATCTCGGCACCGAGACGGCGATTTCCATCCACGCCTATGGACTGCCATATGGGCGGTTCTGCAGCGACCTGAATCGCGTCTTCGCCGCCTGATCGCTGGCCCGTGTTCGGGCGGGCATGCCTGACCCGCGCCAGCACAACGTATCCGCGCATGGCCGCACAGGGCAGTTTGCGCGGCGATGAATCCCAAGATCCTGATGGGCCTGGCCTTCGGCATCGCGTGCTCGATCATCTGGGGCGGGCACGCCGTCGTGGCGCGGCCGGCGCTGGCGGGCCAGGGCTTCCATCCCCTCGATCTTGCCGCGTTCCGGTATGCGCCGGCGGCACTGATGCTCGCGCCGTTCGCCTGGCGTGCACGGGCGGCGCTGAAACGCTTCGGTTGGGCGCGGCTGCTGGTCCTGTCCGCCTTCGGCGGCGCGCCGAACCTGCTGCTGTTCGTCTGGGCGCTGCGCTATGCGCCCGCATCCCATGGCGGGACTATCGCGCCGATGGTCATGCCGGTCGCCGGTGCGTTGCTCGCCATCCCGATGATCGGCGAATGGCCGAGCCGGGGCAGGGCGATCGCGCTCGGCGTGATGGGCATGGGCGTGCTGATGATCGGCTGGGACGGGGTCATGGGTAGCTATCCCGGCGCCTGGCGCGGCGACATCCTGCTGGTCCTGGCAGGGACCACCTGGTCGGTCTTCACCCTCTTGCTGCGCCGTTGGCAGGTGCCGGCGATCCCGGCGACGGCGGCCGTGACCATGATCTCGGCAGCCGCGGTGCTGCCGATCTGGTTGCCCTGGCGGGGCACGGCGGTGCTGGATCTGCCGGCGGGTCCGCTGATCGTGCAGTTCCTTGCCCAGGGCGTCGCGCTCGGGGCGCTGGCGATGTTCCTCTACGCGCGCGCGGTGGAGTTGCTCGGACCGACGCGCGCGGCCACCCTGTCCATCATGGTGCCCGTGACCGCGTTGCTGCTCGCAGGATTGTTGCTGGGCGAGCCGATCTCACTGCTGCAGGGGCTGGGCGCGACGCTTGCCGCCGGCGGCATGCTTGCGGCTGTGCTGTTCACCGGGAGAAGAACGGCATGACCATGCCGATGCCGCCAAGCCTCTGGGCTGCCACTGCCCCCGCTGCTCCGCCCACCGCGCCGCTGGCCGGCGACGCGCGCAGCGGCGTCGCCGTGGTCGGCGCCGGCTTCACGGGCCTGTCCACCGCGCTGCACCTGGCGGAGGCCGGCGTGCCGGTGACCCTGCTGGAAGCCGCGGAGATCGGCTGGGGCGCTTCCGGGCGCAACAACGGCCAGGTCATCCCGACGCTGTCGCGCGTCGATCCCGATGGGATCGTCGCCGCGGTCGCCCCGGAGCATGGCGGCCGGGAGAAGGGCGAACAACTCGTCGGCCTGATCCGCGACAGCGCCGCCTTCACCTTCGACCTGATCCGCCGCCATGGGATCGAGGCGGAAGCGGTGCAGAACGGCTGGATCCAGCCGGCGCATCGTGCGTCGCGGCTCAAGCTTTCGGCCGCACGCGCCGAGCAATGGGGCCGCCGTGGTGCCCCGGTGCGGATGTATTCGCGCGACGAGATGGCCGCGCTGACCGGCAGTGATCACTGGCATGGCGGCTGGGGCAATCCGACGGGCGGGCGGATCAATCCGCTCGGCTTGGCGCGCGGCATGGCGGCAGCGGCGATCCGTGCTGGTGCCGTGATCCATACCGGCAGTCCCGTCCGCGGCATCCGACAGGTGGCGGGCGGATGGGCGCTGACCACGCCGCAGGGCACGCTGACCGCCGAACGCGTCGTGATCGCGACGCAGGCCTATACGGATGACCTCTGGCCCGGACTGAAGCGCACCCTTGTGCCGGTGCGGTCGTACCAGATGGCGACCTCGGTGCTGTCGGACAACATCCGCAAGACCATCTTGCCGGAAGGCCATGCGCTGTCGGACACGCGCGGCGATCTGTATTTCTACCGCTTCGATGCGAATGGCCGGTTGGTGACCGGTGGCGGGCTGATCGTCCCCTTCGGCTGGGACAATCGCATCCGCGCGCGCATCACCGAGCGCATCCGTCGCGTCTTTCCGCAGATCGGGGAGGTCCGCTTCGACTACATCTGGCGGGGCTACATCGCGGCCACCGCCGACAAGATGCCGCATGTCTACGAACTGGCGCCGGGCGTGCTGAGTTGGACCGGCTGCAACGGGCGCGGCGTTGCGCTGGCGACGGCGCTCGGGCGCGAATTGGCGCTGGCCAGCAACGGGACGCCGCTGCGCGACATCGCCGCGCCGGTCGAAACGCGCATGCGCACCATTGCGGGCCATGCCTTCCGCAGCCTCGGTATCGCCTGGAACGTCGCCAAGGCGCGACAACTCGACGCGCGTGACTGAGGTCGCGCTCGCCACTTCCATCCCGCCTGCCATGCGTCGGCCGGGTCCGGGCGGCGAGGATGCCGGCCCGGCCTGGGGCGCCGCCTGTGCGGCATCCTGGCCGGCGGCAGGTTGGCGGGTCCTGACGATCAATCCGGCCGAGGAGATCGGCGCGCTGACCGGACTGCCGCCCGGCGTCGAAGCCGTGCCGGCCCAGCCCGGCGTCGCCGAGGCTTTCGGCCGGCCGGGTACCTGGGTTTCGGACGCCTTGGCGCAGGCCGTCGCGATCGGCGCGCCGGTCGTGGGCATCGTCAATGCGGATATCCGGCTCGACCTTGATGTCCGCCGCCGTGCGGCCCTGGCGCAGCGCGCCGGCACGCGCATCATTGCCTGCAACCGTATGGATATCACCCATGCCGGCCAGGAGGTCGGACCATATTATCGCTACGGCTACGACCTTGTGCTGATGCCCTCTGACATGGCGCGACGCATCGACATGCGCGGCTTCGCCCTCGGCGTGCCGTGGTGGGACTACTGGATCCTGCTCGATGCCCTGCTGCGCGGCATGCCGGTCGAGGTCGTGCAATGCGCCGGCGTGCGGCACCTGGCGCACAAGGCCGCCTGGCAGCGGCCGGCCTGGCTCGCGGCGCTGCGCAGCATGATGGGGCATCTCGCGCCGCGCCGGCCGGCACTGTCGCAACTCGGCATGGGGATCATCGCGGAGGCGACGGCGGATCTGCTCGCGGCGGTGGCAGCCGCGCCGGAGGAAGGCTATCCCCTGGCGGATCTCGCCGAGACGGCGGGCACGCGCTTCGGCATCGAGGTGGTGCGCCTCGCCGAACGCAACGCCTGGACGTTGGAATAGCGCGGATGGAAGCGGTCACCTGGCGGCGGCGGATCGTGCACGACATGCTCTTCGGCATCGAGGGCAGCGGCTGGCATCCGCCCGACCTGCGCGACGCAATCGGCTTCCGCTGGAGCGGCCCGGGGCATTTCTCGGTCCTGCGCGTCCATCTGCCGGCTGGGGCGGGACGCGGTGAAGCGCATCTGGCCCTCGTCGATCCAGAGCCAGTGCCCGAGGTGACGATCTTCCTCAACGGCCATCGGCTGATCGCCACGCCGCGCCGGCTCGGCGGCATGGCGGTGCTCGACTTCTCCTGGGATGCGGCAGTGATGGCCGGGGAGGGGCGTGGCGAGTTCTGGTTCCACACGGCGAAGCTGCGACACCTGCCCGCGCCGATGCAGGGCATGCGCGCGGTCGGCTTCCGCCTGTCCTCCCTGGTGCTCGAACCGCGTCCGGACGGCGCGGCCGCGGCCGGCGAGGCGCTGGCACTGATCGCCGGTCGTCGCTTTCTGGATGACCGCCTGCCGGTGATGCCCGGTCGTGCACGCATGGCGTTCCTGTCCGACGGTGAGGCGCGGATGCTCGACATGCGGCTGGAAGCGGCGCGGCTGGGTCCGACCCCGCTGCCGCACCTTGCCTGCGCCTTGCGCGCGGAAGCGGAGACGCTGGAACTGGCACTCGCTGCGCCGGGGGCGCCGGCGCTGCATGCGGCGATGTCCGTGACCGGGGAGTTGCGCCTGCCGGATGCGCTGACGCCGCGCGACGCGATGCTGTTCGCCCGCCTGCTCGCCACGCTGCCCGGCGCCTACGCCACCTGGCTGGATGAGGCGATGGCGCGCGCCGCGCCGGATGTGGATCTGCTGGCGCTATGGCGCCGCGCCCTCGCGCGGCTGGCCCTGGCGGCCGAGGGGCGGCTTGCCGCGTCGATCACCGATGGGCCGGACCCCTTTGCGGTGGATCCGGCCACGCCCTTCGTCTGGCCCGGGGCCGACTGATACCGCGTCAGCAGGCGATCCCGCGTGCGCGCAACTGCTCCAGCACCTCGGCCGCGCAATCCGCGGCCGCGCGGCCCGGCGTCGGGATGTGCAGTTCCGGCTGCTCAGGCGCTTCGTAGGGGCTGTCGATGCCGGTGAAGTTCTTGATCTGCCCGGCCTGCGCCTTGGCGTAGAGGCCCTTCGGGTCGCGCTGGATGCAGGCCTCGATCGGCGTGTCCACGAAGACCTCGAGGAATTCGCCGGGGCCGAGCAGGTCGCGCACCATGCGTCGCTCTGCCCGGAAGGGGGAGATGAAGGAGCAGAGCACGATCATCCCCGCATCGACGAAGAGCTTCGCCACCTCACCGACGCGGCGGATGTTCTCCACACGGTCCTCGGCGGTGAAGCCGAGATCGCGGCAGAGCCCGTGGCGGATATTGTCGCCATCCAGGCTGTAGGTCTGCCGGCCGGCGCGGTGCAGCGCCTGCTCGACGATGTTGGCGATGGTGGACTTGCCGGATCCCGACAGGCCGGTGAACCACAGCACCATCGGCTTGTTGCCGACGAGGGCGGCGCGCGCCGTCTTGTCCACCGTGAAGTGCTCATGGTGGATGTTCGACGCCCGCCGTAGCGGGAAGGAGACCATCCCCGCCCCGGCGGTGCGGTTGGTGAAGCGGTCCACCAGGATGAAGGCACCGGTGGTCCGGTTCTCCTCATAGGGATCCATCGGGATCGGCTGACCGGCGGAGAAGTTGCAGAAGCCGATCTCGTTCAGCGATAGCCGCCGCGCGGCGTGTTCCTCGAGCGTGTTCACATCGACCCGGTGGCGGATGGAGGTGACCGAGCACGGCGTCCAGATGTTGCCGATGCGCATGAGGTAGGAGCGCCCGGGCAGCATCGCTTCCTCATCCATCCACAGCAGATGGCCGGCGAACTGGTCGGCGACGGCCGGGCGCTCGGCGGCGTGGACCAGGATGTCGCCGCGCGCGACATCGACCTCGTCCTCCAGCGTCAGCGTCACGGCCTGGCCGGCCTCGGCGGCGGCGAGGTCGCCATCGGCTGTGACGATGCGCGCGATGCGCGACGCCTTGCCGGATGCGGCGACGACCACCTGGTCGCCGGTGGCGATGCGGCCCGAGACGATGGTCCCGGCGAAGCCGCGGAAGTCGAGGTTCGGCCGGTTCACCCACTGCACTGGGAAGCGGAAGGGCTTTCCGGCCAGGTCCTGCGCGACATCGACGGCTTCAAGATGCTCGATCAGCGTCGGGCCGTGATACCAGGGCATGTTGCCCGACCGCGCTGAGACGTTGTCGCCGAAGCGCGCGCTGATCGGGATCGGCATGATCGAGCGAAAGCCGAGCTCCGAAGCGAAGGTGACGTAGTCGCCGACGATGCGGTCGAAGGTCGTCTGATCGAAGTTGACGAGGTCGATCTTGTTCACCGCCACGACGATATCGCGGATGCCGAGCAGCGAGCAGATGTAGGAATGCCGCCGCGTTTGCGTCAGCACGCCTTTGCGCGCGTCGATCAAAATGACGGCGAGCGAGGCGCCGGATGCACCGGTCGCCATGTTGCGCGTGTACTGCTCGTGGCCCGGCGTGTCGGCGACGATGAAGGCGCGGCGCGGCGTGGCGAAGAAGCGGTAGGCGACGTCGATGGTGATGCCCTGTTGGCGTTCCGCCTCCAGGCCATCGACTAGGAGTGCGAGGTCGATGTCGTCGCCCGTGGTGCCGTGCTTGCGGCTGTCGCGGGCGACGGCGGCGAGCGTGTCCTCGAAGATCAGCTGGCTGTCGTAGAGCAACCGCCCGATCAGCGTCGATTTGCCGTCATCCACCGATCCGCAGGTGAGGAAGCGGAGAAGCTCGCGGCTTCCGGGCGCACGGTGATGCGTCATCTCAGAAGTATCCCTCGCGCTTCTTCTTCTCCATCGAGGCTTCCTCGTCGGAATCGATCAGCCTTCCCTGGCGTTCGCTGGTTTTTGCGGCGCGCATCTCGGTGATGATCTCGGGCAGCGTCGCCGCGGTGCTCTCCACCGCGCCGGACAACGGGTAGCAGCCGAGCGTGCGGAAGCGGACCATGCGCATCTGCGGCGTCTCGCCGGGTTCGAGCGGCAGGCGCTCGTCATCCACCATGATCCAGGTTCCGGAGCGCTTCACCACCGGCCGCTGCTTCGCGAAGTAGAGCGGCACGACGGGGATATCCTCGGCGAGGACGTAGTCCCACACGTCGTACTCGGTCCAGTTGGACAGCGGGAAGACGCGGATGCTCTCGCCATCGCGGATGCGCGTGTTGAACAGCGACCACAGTTCCGGCCGCTGCGCGCGCGGATCCCAGGAATGCCCCTGGCCGCGGAAGGAGAAGACGCGTTCCTTCGCGCGGGACTTCTCCTCATCCCGGCGCGCACCGCCGAAGGCCGCGTCGAAGCCCCATTTGTCGAGCGCCTGCTTCAGCCCCTCGGTCTTCATCACCTGCGTGTGGAGCGCCGAGCCGGACGCGATCGGGCTGATGCCGCGCGCGATGCCGTCGGGGTTGGTGTGGACCAGAAGCTCCATCCCGACCTTCTTCGCCATCATGTCGCGGAAGGCGATCATCTCGCGGAACTTCCACGTCGTATCGACATGCAGCAGCGGGAAGGGCGGCTTGCCGGGTGCGAAGGCCTTCAGCGCGAGGTGCAGCATCACCCCCGAATCCTTGCCGATGCTGTAGAGCATCACCGGTTTGCGGAAGGATGCCGCGACCTCGCGGATGATTCCGATCGATTCAGCTTCGAGCCGTGCGAGATGCGGGGTCAGCGGGGCTTTCGTTGAGGTGCTCTGCAAGGGTCCCTCGGCGTCATGGCAGCGCGGCGGAAACCTTGTGCAGCGCAGCGCCGCCTCTTCCCATGGTGGGCTGTTCCGCGCAAGTTCCGAAGCCTGCGATTCCGGAGCCGCACCACGTGACCACAGACCCTGCCGCAAGGACCCGATTCGCCGAGAGTTTCGCGGCGATCGCCGAGGCAGCCGGAGCGCGCATCATGGCGATCTACGGCACGACGGCAGCCGAGGCGAAGGCCGACGGCAGCCCGGTGACGGAAGCGGATCTCGCGGCACATCGGGTGATCCTCGAAGGGCTGGCCCGCGACTGCCCGGACATCGCCGTGGTGTCGGAGGAAGACGCCGCGCACCGCACGCCCGATCCGCAGGAATGCTTCATCCTGGTCGATCCGCTGGATGGCACGCGGGAATTCATTTCGCGCAATGGCGAGTTCACCGTGAACATCGCGCTGGTCGAAGCGGGCCGATCGGTCGCCGGCGTGGTGCTGGCGCCGGCGCTAGGCCGCATCTGGGCTGGCGCGCTCGGTGCCGGGGCACGCATGCGCGCGGTCGGGGGCGCGGATTGGCAGCCGATCGCCTGCCGCCACCCGGGCGGAGATGGCGTGGTCTGCGTGGCCAGCCGGTCGCACCGCGATGCGACCACCGACGCCTTCCTCGCCGAGCAGACCGTTGCCGGGCTGCGCTCGGTGGGGTCGTCGCTGAAATTCTGCCTGCTCGCCGAGGGCCAGGCCGACGTCTATCCGCGGTTCGGCCCGACCATGGAATGGGACACCGCGGCCGGTCAGGCGGTGCTGGAGGCCGCGGGCGGCCAGGTGCTGACGCCGGATGGCGCGCCCTTTCGCTATGGCAAGCCGGGCTGGCGCAACGGCCCCTTCATCGGCTGGGGTGTGGCGCCGGCCTGACCGCCGCCCAGGAGGTCGTCACATGCGCGGCGATCTCCTCCGACGCTTCGGCGCGGATCAGCACCTCGCCGACGATGATGCGACCGCGCTTGAGCACCCGCGCCTCCGCGAGCACCGGGCCCGGCTGCAGGCGGCGCAGGAAGTGGATCGTCAGGTTGCTGGTCAGGCTCTCATCCCGCCCGCCGCTGATGCCGAGCAGCGCCGCCCACATCGCGACATCGGCGAGGCCCATCAGCGCGGGGCCGGAGACGGTGCCGCCCGGCCGCAGCAATTCCTCCCGCCAAGGCAGCCGGCAGGTGGCGGAGCCGCCGGCGGCTGAGGCGACCTCGATTCCCCAGGCAGCAGCGAGTGGCACGCCGCGACGCACGATGGCCTGGATGGCGGCGGGGGAGGGTGTTTCGTCGTCCATGACCGCGGTCTGTAGCGTGGCTGGATGCACGCCGACAGGCCCGGGCTCCGAGAGCCGACGACGCTCATGGCCCGCACCTCGTCCACGGCGTAGCGTGGCGGCCTCACCGTGGCTGGGATGAAGCGCCTTGGGCATTGCGACGATCCGGACCATGCGGCCGGCGGAATTGCCGCTCGCCCTCGACTGGGCGGCGGCAGAGGGCTGGAATCCCGGCCTGTCCGATGCCGCTTGTTTCCTCGCAGCCGACCCTGACGGCTTCCTGATCGCCGAACTGGCCGGCGAGCCGGTCGGCTGCGTTTCGGCCGTGCGGTATGGCGAGGGCTTCGGCTTCCTCGGTTTCTACATCGTCCGGCCCGGCTTTCGTGGCCTCGGGCACGGGCTGGCATTGTGGCAAGCCGCTATGGCGCGACTTCGACCGGGGGTGGTCGGGCTGGATGGGGTGGTGGCGCAGCAGGCGAACTACCGGCGCTCCGGCTTCGATCTGCTGCACCGGAACATCCGCTACGCCGCGGCCGCGCCCCGCGCGCCACAAATCACCGAGGCACCCGCCGTCCTTGCCGCCGACACGGTCCCCTTCGCCGCCATTGCCGATTTCGACCGCCGCTTCTTCCCCGCCCCGCGGGAGGCCTTCCTCCGGGCCTGGATCGCCGCGCCCGGCCATGTCGCCCGAGTCGTGCCGGGCGGGAGCGGTCTGCGTGGCTTTGCTGTGCTGCGGCGATGCCGGGAGGGGTCGAAGATCGGGCCGCTCTTTGCCGAGGATCCCGCCGCGGCGCGTGCCCTGTTCGCGGATCTGCTGGCGGCAGCACCACCTGGCCCGGTCTTCCTCGACCTGCCGGAGCCGAACGCGGACGCGCTCGCCATGGCGCAGGATGCGGGCATGCTCCCCGCCTTCGAGACGGCCCGCATGTATGCCGGCATCGCGCCCGACCTGCCGCTGCGTCAGGTCTATGGCATCGCCAGTTTCGAACTGGGATAGGCGCCGGCCGCCGAGGTTGACCCCCCCGCCCGGCAGGCGCTAGCGCTGTCGCGCACCAGACAGGGAATCCATCGCAATGCATCGGCCGAATGCCCGTCGGGCGACGCGACAGGCGGCCGTGGCGGCCGCCGCTCTGCTGGCCCTTGCCACGCTCCATCCGTTGCCAGGCGCGGCGCAGCCGGCACGTGCGGCCGTGGCTGTCGAACTGGCCGATGCCTTGTCGCAGTCACCGATGGCGGTGGGCGACACCATTTCCGTCCAACTCGCGCGCGGGCAATCCGCCTTCATCCGCCTGCCCGAGGGCGCGGGGGAACTCGTGGCCGAAACCCGGCGCCTGTCGCGCAATGCCGACACGGTGATGGCACTTGTCGATGCGCAGGGCCGTCTGCTCGATGAGGATGACGACGGGGGGGATGAGAACCTCGCCTCCCGTATCGAGATCGGCGCCGACCAGCGCGGGCCGCTCTTCCTGCGGATCAGCCTGCTGGAAGGTGGGGTGGGTCGCTTCGACGTCGTGCTGAACCGGGCGCCGCCGGTCGATCCGAACGCGCCCGCGCGCAACCTCGCCGATGCGGTGGGGCGACCGGCCCTGGCGATCGACCGGCCGGTCAGGGTGTCGTTGCGTGGGCGCCAGGAAGCCTATTTCCGGCTGCCGTCGGATGCGCCGGACCTCGTTGCCCTGACGCGCGGGCTCGAGGCCGGGACCGACACGGTGTTGACCCTGCTCGACGCCAATGGGCGGGAACTCACCACGGACGATGACGGCGGCGAGGAGCAACTCGCCTCGCGCCTGGAAGTGCCGGGCGCGCAGCGGCGCCCGCTGTTCCTGCGCGCCGGCACGCTGGGCGGCGGCACCTTCGATATCGTGCTGCTGCCGGACACGCCGGCGCCGGGTCCGAGCTTCCCGCGTTCGCTGCGGGAGGCGGCGATGGCACCCGCGCTTGCCGTGGGCCAGACCCTGACCCTGCGGCTGCGGCGCGGCCAGACGGCGGTGTTTCGCCTGCCGGAGGGCGACATCGCCGTTGTCACCAGCAATCTGCGCCGCGGCACGGACACGGTGCTGACGCTGCTCGACGCCAATGGCGAGGAACTGACCGAGGATGACGACGGCGGCGGCGGCCTCGCCTCGCGCCTCGAAATCGCGGCGGCCGAATCCCGGCCGGTCTTCGTGCGCGCCCGCGTCCTTGGCGACGGTGCGGGCGAGTTCGACCTGTCGGTCGAGGCGGATGTGCCCGAGCCGGTCACCTTCCCGATCTCCCTCCAGGCGGCGGCGGGCGCGCCCATGCTGCAGCCCGGCGTGGCGGTGCCGATTCGGCTGCGGCGCGGGCAATCGGCCTATTTCCTCCTGCCGTCGGGGGCTGGCGTGCTCATGACGCGGGAATTGCGCGACGGCACCGATACCGTGCTGGAGATCCTCGATGCCAATGGTGAGGTGCTGGCCGAGGACGATGATGGCGGCGAAGGGCTGGCCTCACGCCTGCCGATCGAGGCTGTGCGCAAGGGCGATATCTTCGTGCGCGCCGGGGTGCTGGGCCATGGGTCGGGGGCCTTCGAACTGATCCTGCTGCCGCCCGACGCGGCCCGGTAGGCGGAGCGGCGCCGCGACAGGGCTCGGCGACCGTGCTTCAGCCCCCGGGGACGAGACCCGCGGGCAAGGACAGGACATGGTCGAAGACGGCGCCCGCGGTGGTGATCCAGGCGACGTCGCGGCGTGAGGACAAGTGCAGCAATGCGCGTCGCAATTGCCGCAGCCGATAGGGCTGGCCGATCAGATAGGGATGCAGCGCGATGCCCATCACCTGCGGCCGGCCATCGGCGACCTGCCGCAGCCGTTCCTCGAGGTCATCGACGATCATGTCGGCGAACTGCCCCGCGCTATCCTTGCGGGCGGCGATCGCCGGGATGTCGTTGACCTCCTGCGGATAGGGGATGGCGAGCAGCCGGCCGGCGCGCGTGCGCATCCATATCGGCGCGTCGTCGGCGCACCAGTTGAGCGTGTAGCCATAGCCCGACTCGACCAGCAGGTCCGGCGTGGCCCGGCTCTCCGCGATCCAGGGCGAGAGCCAGCCTCGCGGTGCCTTGCCTTCGTGGCGCAGGATCGCTGCGGTACTCTCGGTGATCAGCGCGCGCTCCTCCGCCTCGGGCAGGACGGACTGGCGCTCGGAATTGGTGCGCCCATGGCCGGCAATCTCGTCGCCGCGGGCGCGATGGGCGGCGACCAGTTCCGGCGCGTAGTCATACATTGCGCTGTTCAGCAGCACGGTCGCCGGCAGGCCAAGTTCATCCAGCAGCGCCAGCAGCCGCCAGGCGCCGACCCGGTTGCCGTAGTCCCGCCAGGCGAAGTTCAGCACGTCGGGTTGCGGTCCGCCGGGGGCGAGTTCCGCGCCCAGCCCTTCTCCGAAGGCAAAATGCTCGAGGTTCACGCCGAGATAGATCGCAAGCCGTGCCCCGCCAGGCCAGCCATAGGGCGGCCGGTCCGGCCAGGCGTGGTAGTCGTAGCGGTCATGGCTGGGCAGCATCGGGCCGGTATCTCCTGTGCGGCCTTGATGACGTGGCCATTTCGCTTCGGCAAGGCGACCGACGGCTGATTTCAGCCTTGTCCGATCTCCGGTATGCTGCGGCGCATGGCGTCCCCTTCGACGGGCGCGGAGGCCGGTGCCGCGTCGCTCCTGAAGCGGGAGGCGCGGTCCGAGCGTGCCCGCCTCATTCCCCCTGTCCTGCTTGGGCTCGGCATCGCTGCCTGTGGCGTGGCGCAGGCCTTCCTGCTGGCACGATTGCTGGCGACGCTGCTCGGGCAGGGCGACGCCGGCTGGGCGGAGCTCACCGCGGCGGCGGCGCTGGCGCTGCTGATGGCGGCCTTAGGCATCGCGCAGGAACGCGCGCAGCTCGCCGCCGGGGAGGATGCCAAGGCGCGGCTGCGTGCGGCCGCCTTCGCCCGGCTGTTGGCCGCCGGCCCGGCGGATGACCGGGCGGTGGGGGAGAAAAGTGCCCTGGTCGTCGAACGGATCGAGGCGCTGGAAGGCTATTTCGCGCGCTGGCTGCCGGCTGCGATGCTGGCCGTCCTGGCACCGCTGATGATCGGAGCGGTGGCGTTGGTCGCGGATCCGCTCAGCGGGCTGATCCTGCTCGGCGCGGGGCTGCTGGTGCCGGTGGTGCAGGTGCTCACTGGCATCGGCGCGGCGCAGGCCAGCCGCCGCCAATTCGCCGCTCTGCAGCGCCTGTCGGGCCGTTTCCTTGACCGCATGCGCGGCCTGCCGGTGCTGGTGCTGTTCAACCAGCAGCAGGCCGAGGCGTCCCGTCTTGGCGCGGCGGCCGAGGAACTGCGCCAGCGGACCATGCGCGTGCTGCGCGTCGCCTTCATCTCGGCCGGCGCCATGGAACTCATCATCGCGGCGGCGCTCGCCTCGCTCGCCTATCATCACGGCGCGCTGGTGCGCGGCGTGCATCCGACCCCGGTGATCGCGCTGTTCACCCTGTTGCTGGTGCCCGCCTTCTTCGCCCCGCTGCGCGCCTTCTCGGCCGCCTATCACGAACAGCTTTCCGCCCGGGGCGCGGCGGCGGATCTCGCGCCGCTGCTCGATGCGCCGGAACCCGGCGGCCTGTTGCTCGAGGAAGTGCCACCCAAGGTCACGGTCACCTTCCATGAGGTCGGCCTATCCTATGCAGCGGATCGCCCGCCGGCATTGGACGGCCTGTCCCTCCGTGTGATGCCCGGCGAGACGCTGCTGCTGACCGGCGCCTCGGGTGCGGGGAAGACGACCGTGCTGCGCATTCTGATGGGCTTCCGGCGCCCCGATCGCGGACGCGTCGCGATTAACGGCCGAGACGCGACGTTGCTGAAGCCATCGGAACTGCGCCGACTGTCATCCTATGTCGGCCAGCGCGCCTTCATCTTCCGTGGTTCGATCCGCGACAACATCCGCTTCGCGCGGCCGGATGCGGATGACGCTGCGGTCGAGGCCGCCGCCCGGGCCGCCCATGTGATGGAATTCGCCGCCGAGCTGCCCAGCGGGCTCGACACTCCGGTCGGCGAGGGTGGTTTCGGCCTTTCCGGCGGGCAGGCGCAGCGTGTCGCCGTGGCGCGCGCGTTCCTGCGCGACACGCCCTTGGTCCTGCTCGACGAACCAACGGCGCATCTGGACCCGGGCACGGAGGCCGTCGTGCTCGATGCGGTGCGGCGGCTATGCATCGGCCGCACGGCGATCGTTGCGACGCATGCGCGTGCGGCGCGCAGTGCCTTTGGTCAGGTGCTGGAACTCCAGGCCGGCCGCGCTGCCGGCGCGCGGATGGCGGGCAAGTGATGCGGCGCGACGTAATGCGCATCCTCGGCCTGTGGCGTGGCCATGCCGGATGGCTCGTGGCCGGCGTCGCGATGGCGGTGCTCTCGGCCCTGGCGGGGGTGGCGCTGCTGGTGCTCGCCGCCCGGGTGATTTCCGGGGCGATTGCGCAGGGGCGTGGCGATGCCGTGGTCTTGGCTGGCGCCGGCCTCGCCGCGCTGCTCTGGCTGCGCCCAGTCATGCTGTTCCGCCCGGTGGCGCGATACCTCGAACGGCTGGTGACGCATGAAGCGACCTTCCGCGCGCTTGCCATGATGCGCGTGTGGTTCTTCACGCGGCTCGCCGAACGCCTGCCGGCCGGGCTGGGGCTGCGCCGGGCGGGGGATCTGCTGGGCCGTTTGGTCGCGGATGTCGAGGCGCTCGACGGGCTCTATCTGCGTGTCATCGTGCCGGGGTCGGCAGCGCTTGCCGTCGTGCTCACGCTGGCGGTGGCGGTTGGCGCGGCGGAACCGGGCCTCGCCGCCATCCTGGCCCTGCCACTGGCCGCCGCGCTGGCCTTGCCGGTGCTGCTCGCGCCTACTGCCGCGCGGGCCGGCACGAAGGTCGCCGAGGCGCAGGGCGCGCTGCGCAGTGCCGTGGTGGAGCCATTCACCGGCCTTGAGGACACGCTGGCCGCCAATGGCGAGGCGCTGGCCGCCCGGCGCGTCGCCGCCGAGGGCGAGGCGCTGGCCCGCGCGCAATCGAGCCTGGCGCGGCGGGCCGCCTGGGGCGGGGCGATGGGTTCGCTGCTGACCCAGGCCGCGCTGCTCGGCTCGGTCGCCTGGGCACTGGCTGCGCAGAACCGGGCGGTCGCAACCGGGTTGATGGCAGTCTTCCTGGCGATCGCGGCGGCCGAGGCGCTGGGGCTGATGCCGCGCGCCGGTGCAGCGCTCGCCGCCGCGGCCGCGGCCGCCCGACGGCTGTTCGAAGCCGCCGATACCGCCGAGCCGGTGCCTGACCCCGCCGCTCCCGCCGCCCTGCCGGCGGGCCATGCGCTGCGCCTGTCGGGCGTCACCTTCGCCTGGGCAGCGGACCGCCCGCCAGTGTTCGATGGACTCGACCTGGAAGTGCCGGAGGGTGCGCGGATCGCCCTGCTGGGGCCCTCGGGCGCCGGCAAGTCGACGCTCGCGGCCTTGCTGCTGAAGTTTGCGGCACCGCAGGCGGGGTTGATCACGCTGGGCGGGGTGGACATCGCGACGCTCACGGCGGCGGATCTGCGCCGGCGTGTCGCCTGGCTGACCCAGGATGCGCGGCTGTTCGACGACAGCATCGAGGCGAATCTCCGCCTCGCCGCACCCGGGGCCACCGAGGCTGAGCTATGGCGCGCGCTGGATCGCGCGCAGATCGGCGACCTCGTGCGCTCCCTGCCCGAGGGCCTCGCAACCCCATGCGGGGAGGGCGGGAGCCGCTTCTCGGGCGGTCAGGGGCGGCGCCTCGCGCTGGCGCGGACGCTGCTGTCGCCCGCATCCGTGCTGATCCTGGACGAGCCCGCCGCGGGGCTGGATGCGGATACCGAACGCGCCTTCCTCGCCACGCTGGACGAGGCGACGGCAGGGCGGAGCGTGATCCTGATCCTGCACCGCCTGATCGGCGTCGAACGGCCGAGCCGCATCCTGCGCCTGGTCGGTGGCCGGGCGATCCCGGCCACCGGCTGAACCGGTTCAGCCGGCCGGCGGCGCGCCGCCGATCGGTATGCGGTTGGTCGGCGGCTTGGTCTCCGGTGGCCGCTGCAGCGAGATGGTCAGCACGCCCTTGTCGAAATTCGCGCTGGCCTGGCCTGGGTCGGCCGCCCATGGCAGGCGGAGGCTGCGCCGGAAGCTGCCATAGGAGCGTTCGGCGAGATGGATGCCGGCTTCCTCCCCGGTCTTCTCTTGGCGCTTCTCGCCGGCAATGGTCAGCAACTCGCCCTCAAGGGAGACCTCGATTTCCTGCTGGTCCATGCCGGGCAACTCGGCGGTGACGACGATGCCCTGCTCCGTCTCCTTCATCTCGACGGAAGGGGCGAAGCCAGCGAGCGGGGAGGACGCCGCGCCACCGAACATTTGATCGAAGACCCGGTTCACCTCACGCTGTAACGTCCCGAACAGGTCGGGCGAAGATCCGGGACGTGACGCAGGAAGACGAGGCAACATGGCGTTCTCCCTCCTTGTAACGGCGCCCGGCGCGACACGGCTGGGCCGGGCCATCGGCGGCCCTTTTAGCCCAGTTTTCCGCCGTTTGCCTTGCCGTGGATCAATCGCCTGATGACTGCGCCGGTTGTGATGCGGCCGAAGCCGCTCGATCCCGCGAAGTTCCGCGACCCTGCCGTCACGGCCAGGGGCGAACCGCGCGCGGCGGTCGCCCTGTCGGGGTTGCGGACGGTGTGGATCAACACCGGCACGCTGTGCAACATCACCTGCCGCAACTGTTACATCGAGAGCAGCCCGACCAATGATGCGCTGGTCTATCTCAGCGCCGAGGAGGTCGCGGCCTATCTCGACGAAGCTTCCGCCCTCGGCGCGCCGCTGGTCGAGGTCGGCTTCACCGGGGGCGAGCCCTTCCTGAACCGCGACCTGCCGGCGATGCTGCGCGACGTGTTGCGACGCGGGCTGGCGGCGCTGGTGCTGACCAACGCCATGAAGCCCATGATGAATCATGCCGCCGCGCTGCTGGGGCTCCAGGCCGAATTCGGGGACAGGCTGACGCTGCGCGTCTCGCTTGATCACCATGAGGCGGCGCTGCATGACCTGGAACGCGGCGATGGCGGCTTCGCCAAGACGATGGAGGGACTGGCGTGGCTGGCGCGGCACGGCTTCCACATCCATGTCGCCGGCCGGCTGCGCTTCGGCACGGATGGGGAGGCGGCGATGCGGGCCGGCTATGCCGCGCTGTTCGCGGCGCATGCCATCCCAGTGGATGCCGGCGACCCCGTCGCGCTGATGCTGTTCCCCGAGATGGACGCGGCCGCCGACGTGCCGGAGATCACCACGGCCTGCTGGGGCATCCTGCGGAAGTCGCCCGACAGCCTGATGTGCGCCTCGGCGCGGATGGTGGTGAAGCGGCGGGGCGCCGCTCACCCGGCGGTCGTCGCCTGCACGCTGCTGCCCCATGATCCGCAGTTCGAATTAGGGGCGACCCTGGCGGAGGCATCGCGGCCGGTCGCCCTCAACCATCCGCATTGCGCGACCTTCTGCGTGCTCGGCGGCGCCGCATGCTCGCGCTGACCGCGCGCGGGAGTTGACGGGCCGTGGGGCTTCGCGCGACCAAGGGAACCTTCGAACCCCGGAGTCGTCCCAAGATGCGCCGCCGCACCTTCCTCGCAGCCGCCCCCGTCCTGCTGGCCGCCGCCTGCACGAGCGCGCCGCCGCCTCCGCCGCCGATCGCGGTCTTCTTCACCGCCGACAGCGCGACGCTGGACCCTGACGCGCAGGCCGTGGTGCGCAGCGCGGCCCAGGTCGCGAAGGACCGGCCCGGGTTGGACGTCGTGGTCCTGGGCTTTGCCGGCCCGGCCGGTGGCGCCGCCTACAACGTCGCGCTGTCCCAGGCGCGCGCGCAGCACGTCGCCGACCTGCTGGCACGCGAGGGCGTCGCGCGCAATCGTATCCGCATCAGCCCGCGCGGCCCCGTGCCCTTCGAGGCGATCGCGACCGAGAGCCGCCGCGTCGAGATCCGTATCGGCGGCTGATGCTTGATCTGGAGGACCCGCGGGAGGTCCTCCGCCGCATCTTCGGGCATGAGGGCTTCCGTGGACGGCAGGAGGAGATCGTCCACCACGCCGTCGAAGGCGGGTCCGGCGTCGTTCTCATGCCCACGGGCGGCGGAAAGAGCCTGTGCTTCCAGGTGCCGGCGCTGTGCCGGCCGGGCGTCGGGATCGTCGTCTCCCCGCTGATCGCGCTGATGGAGGACCAGGTCGCAGCGCTGCGCCAGCAGGGCGTGGCGGCGGCCGCACTGCATTCGGACCTGCCGCCCGATGAGGCGCGCGCGGTGCTGCGCGACCTCGATGGCGGGCGGCTGAAATTGCTCTACGTCTCGCCAGAGCGCCTCACGCTCGACGGCACGCTGCAGCGGCTGGACGAGATGCGGATCGCCCTGTTCGCGGTTGATGAGGCGCATTGCGTCAGCCAATGGGGGCACCATTTCCGGCCCGAATATCGCGGGCTTGGCGTGCTGGGTGCGCGGTTTCCCGGGGTGCCGCGCCTGGCGCTGACCGCCACGGCCGATCCGCGCACGGTCGAGGACATCCGCCTCCAGCTCGACCTGACCGAAGCGCCGGTCTTCCGGGCCTCCTTCGACCGACCGAACATCTTCATCGTCGCCGAGCCGCGCGAGAGCGAACGGTCCCAGCTGCGCGGCCTGATCCGCGACATGCGCGGCTGCGGCATCGTCTACTGCGGCAGCCGCGCGCGGACGGAAAGCACGGCGGAATGGCTGCGGGCGGACGGGCATGACGCGCTCGCCTTCCATGCCGGGATGGATCCGGCCGCGAAGCGCGACGCGCATCGCCGCTTCGCCCGCGGCGACGACGTGATCATGGCGGCGACCATCGCCTTTGGCATGGGGATCGACCGGCCGGATGTGCGCTGGGTCGCGCATCTCGACCTGCCGCGCAGTCCGGAGAGCTGGTACCAGGAGATCGGCCGCGCCGGGCGTGACGGCCTGCGGGCGCGGGCGCTACTGCTGTTCGGTGCCGGCGACATGGCACTTGCCCGGCACCGCATCGCCGAGAGTCCGGCCAGCGAGGAACAGAAGCGCGTCGAGCGGTCGCGGCTCGATGCCATGATCGCCATTGCCGAGGCCGCCACCTGCCGTCGCGCCCTGCTGCTGCGCTGCTTCGGCGAGGAACCGGCGGTGGCCGAATGCGGCGTCTGCGATGTCTGCCGCACGCCGCCGCGGATGTTCGATGGCACGGTGCCGGCGCAGAAGATGCTCTCGGCGGTGGTGCGCACCGGGCAGCGCTTCGGTGTGGGGCATGTCGTGGACGTGCTGCGCGGGCGGCTGACCGACAAGGTCGCGCAATTCGCCCATGACAAGCTGCCGACCTTCGGCATCGGCAAGGATGTTTCCGACGGCGTGTGGCGGGGCATCGCCCGGCAATTGGTCGCGCGTGGCGTCCTGGACGTGGCGGTGGAGAACCATGGCGAGCTGGTTGCGACGGAAGCCGCGCGCCCCGTGCTGCGCGGCGCGGAAGCGGTGATGCTGCGGCAGGACACGGTGCAGTCGACCCCGAAGAGGGCGGTAGGCGTGGCGCCGCAGGTCGCATCCGGCGATCCGTTGTTCGATGCGCTGCGGCTGTGGCGGCGCGGGGTCGCGCAGACGCAAGGGGTGCCGGCCTATGTCGTGGCGGATGACCGCACGCTCGGTGGCATCGCGGTCGCGCGGCCGGAGAATCTCGACGCCTTGCTGGAGGTGCCCGGGATGGGCCGGTCGCGCGTGGAGCGCTACGGCCATGACATCTTGCGCCTGGTCGCCGAAGCGACGGCGTGAAGCCAATGGCGCCGCACCGGCGGCGGCGCCGATAGACCTCCCGCCCCTGATCAGCCGCCGGCCAGTCTCGTCGGGCTCGCGGCGTGACGTGTGCGGAGCATGTCGTCCCTTGCTCCGGCCTCGGCCGCGGCCTCATGCGGCGTCTGCGTCGCATCCACCCGCACGACGGCGGACATTCCCGGCGCCAGCAGTCGCATGGCTGGCTGGCCGGGGTCGAGCAGGATGCGCACCGGCAGGCGCTGCGCGACGCGGGTGAAGTTCCCCGTCGCGTTGTCCGCCCGGATCACGGCGAATTCGGACCCGGTGGCTGGGGAGAAGCGTTCCACACGTCCTTCCAGCGTCTCCCCGCCAAGGGCATCGACCATCACATGCGCGCGCTGACCTTCGCGCAGGCCCGCGACCTGCGTCTCCTTGAAATTCGCCGACACCCAGAGCTGGTCCGGCACCAGCGCGGTGATCTGGCTGCCGGCCGAAACATATTGCCCGGCGCGCGCGCCCACCTCCGACAGCGTGCCGCTGCGCGGGGCCAGGATGCGCGTATTGTCGAGGTCGATGCGCGCGAGCTGCGATGCCGCTTCCGCCGCCTGCACCGAGGCTTCCAGCCCGGCGCGCTGGCCTTCGGTCTCGGCGAGCGCGCGCTCCGCGACGCGATGCGCCGCGCCCGCCTGCTCGACGCCGATCTCGGCCAGCCGCAGGGCGGCGCTGAGGTCGTCGCCGCGCGAACGCGATTGAATGTTCGCCTGCAGCAGCGGTTGGATGCGGTCGAGGTCGAGCTGCGCCTTGTCGCGCACCGCCTCGGCATTGTGGCGCTGCGCCGTGGCGACGCCGAGATTGGCTTCGCGCGATGCACGCTGCAGGTCGTTGTTGCCGAGTGCGGCGCGCGCGGCATTGAGGTTCGCGAGGGCCTGGTCGTAGCGTGCGCGATAGCTGCGATCGTCGATGCGCGCGATCAGATCGCCGGCCTGTACCTCGACATAGTCCTGCACCGCGACCTCGGCGATCACGCCAGGCACCTGCGGCGAGATCACCGTGACGGCGCCGCGCACATAGGCATTGTCGGTGGTCTGCACGCCGCTGGTGAAGGGCGGCAGGCCCCAGGCGAAGAGGATGAGCAGCACACCGAGGATGCCGCTCGCGACGATCGGAAGGGTGAGGGTGAGATGCCGTTTCATGATGATCACGCGGGGAGAGGAGCGATACCGGCGCGCAGCGCGCGGATCGCGGCGTGAATGCCGAGGATCGCGAGTATGGCCAGCGCGAGGGCCGCTACGGTGAGGAAGACGTCGTCATGGGCGCGGGCGTAGGCCTCGCGCGTCGCAAGCGTGCCGAGCTGCTTCAGACCCTGGGCTTGGCGCAGAAGCGGGTCCTCGATGACGGCGCGATAGGCCGCGCCGTATTGCTGCACGCGCTGGGCGAGCAGTGGGTTGGAGAGGGTCAGTGGTTCGACGATGTGGGCCGAATGGAACTTCTCCCGCACCACCAGCAGCGTGCCGAACAGGGCGCTGCCGATCTGGCCGCCCAGCACGTTGGTGCCGAGGAAGACGGCGAGGAAGCTCATCAGGTGTTGTGGTGCCGTACGCATCACCCAGCCCAGCCCCCAGGCCATGGCGGATGGCACGAACAGCGCCGAGCCGAAGGCGATCAGCATCTGCGGCAGGTAGAAGTCGGGCGGCCGGGACTGGCTGGTGGCGAAGGATTCCAGCCACGCACCAAGCGCGATCAGGGCGAAGGAGGCGGCGTGGATGGCCGGGGCGCGCTGTGGCGCGACGATGAAGCAGTTCACCGCCGTGCCGGCGAGGATGCTGAGGAGGATGCGGATCTCGAGGCCGGCGAACTGGTCGTTCTGCAGGCCCATGGTCTGGAAGAAGGCGACGGTCGCCGAAGTCGGCTCGGCCATCACGGCGCGGGCGCAGAGCATCACGCCGGCGAACAGGATCATCTGCGGCTGCATCATCCAGCGCAGGTCCAGCATGGCGCGCTTGCGGTTCATCTCCAGCGCCGCCACGGCGGCGAGCAGCAGCACCGAGGCCGCGAGACACAGGCCGAGCCAATCCGCCTCGAGCCACCAGTAGAGGCGGCCGAGGCTGAGCACGAGACTGAGCAGGCCGATGCCGAGCATGAGCATCGGGAAGCTCGCGGCATCGATCGGGTCGAACACCTTGGCGCGCGGGATGGGCGCCAGTGGCAGGCGCATGACGATGGCGAGGCAGATCAGCGCGAGCCCTGACTCCATCGCCAGCAGGCCCTCCCACCCCGCGCGGTCGAGCAGCGGCGGCGCGATCAGCCGCGCCAGCGGCGCCGCCAACTGCGAGCCAAGGACGCCGATGCTCAGCCCCACCGAGAGCCGGTGCTGCGGCGCCATCACCTGCACGGTGTAGAGGAAGGCGAGGGTGGAGAGGGGCGCCGCCGCGAAGCCAGCCACGGCACGCAGCGCCACCATCAGCCGATAGTCTGCGATGACGAGGTGAAGCAGCGCGAGACTCGCGAACAGCGCGAGCCCGACCTCCGCGAAGACTCGCAGGCCGTACTGGTTGCGCACCTTGTACAGCAGCAGCGTCGCGGTGATCGAAGTGGCGGTGTAGGCGGCGGGCAACCAGGCGGCCTCGTTGGCGGTCACGAGGAAATGCCCCTGCACCGCGACGGCATTCGCTGACACGAACTGATTGCCGAGCCCCTGCGTGACACCAAGCGTGAGCGCGGCGAGGACATGCAGCGCGATGAGGCGCGGCGGGGCCGGCGGAGGTGCGGCGGTGGCGCTCATTCGAGCTTGTCCGCGATGGTGCCGAGCACGCGGGTGACGAGGGCGAGGTCCTCGGGCGGGATGTCGGCGAGCAGACGCTGGCGTTCGGCGGCGAAAAGCTCCTCGAGCTCGGCGATGACGGGTGCGGCTGTGTCCGTGAGGCGGATGAGGTTGGCGCGGCGGTTACCCTCGATCGGTTCGCGCCGAATCAGCCCTTGGGATTCCAGTGCATCAAGGATGCGCACCATCGTCGGGTGCTCGGTCATCTGCTCCTCGGTCAGGTCGCGCTGGGTCATGCCCTCGGGATGCGTGGCGAGGAGGCGGAGCGTCTGGGCCCGCACGTAAGTTTGGGCCGCCGTCTCCTTCAGCCGGGCGTCGAACAGGCGCCGCCAGCGGAGGGTGACGCGGCGGAGGGCGTGGACGAAGGCGGCTTCAGCGCTCATGACGGTTGGATGTTAATGTATCATGATACAAGTATCAAGGTACATATTGAGGGAAATGAAAGGGAGGCGCCGGCCTCCCTTTCGGAACCCTCAGGCCTCGGCCTTGTGAGGGATCTGCTTCTCGTTCAGCAGCGTGGCCAACTCGCCGGACTGGAACATCTCCATGACGATGTCGCAGCCGCCGACGAACTCGCCCTTCACATAGAGCTGGGGAATGGTCGGCCAGTTGCTGAAGGCCTTGATGCCCTCGCGGATCTCCATGTCCTCAAGCACATTCGCGCTGCCGAAGGGCACGCCCATGTGGGAGAGGATCTGCACCACGCGGGCGGAGAAGCCGCACTGCGGGAAGGCCGGCGTGCCCTTCATGAAGAGCATCACGGGGTTGGCGTCGATGGCGGCCTGGATCTGGTCGAAGGTCGGGTTGGACATCGGGTCTGGGTCCTATTCCGGAGCGGAGGTCTGAAGGGCGAGAGCATGCAGCACGCCGCCCATGCGGCCCTGCAGCGCGGCGTAGACGATCTGGTGCTGCTTCACGCGGGAGATGCCGCGGAAGGAAGCCGAGACGACCTTGGCGGCGTAGTGGTCGCCATCGCCGGCAAGATCCTCGATGGTGACCTCGGCATCGGGGAGGGCGGATTTGATCAGCGCCTCGATCTCCGCCGGTTGCATCGCCATCAGGCACGTCCTTCCATCAGGGCGGGGAGGGTTGCTTCGTTGGCCTCCCGCAGGGTCGAAACCGATATGGCCCGGCCGGCACCCAAGTCCAGGGTGGTGCCGCCGGCGCGGCCGAGGCGCATGGCAGGGACGCCGGCCGCCTTGGCCTCGGCCAGGATGGCAGGGGCGTCGGAGACTGCAAGGACGTAGCGGGCCTGATCCTCGCCGAACCAGAAGGCGTGAGCGGGGATGGCCGTCTCGGAGGCTGTGATGGTGGCGCCGATGCCGGTAGCCATGGCCATCTCGGCGAGCGTCACGAGCAGACCGCCATCGGCGCAGTCGTGGCAGGCCAGCACGTCGCCGGCGAGGATGCGGGTCCTGACGAAGTCTCCGTTGCGACGTTCCGCGGCAAGGTCCACCGGGGGCGGGGCGCCGTCCTCGCGGCCTGCGATCTCCCGCAGCCAGAGGGACTGGCCGAGGTGGCCGGCGGTGCTGCCAACCAGGATCAGGTCGGCATTGGCGGGCATGCCGAGGCCGATGGCATCCGCCGCATCGTCGATCACGCCGACGCCGCCGATGGCGGGGGTGGGCAGGATCGCCCGGCCTTCCGTCTCGTTGTAGAGGGAGACGTTGCCGCTCACGACCGGGAAGTCGAGCGCGGTGCAGGCGGCGGCCATGCCGCGCACCGCGGAGGCGAACTGGCCCATGATCCGCGGCTTCTCGGGGTTGCCGAAGTTCATGTTGTCGGTGATGGCGAGGGGCAGGGCGCCGGTGGCGGTGATGTTGCGCCAGGCCTCGGCGACCGCCTGCTTGCCGCCTTCCTCGGGGTCCGCGACCACGTAGCGGGGGGTGCAGTCGGTGGTCATGGCCAGCGCGCGGTCGTGGTCCTCGATCTTCACGATGGCCGCGTCCGCGCCGCCGGGGCGGTGGACGGTCTGGCCGTTCACCAGGCTGTCGTACTGGTCCCAGATCCAGCGGCGGGAGCAGAGGTCCGGCGTGGCGACCAGGGTCAGCAGGGCCTGTTCGATGCTGGTGGAGTTCGCGATGGTCGCCGGGTCCAGCAGCGGCTGCTTCGGGGTGTCCTCGGTGGGGCGGCGGTAGAGGGGGGCTTCCGATTCCAGCGGGGCGAGGGGGATGTCGGCCTCGACCTGGCCCTTGTGGCGGATGACGATGCGGCCGGTGTCGGTGAGGTGGCCGATCACCGCGAAGTCCAGTTCCCACTTGGTGAAGATGGCCTCCGCCAGCGCCTCGCGGCCGGGCTTGAGGACCATGAGCATGCGCTCCTGGCTCTCGGAGAGCATCATCTCGTAGGCTGTCATGCCTGTTTCGCGCTGGGGGACGTTGTCGAGGGTGAGGTCCACACCCATGCCGCCCTTGCCGGCCATCTCGACGCCGCTGCTGGTCAGGCCCGCGGCGCCCATGTCCTGGATGGCGACGATGGCGTCGGTGGCCATCAGCTCCAGGCAGGCCTCGATGAGGAGTTTTTCCGCGAAGGGGTCGCCGATCTGGACGGTGGGGCGCTTTTCCTCGCTGTCGGCGGAGAATTCCGCCGACGACATGGTCGCACCATGGATGCCGTCCCGGCCGGTCTTGCTGCCGACATAGACCACGGGGTTGCCGATGCCGGTGGCGGCGGCGGTGAAGATGCGGTCGGCCTGGGCGATGCCGACCGTCATGGCGTTGACCAGCGGGTTGCCGTTGTAGGCGGGGTGGAAGTTGACCTCCCCGCCCACGGTCGGGACGCCGACGCAGTTGCCGTAGCCGCCGATGCCGCGGACCACGCCGTCGATCACCTGCTTCATCCTCGGCGCGTCCGGGGCGCCGAAGCGCAGCGCGTTGAGGTTGGCGATGGGCCGCGCACCCATGGTGAAGACATCCCGCAGGATGCCGCCGACACCGGTGGCTGCACCGTTGTATGGCTCGATCCAGGACGGGTGGTTGTGGGATTCCATCTTGAAGACGGCGGCCAGGCCATCCCCGATGGCGATGACGCCGGCATTCTCGCCCGGGCCCTGGATGACCCAGGGGGCCTTGGTGGGCAGTTCCTTCAGCCAGACGCGGCTGGATTTGTAGGAACAGTGTTCCGACCACATCACGGAGAACACGCCGAGTTCGGTCAGCGAGGGTGTGCGGCCGAGGATGGCGAGGCAGCGGTCGTACTCGTCCGGCTTCAGGCCGAATTCGGCGGCGAGCTGGGCGGCACGGGCGGGGTCGAGCGAGATGGGCGCGGCAGCGGTCATGGGCGCGTTGTGGGTAGCGCGCGGGCCGCTGTCCAGTGGGGTTTGCGCAGGGCTGGGTCATGACCAGCCGAGGCGCTGTTGCCGGGTGAGGTGCCTGATGCCGCCGGCCATGCGGTGGAGGTGCTTCAGGGCCTTCAGGTAGCCGAGATAGGCGGTGATCTGCTTGCGCGTGCCGGGCGCGCGCGGGAGGTCCATGCGCTTCAGCTTTTCGGACAAATCGGGGTTGGGGAGCTTGTTCGGCGGGCCGTTCAGGGCGGTGAGGAAGCCGAGGCGGCGGATGAGGACGATGAATTTGAGGCCGCGGAGACGGATGGCGCGTCGGCAGGCGCGGAAGATGAGGGGGGCGATCTCGTTGAGGGGGTGTTTGGGATCGTTGTCCTTGATGGCTTCGAGGAGGCGTTCCCAGAGGCCGGCATGGTTGAGGCGGCGGAAGTAGCGGGAGACGGTGTCGGGTTTGCCGTGTTCAGGCGGGAGGGCGCGCCAGGGGGCGGTGGTGCAGGCGAGGTGGAATATGGCGTTCATGCGGGCGCGGAGGTCGGAGATGTGGCGACCGGCAGGGGAGCGGGGGAGGATGAAGGGGAGGAGGGCGTGGAATTGGAGGGGGGTGAGGGGATGGGAGTGCATGATCACATTCGAGCATGCAAGGGAATAAAAAGCAATAAAATCCTACGAACGTAGCCTGCCTGATGGTTCAGATTGAGCCTTGTGAGCATCCGATGTGGCTGCGAGCAATCTCTTAGCCATTGAAAGCGTTGCGGCAGTAACAGGGGATGGCTTTCCAATCTTGTCGATGGCGATGAGCATACCCGCGACGGCATGTGCAACCTTTCGGAGCTGCAAAACCCGAAAATCGCGCGGGTTAGGCTCAGATAAGTTAATGTCATCGATGCTGCTCGAGAGAACTTTGAACCACGGCGACTCGGTTTTCGTAATCAGATCGGAGAATTCGGCAAAGCCAATGATACGAAATCGCCTATTTGAATTCGGATCACGCGCTATCATTGCGTCTCCGATCGCATCCTGCCATTCTCGATATATTAGTGATTTACGAAATATTAAATTCGCAACAATATCGTGGAGCATTTCTCTGATAATTGAATCATCTATTGGTGCATGATTCAATTTTGCGCACAAAAAGTCCGTAAGTCTCTTGACCGCACGATATTTTTTACTTTCGTCAATATTTATTGCATCTGATAGGTATACGCCTTCATCATTGAAAAATTCATATGCTTTTAATTCAAAAAGCAGTCCGGTGTGCGTCACGGATTCGCTGTCGATCGAACTGATATCTATATTCAAAATGAGACAAATTTGCTTGAGTCGTTCGATTTCGAGTGATGGCCCATCTGCGAGTGCGCTGCGGAGGGCTGACATCTGTGTGGCAATCGGCGGTGTATACCCTGGATTATGTGCCGCGATCGAACTCAGTTCGATTTCCATGCCGCGCACCCAACCAATAAGGCTTGCAATTCTGTACAGAGTGCTTATGCGCTTATAAGTATTGAATATGCTAGCAGAATTTATAGATGTTAAGAATTCGTACCTGTTTTTAACAAAAAACTCGTGCAATCTCCAAGAAAGTTTTTCACAGGAATCCGAAAGAGGTCCTAGATACATGGAAAATGTGTCAGAATCAGATCGAGATTTCTCTCTATTATATTTTATTTTTTCAAAAAAATAGTCTTTTAATATTGATACAAGTAAGGCGCTGCTTGCGCCAATTGCTGCCGCAGTTGCGGGGCTGCCCCAAATTGACGCGCTTGAGCTTGGCTGATTCACGGATGCTAAATTTGATTCTTGAGCGAGTGCGGCAAGCAAAAGAAGCATCTTGGCCTACCTTGAAATCCTGAAAGAGTCCTCGAATGGTATTGTTTAAGGATATTTGCGCCGCACGCCAAGTGATCGAAGGTGCAGGAAACTGAGTTTCCTGCCGGGGTGCAGGGGCAGGGCCCCTGCGAAGCCGCCCGGCGAGACAGTGCTCCCGCCGAGCGCCGTTCGGTAGCACCCTACTCCGCGTAGTCCGGCTGGGTCCGGTCCAGCATCCGCTTCATGGCGGCGAAGTAGTAGTCGGAGCCGCTCATCGCCATGGTCGGGTCTTTCCAGGTGGCGGCTTCGGCGCGCATCTTTGCCAGCACTTCGGGGGCGACGAAGCGGCGGCGCTGGCCGGTCCACATGCCGAAAAGCTGCGTGCGGCAGGAGCGTTCGAGGAAGTAGAGGCGGCGGTAGGCCTGGGCGACGGTGTCGCCGATCACGACGACGCCGTGGTTGGCCATCATCAGCACGACCTTGTCGCCCATGAGGGCGGCCATGCGTTCGCCTTCGGCGTGTTCGTGGGCGAAGCCGTTGTAGTCGTAGTCGTAGGCGATGCGGCCTTCGAATTGCAGGGCGCCCTGGCCGGTCATTTCCAGCGTCATGTCCTCGAGCTGTGACAGCGCCGTGGCGTAGGGCATGTGGGTGTGGAGCACGCAGGCGGCGCCGGTGGCTTCGTGGATGGGGGCGTGGATGCAGATGGCGCTGCGGTCCGCGGGGCCGGTGCCTTCGAGGACGGTGCCGTCGAAGGCGACCTCGATGAGGTTGCTGGCGGTGACCTCGTTCCAGTGGAGGCCGAATTCGTTGAGGTAGAAGCGGCCCGGGCGGCCGGGGACGAGCAGGGTGAAGTGGTTGTCGATGGCCTCGTGATAGTCGTCGAGGACGGCGAGGCGGTGGGCGGCGGCGAGGTCGATGCGGGCCTGGCGGCGCTGGGCTTCCAGCAGGTCAGGCGCGGTGGGGGTCAGGCTGTCCAAGGGGCGGATCCTTTCCGTCTACCGGGGCGGGCGCCGGGTTGGCCGGCCGGGATGAGACGGGATGGTCGCACCGAATGGCGCACCGTGTGAATTGCCGTGCCGGCGATATTCGGTGGGCGGCGCCAGCGGATGGATGGGCCGGGCCTTCGCGCCAGACTCACAGTCCGACAGATCGAAGGTGCAGGAAACTGAGTTTCCTGCCGGGGTGCAGGGGCAGAGCCCCTGCGTAACTCCCTACGCCGCCTTCACCACCCGCCCCCGCGCATCATGCAGCGACAGCACCGCCAGCGCCGCGCTCACGCTGATCATCCCCACGGTGATGAAGGCTGGCCCGTAGCTGCCGGCCACGTCTCGCCACACGCCGCCCATCGCCGCTGACACGGCGCTGCCGAGCTGGTGGGCGGCGAAGGCCCAGCCGAAGACGATGGCAGCCTTCTCCGGGCCGAAGTGCAGGGCGGCGAGTTTCACCGTGGGTGGGACGGTCGCGACGTAGTCCAGGCCGAAGAAGATCGCGAAGAGGGTCAGGGAGAACATGTCGAAGCTGCTGAAGGGCAGCCAGATCAGGGAGAGGCCGCGCAGGCCGTAATACCAGGCGAGCAGGGCGCGGTTGTCGAAGCGGTCGGACAGCCAGCCCGACGCGACCGTGCCCATGAAGTTGAACACCCCCATCATGGCGAGGAAGGACGCGGCGGTGACGGCGGACACGCCCATGTCGCCGCAGAAGGGGATGAAGTGTTGGTTGACGATGCCGGTGGAGGACAGGCCGCAGATGAAGAAGGTCCCGGCGAGGATCCAGAAGACGCGGTTGCGGAGGGATTCGCCGAGGATCGAGAGGCTGAGGGTGACGACGTTGGGCCCGGCCGGGGCGGCGGGGGGTGTGATCGCCTGGGCGCCGTAGGGCGGCAGGTTCACCTGGGCGGGCCAGTCGCGGGCCAGCAGCAGGTAGAGCGTGGCGCAGATGGCGAGGCCGATGATCGCGGGCAGGACGGCCATGCGCCAGCCATGGGCGCTCGCCAGTGCCGCGGCGGCGGGCAGGAAGGTGAGCTGCCCGGCCGCGAAGGCGGCGGTGAGCATGCCCATGACGAGGCCGCGGCGCTCGGCGAACCAGCGGTTGGCGACGGTAGCGGACAGGATGAGGGCGCCGGCGCCGGCCGCGCCGCCGAGCGCGCCGAGGCAGATCCACACCTGCCAGGGCGCGGTGACGCGGGTCAGGCCGATCACGGCGAGGACGGCGGTGGTGGTGGCCGTGGCCACGACCCGGCGCAGCCCGTAGCGGATCATCAGCGCGCCGGCGAAGGGGGCGATCAGCGCAAAGAGGATGAACATGACGCCCATGGCGCCGGAGATGGCGCCGCGGCCCCAGCCGAATTCCTCGGTCATCGGCACGAGCAGGACGCCGGGCAGGCTGACGGCGGCGGAGATGCAGACGGAGACGAGGAAGGTGAGGCCAGCCATCACCCAGCCGTAGTGGATGCCGAGGCGGGCGAGGCGCGTGGCGAGGTGTGTTGCGAGCATGGCGTGTGTCCCGGCGTTTGCCCGGGAGGGAACGTCGATCGGCCCGGTCCCGCAAGGTCATAATCTGGACCTTGCCGCGCGCCAGCGGCCGGATGGGCGGTCTTGCGTGGCTCGCACGACAGCCTGACCGATCGAAGGTGCAGGAAACTTGAGTTTCCTGCCGGGGTGCAGGGGCAGGGCCCCTGCGTCTCCCTTCGGTGCGCGATATTCCATTTGACCTTGGCGGCTTCGCGCGCCAACACTTAACTCAATGGTTCAGTTTCAATCCCCCCAGCTCGACCGCGTCTTCGGCGCGCTGACCGACCCCACGCGCCGGGCGCTGCTCGCGCGGCTGGCGGAACAGGGCAGCCTGTCGGTCAGCGACCTCGCGCGGCCGCTGCCGATGTCGCTGCCGGCGGTGATGAAGCATCTCGATGTGCTGGAAGGGGCGGGGCTGGTGGCGCGGCAGAAGACCGGGCGGACGGTGTCCTGCAGCCTGGTCGCCGCGCCGATGGAGGATGCGATGGCCTGGCTGCAACGCTATGCCCGGTTCTGGGAGGAAAGCCTCGATCGCCTGGCCGCGGCGCTGGAGCGCGCGCCGTGAGCGAGACGGTGCCGAGCCTGACCCTGGTGCGACGCCTGCGTGCGTCGCCGATGCGCGTGTTCGAGGCGTGGACGAGTGCCGAGATCCTCGCGAGCTGGTTCGGCCCGCATCACACGCGGGTCGAGGAGGCGGAGGTCGATGCCCGCCCCGGCGGCCGCTTCCGCATCGTGCTGCGGGAGGAAAATGGCGAGCGGCACGAGGTCGGCGGCACCTATGCCGAGGTCACGCCGGCGGAGGGGCTGGTCTTCACCTGGGCCTGGCACAGCACGCCGGAACGCCAGTCCCGCGTGACCATCCGCCTGCGCCCGGTGGCGGAGGGGACCGAATTGACGCTGGTGCATGACCGCTTCGCGGATGAGGCGACGGCGACGCGGCACCGGCGCGGCTGGACGGAATCGCTCGAACGGCTGGAGGCGCGCTTCGGCGACGCCTGAGGCTGACCGCAATTCTGCTGAGGGAGAGAGCAAGATGGCGAACCGCGTGACGCTGTTGGTCGGGACCAAGAAGGGCGCCTTCATCCTGCGGAGCGATGAGGCGCGACGGGATTGGTCGATGCGCGGCCCCTTCTGCGAGACCTGGCCGATCAACCACATGGTCGCCGACCCGAAGTCCGGCACGATCTGGGCTGCCGGCGGCAATGAGTGGTTCGGCCCGGCGGTGTGGCGGTCGGAGGACCTCGGCGCGAGCTGGACGCATTCCAGTGCGGGGCTCGCCTATGACGTCGGTACGACGCCGATCAAGTCGGCCTGGTCGCTGGCGCTGGGGCCGGGGGGCAGGCTCTGGGCGGGGGTCGAGCCCGCCGGGCTGTTCCGCAGCGATGACCGCGGCGAGACCTGGTCCCATGTCACGGGCCTGACCGAGCATCCGACGCGCGCCGAATGGCAGCCCGGCGGCGGTGGGCTGATCCTGCATTGCATCGTGCCGCATCCGAGTGATCCTGACCGGGTGTGGGTCGCGGTCTCGACCGGCGGCGTCTTCGCCACCGAGGATGGCGGCGCGACCTGGACGCCGCGCAACCGCGGCACGCGCGCGGATTACGCGCCGGAGGACCAGCGCTATCCGGAGCACGGCCAATGCGTGCATGCGCTGGCGATGGCGCCGGGCATGCCAAACCGCCTGTACCAGCAGAACCATTGCGGCATGTACCGCAGCGACGATGGCGGGCGGCAGTGGGTGAGCATCGAGGCCGGGCTGCCCTCGACCTTCGGCTTTCCCGCGGTGGCGCATCCGCGCGATCCGAACACGCTGTTCCTGCTGCCGCTGAATGGCGACCAAGCGGGGCGCTTCATGCCGGATGCGGCGGCGGCAGTGTGGCGCACGCGCGATGCCGGGGCAAAGTGGCAGGCGTTGCGGGAGGGGCTGCCGCAGCGGAACGCCTATTTCGGCGTACTGCGCCGGGCGATGGCGGCCGATCGGCTGGACCCTGTCGGTGTCTATTTCGGCACCAGCGGCGGCGCGCTGTTCGCAAGCGCGGATGAGGGCGAGGCCTGGACCTGCATCGCCGAGCATCTGCCGACGATCCTGAGCGTCGAGACTCTGGTGCTTGATGCCTGAGCCCGTGTCGGTCGTCCTGCCCGATGCGCTGGTGCGCCTGTTCCCGGGCGCGCCGCGGCATCTGGACGTCGAGGCTGGCACGGTTGCAGAGGCGATCGCCGCGCTGGACCGGCGATGGCCCGGCATGGCCGACCGGCTGCGCGATTCGACGCCGGCGATCCGGCGGCACCTGAACATCTTCGTGGACGGGGAGCGGGCGCGCCTGCACAGCGCCATCCCGCCGGGTGGCGAGATGCTAGTGATGACGGCGATGAGTGGCGGCTAAGGGGACCGCATCGGCAACCAGATGTGTGGTGGCGCGTTGTCTCCGGCGACGAGTAAGGAGATTTCTCATGCGCCCGATGTCCCACCTGTTGGGCCTGGCCTTGATCAGCGCGACGATGACCGCCGCTCCGGCCTGGGCGCAGGCACCGGCACCGCTCGCCTTCGTGCAGCCCCTGTCGCCATCCGCGGCCATGGCGGTGCAGGAACGCCTGCGGGAGGCCGGCGTCTATGCCGGCGCCGCCGATGGCATGTGGGGGCCGGAGAGCCAGATGGCGCTCGACCGCTTCCAGCAGGCCCGTGGCCTCGGGGTGACGGGGTCGATCAATCTCGCCACGGCGCAGGCGCTGGGGCTTGGCGTGCCGAGGCTCCTGCCGCCGGCGGTGGTGGAGCCCGTCGCGATGGCGCCGGCGGTGGTGGCCGTGCCGCTCAGCCCGCGCGCGGTGCGCAACGTGCAGATGCAGTTGCGGGCGCTCGGCTTCTACCAATGGGGTGTCGATGGTGTGTGGGGCGCGGGCACGCAGGCGGCGCTGGAGCGCTTCCAGCGCGGCCGGGGCCTCGAGGCCAATGGCCAGATCAACCCGACGACGGCGCAGGCGCTCGGCCTGAACCCGAGCAACCTGGAACTGCCGTTGCGCTGAAGCACCGCTGTCGCGCGGCGACCCCGGAACCTTAAGATGCGACCCCGGCGGGGATGCCCCTCGCCGGGGTGGCGCGCATGTCCCTGGACTTCGACGACGAACGGCCGGGCGGGCCGGCGAAGGTCGCGGTCGGCGTCGCGACGGTGCTGCTGTTCATCGTGGCGATAGGGCTTGGGACCTCCGGCGGATCGGATCGGTTCCTGCCGCTGCTGGTGGTCGTGCCGCTCTATGCGCTGTTCGTGCTTTGGGTGCTGGTGCGGCGGCGGGTGACGGTGTCTGCGGGGGGCAGTGCGGTTGTCGTCACGCGGACGCTGTTCGGCCTGCGGTGGACACGGCGGATCGGTCTCGGCGCCTTCACCGGCGTGCGGTGCCGCGGCCTCTGGCTGCGGCCGAGGGGCGGCTCACCTCTCGCTGGCACGCCGGAAGGGGATGCGCGCTTCATCAAGTTCGACCTGTCGCTGCGCCGCGGATGGCGCGGGCTGCATCTGGGTATGCTGTCCGACCCGGTCCAGGCCGAGGCGATGGCGCGGGAGGCCGCGCGCCTGATCGGCGTGCAGGCCGAACGGCGCGACTACGTGTTGCGCGCGGACGGCCTGCCGCTGTGGGAGCGCGGCGCTCGGTCCAGCCTCGGCTGAACGCGCTCAGCCCGCGACAAGGCTGTCCGCGAGGCTCTCGAACATCGGCAGTCCGTCGGTCCCACCCATCAGCGGGTCCACCAGGTCTTCCGGATGTGGCATCAGCCCGCAGACGCGCAGGTTGGGCGACAGGATGCCCGCGATGCTGCGCGCGCTGCCGTTGCGGTTCGCGGCTTCCGTCACCGCGCCGGCCTCGTCGCTGTAGCGGAAGGCCACCAGCCCTTCGCCTTCCAGCCGGTCGAGCGTGGCGTCGTCGGCGAAATAGTTGCCGTCCCCATGTGCCATCGGCGCGCGGAACACCGCGCCCTTCTGCCAGCGCGACGTGAAGGCCGTACCAGCGCGCTCCACCCGCATGTGGCAATCCATCGACAGGAAGCGCAGCGTGGCGTTGCGCAACAAGCCACCGGGCAGCAGCCCTGCCTCGATCAGGATCTGGAAGCCGTTGCAGACGCCGAGGATGTGGCCGCCCTTCGCGGCGAAGTCCTTCACGTCCCTCATGATCGGCGACTGCGCCGCCATCGCCCCGCAGCGCAGATAGTCGCCATAAGAAAAGCCGCCGGCGAGCACCACCAGGTCGAGGTCCTTCGGCAGTTCCTCACGGTGGAACAGCATCAGCGGATCGCGGCCGGTCACGCGCTTCAGCGCGACGCGCATGTCGCGTTCGCGGTTGGTGCCGGGGAAGACGATGATGGCGGCTTTCATGGGGCGTGTCCGTGCGTTCAGCCGAGGGAAAGGCGCAGCCAGTGAAGCCCGCCCATGATGACGATGGTGGCCGCGGCCGCGATCGCCGCGGCTGTCACCCAGCGGTCCAAGGTGCGCTTGCCCCGGGCGACGATGCCGCCAGGCATCGGGCGTACGGCTGTCGAGGCAAAGCGCTGTTCCCGCCAGCGCAGCCCCATCGCGATCAGGACGGTCAGCACCGCCATCGCGAGAAGGCTGGCCTTCACCATGTCAGGTGATCTCCACCCGGAAGGATTCGATCACCGTGTTCGCGAGCAGCTTGCGCGCCATGTCCTCCGCCACGGCCTTCGCCTTGGCGGTGTCGGTCTCGGCGAGGTCGAGCTCGATGACCTTGCCCGCGCGCACGTCGTTCACGCCGGCGAAGCCAAGCCCTTCCAACGCATGGCCGATCGCCTTGCCCTGCGGGTCGAGGACACCAGCCTTGGGCATCACATAGACCCGCGCCTTCACTGCATCACCTCCGGCCCCGTCATGTCGCGCGGGCCGGCCTCGGGCAGGATGCCGAGGCGGCGGGCGACCTCCTGGTAGCCTTCCTCGACCTTGCCGAGGTCCCGGCGGAAGCGGTCCTTGTCCATCTTCTCGCCGGTTTTGGCATCCCACAGGCGGCAATTGTCGGGGGAGATCTCGTCCGCGAGGACGATCCGCATCTCCTCATTCTCCCACAGCCGGCCGAATTCCAGCTTGAAGTCCACGAGGGTGATGCCGACGCCGAGCAGCAGGCCGGTCAGGAAATCGTTCACCCGCAGCGTCAGCGCGACGATGTCGTCGAGATCCTGGGTGGAGGCCCAGCCGAAGCAGGTGATGTGCTCCTCGGCCACCATCGGGTCACCGAGCTGGTCGTTCTTGTAGTAGTACTCGATGATCGAGCGCGGCAGGCGCTGCCCCTCGGTGATGCCGAGGCGGGTCGCCAGCGAACCGGCGGCGACGTTGCGCACCACCACCTCGAGCGGGATGATCTCGACCTCGCGGATCAACTGCTCGCGCATGTTGAGCCGGCGGATGAAGTGCGTCGGGATGCCGATCTCGGCCAGGCGCGTCATCAGGTATTCGCTGATGCGGTTGTTCAGCACGCCCTTGCCGGTGATGGTGCCCTTCTTCTGGGCATTGAAGGCGGTGGCGTCGTCCTTGAAATACTGGACGAGGGTGCCGGGTTCCGGGCCCTCGAACAGGATCTTGGCCTTGCCCTCGTAGAGTTGTCGGCGTCGCGCCATCGCGGGGGAATCCTTGCAGACGCCAGGCCGAGGGGCGGCTGGCGATAGAGGGGCGCGGTATAGCACGCCTTCCCTGAAGGGCCATTGCCGTGCGGCCCTGGCAGATACGCGTCAGGCGGGCAGGGGCAACGCCAGGGGCTCAAATGGGACCGCCCCGGGCCGCCCAGGGCAGAAGCGCCATTCCCGCGACCCGTCGGCGCCAAGCGCCAGAAGGCTGGCGCAGACCGTGCCGAAGCCGCCGGTCGGCGGCACGTTCAGCGTTTCGGCAGGGCCGATGGCCAGGTCGTACTCGCCGTCGGCCAACAACCTCTCCCAGGACGACCAATCGGGCCGGCCGGGGTCGGGGGGCGGAGTGGCGCGGAACCGCGGCAAATGGCGCCGGGTGCGCGGGCTGGTCGGGTCGTTGGGATCATGGGCCGTGACCATCGAAATGCCCTCCGGCAGCGGAACGACATCCGGGTGCGCCGCGCCCAGGCCGCGCAGGAAGAAGGCGCGTCGCGAATCGGCGACCACCATGTTGAAGGGGCGCCATTCGGCAGCGGGCAGGTCGGCGATCGTCGCGGCGGCGGCCGTGGCTGTCGCGGCCTGCGCGGCGAGGATCGGCAATTCCCCCCGCGACCGTTTCCCCTCGGCAGGGCCGAGGCTGCCGGGCCGGTTCAGGACAGCCGCGACCACGCCGTCCCGGCCAAGTGCCATCCAGGTGCCGCCTGCCATGCGGTCACGTCCACCGATGATGTCAGGATGATCCGGCCACCAGGCGGCCGGCGGGTCCCAGACGCGGTCGAGCCGCTCATCGCGATTCGCGGCGATCAGCAGAGGCCAGCGATGGCCGGGCCGGTACAGGACGATGACGGTACACATGCCTGCAGGCTGCGGTGTCGCGCGCCGACGGGCAATGGGACAGCGGCCGGGGATCACGCCCGATGGACGTGATCCCCTGAACCGAATCCGCTCAGAAGCGGAAGTTCAACGAGACGCCCGGCGGTCCGTAATAGACGGGCGGCGGCGCGTAGTAGACCGGCGGCGGTGCGTAATAGGCCGGCGGTGCATAATACACGCGCGGTGCCGGGGCGTAGTAATATGGGCGCGGGGCATAGTAATACGGGCGCGGCGCGACATAGACCGGCCGCGGCGGCGGGCCCCAGCCGCGGCCGGGATGGCCATAATAGCCATGGCCGCGACCGCGGTTGCCATCGCCCGCGGCCGCATCGGTCGGCACGACTGCCACTGCGGCACAGGCCGCGATGGCAAGGGCCGTGATGGTCCGGGTCAGGCGCATGGTGTTGCTCCTCTTCGACATGGCCAAGAGTTACCACCGATCCATGTTCTAAACGGGGCAACGCTGCCTTAGTTATTTCGCAAGAATTCACAAACTCGCGATTTCAGCCGGCGCCGAAAACCCTGCGGAAGACGGTGTCGACATGGGCGAAGTCGCGGGCCGGGTCCATCGCGGCTTCCAGTGCGGCCGGGCTTAGCAGCGCGGAGACGGTGGGATCGGCCTCGAGGTTGGCACGGAAGTCGCGCCCGCCCGGCGTGCCCAGTGCTTCCCAGGTCGCCATCGCCGCGCGCTGCACGGCGGCGTAGGAATCCTCGCGGCTCATCCCCGCCTGGGTCAGGGCCAGCAGCACCTTCTGGCTGTGCACCACGCCACCGAGCGATTCGAGGTTCGCCGCCATGCGCTGCGGGTAGATCGTCAGCTTCTCCATCATCCCGCTCAGGCGCATCAGCGCGAAGTCGAGTGCGATGGTCGCATCCGGCGCGATCACCCGTTCCACGGAGGAATGGCTGATGTCGCGCTCATGCCACAGCGCGACGTTCTCCAGCGCCGGCACCACATAGCCGCGCACCAGGCGGGCGAGGCCGGTAAGGTTCTCGCTCAGCACCGGGTTGCGCTTGTGCGGCATCGCCGAGGAGCCCTTCTGTCCGGGGTGGAAATACTCCTCCGCCTCGCGCACCTCGGACCGCTGCAGGTGGCGCACCTCGGTTGCCAGCCGCTCGATGCCGGAGGCGACGACGGCGAGCGCGCAGAAGAAGGCGGCGTGACGGTCGCGCGGGATGACCTGGGTGGACACCGGCTCGACCGCGAGGCCGAGCTTGCCCGCGACGAATTCCTCCACCCGGGGATCAACGCTCGCGAAGGTGCCGACCGGGCCGGAGATGGCGCAGGTCGCGATCTCGGCGCGGGCGGCGACAAGCCGCGCCCGGCCGCGGGCGAATTCCGCATAATGGCCGGCGAGCTTCAGCCCGAAGGTGGATGGCTCGGCATGGATGCCATGGCTGCGCCCGATGGTCGGCGTCATCCGGTGTTCCATCGCCCGCGTCTTCAGCGCGGCGAGCAGCGCGTCCAGATCGGCGATCAGCAGGTCCGCCGCCCGGGTCAACTGCACCGAGAAGCAGGTGTCGAGCACGTCCGAGGAGGTCATGCCCTGGTGCATGAAGCGCGCCTCGGGCCCGATGCCTTCGGCCATGAAGGTGAGGAAGGCGATGACGTCGTGGCGGGTGACGCGCTCGATCTCGTCGATGCGGGCGACCTCGGCATCGCCGATCGCCGCGGCGCGGGGGGCGCCCTTCTCGCGGATCACGCGCGCCGCCTCGGCGGGGATGGTGCCGAGCCCGGCCATGGCCTCGGCGGCCAGCGCCTCGATCTCGAACCAGATGCGGTACCGCGCGGCGGGCGACCAGATGGCTTCCATCTGCGGACGGGAATAGCGCGGCACCATGGGGCAGGCTCCGGAACGGTCAATGCGGGCGGGGTTTGGCGCGCGGGCGCGCGCTGCGCAAGCGCGGGCGTTGCAGATCCGTCATTCGGGGTTGCGGTGGGTCGGGCACATCGGTATCTGGCGTCAGGTTAAATTCAAGCAACTTAACTCCGGGGCCGTCGCACGATGTTGGAAATGCTGCCTGAGTGGCTCCAGCCGCTCGCCATGGTGCTGTTCATCGATATCGTCTTGGCGGGCGACAACGCCATCGTCGTCGGCATGGCTGCCGCCGGCCTGCCCCCCGACCAACGCAGGAAGGCAATCTTCTGGGGCATCATCGCGGCGACGGTGATGCGCATCGCCTTCGCCTCGATCACGGTGCAGCTGCTCAGCGTCGTGGGCATCGTGCTCGCGGGCGGCGTGCTGCTGCTCTGGGTCTGCTGGAAGATGTACCGCGAGCTGCGCGAGGGCCACGACAGCCACGAGACGACCGCGCAGCACGAAGGCATCAGTGCCATCGAAGGCGAGCCAACGCCCGGTGCACCACGCAAGACGCTGCGCCAGGCCATCATCCAGATCCTGGTCGCCGACGTCTCGATGAGCCTCGACAACGTGCTGGCGGTGGCCGGCGCGGCGAAGGACCACCCCTACGTCCTGATCATCGGCCTGGCCTTCTCCGTCGTCCTGATGGGCGTGGCGGCGACGCTGATCGCCAACCTGCTGAACCGGCACCGCTGGATCGCCTGGGTCGGCCTGCTCGTCATCCTCTATGTCGCGGGCCAGATGATCTTCGAGGGCACGCACCAGGTCACCGAGGCGGTGCCGGAGGCCTATGCCTACCTGTTCCTGCCGCTGGGCTTCCTGATGCCCTCCATCGCCGGCATCTTCCCGATCTGGCTATGGGTGGGTGCCACGGTCATGCAGATGGTCGTCTATTCCTCGATCATCACCCTGGTCGCAGGTGCGGTCCGTGACGCCACCCGGCGCCGGGCTGCGGTCTGACCACCGCGGCAACGGTCGGGCGGCACGCGCCGCCCGGCATGGCGTGTCACGCTTTGGCCGAAATTGGCTGCGTTTCTTCGCCCACCCCGGCGCGCCGTTGCGCGCCGGATGGACACTGGGGGACGCAATGATCGGTTGGGGACAGATCGGCCGCCTGGGCCGTGGTGGGACCGCGGCCTGTGCCATCCTGGCGGTCGCGGGCTGCACCATGATGGATCCGATGGCACCGAGCCTCGAGACCATCGCGCAGGGCATGCCGCAGGACCTTGCCGGCTTCGTGCTGGGTGACACGGCGCAGCGGCCGGGGCCCGCCCTGTTGCTGGACTACGCGACGCCGAACCGCAGCGCGGTAGGGTCGGTCCTGGTCTATTCAGGGGCAGCCGCCGCGGCGCCGTCGGATCCGGCCGCGCCGGCCATAGACCGCGAACTGACCGCCGCCGTGGCGGAACTCTCCGAGGCCCCGCAGGGCCGGACCGGCCGCCGCCTGGCGGAGCGGGAGCGCGTCACGCTGCCCGAGGCCGGGCTGCGCTGCGCCATCATGACGGGTGCCTTCGGTCGCGCGCCGGTGGCGCGCCAGGTCTGCGTCGGCGGGGCCGATGGGCGCTTCGTGAAGATCCAGGTGACAATGGCCGATACCAGGCCACCGCCCGCCGACGCCACGGCCTTCGCCGGCGCCGCCCTCCGCGCGGTGCGCGCCGCGCGCGGCGGGTAGTCGCCTCCCGGAGCGGCGTCGCGCCCCGGGGGCCCCGTCAGCGCAGGCAGCGGAGGAACACGGTCGAGGCGTGTGCGACCTCGCCGATCTCGGCGGCCGTACGCAGCGCCGCCGTCGGGTCCTCGAGCTGAGGCTGGACGCCGTGCTCACGCATGAAGTCCACCGCTTCCGTGTGCTTCACCGCGAAATTCACGTTCTGCGGAATGTCACCGGTCGCCTGCGCGATGCGCTGCGCATTCAGCTTGGACACGATCACGCCCACCACATGCCCGCGCAGGTCAAGGAGCGGGCCGCCGGAATTGCCCTGCTGGACGGGCGCGCTGATCTGGATCTGGCGCGGATTGTCGCCGAGCCCAGCCAGTGCTGAGACGTCGCCCGTCGTCAGCGTCGGGCCGGAGGACAGCAGCCCCGCGAGCGGGAAGCCGTAGGTCACGACGTTCTCCCCGCGTCGCACCTCGGCGGTGCGGCGGAAGGGCAGGACGGGACCGGCATCGGCCTCGGTCCGCAGAAGCGCCAAGTCGCGCTGTGCATCCACGGCGATCACCGTTGCCGCGACCTCCTGCCCCGCGGCGTTGCGCGCGATCATCGCGGTGCAGCCCTCGGCGACGTGATGGTTGGTCATGACCTGGCGCGGCGCCACGACGAAACCGGTGCCGGAGGAAACGTCGCGCGGCTGCTGCCGGCCCGGACTGCCGGGCGCGGCGGCTGCCGCGGCGCCGAGCGGCGGCGGCTTGCTGCGCGGCAAGGCGGCCATCTGGCCGGGTGCGCGGCCCCCCGGCGATTGCGGGGCTGCCTGTTGCGGTCGTGCTCCGAGCGGCGGGGGCTTGTCGCGCGGCAGCGCCATCTGCGGCCCGGGTGCAGGCCTGCCGGGCGATGGCCCCGGACGGAGCTGCGGTGATTGCGGAGCAGAGGGCGGCGGCAGGTTGCCGAGCGATCCGCCAGGCTTCTGGGCGATGGCCGGAAGCGCGGCGCAGGCAGCGGCGAACGCGACGATCGGCAGGGTGTAGCGCATGGGCGAAGCGTGCCGGGTCGTGGCCCATAAGGTCAACGGCTGCGGCGTGATGTGGCGTACGCCGCGCGAAATCCTTCAGAGCAATCCTTCGCGCCGGAAGGACAGATGACGTCCATTGCCCACGATCAGGTGGTCGTGCAGCACGATGCCGAGCACCGCGGCGGCTGCCTTCACCTCCTGCGTCATCTCGAGATCCGCGCGCGATGGCGTCGGATCCCCGGAGGGATGGTTGTGCACAAGGATCAAGGCCGTGGCCTGGAGCTCGAGCGCGCGGCGCACGACCTCGCGCGGATAGACCGGCGTGTGGTTGACGGTGCCGCGCGCCTGGGCCTCGTCGGCGATCAGGCGGTTGCGGGTGTCGAGGAACAGGACGCGGAACTGCTCGACCCGCTCGCGCGACAGCGCGGCAGTCAGGTAGGCCAGCAGCCGGTCCCAGTTGTTGAGCACCGGACGGTCCATCACTTCGGCACGGACGAGGCGCAGCGCCGCGCCCTGAACGACGCGCAGCGCGGCCGCACCCGCCTCGCCGAGACCCTCGACCTCGCGCAGGTCGGCGAGCGGTGCCGAAAGCGCATTGGCGAAGGAACCGAACCGGGCGATCAGCGCGCGCGCGATCGGCTTGGTGTCGCGCCGCGGCAGCGCCAGGAACAGCACCATCTCCAGCAGTTCATGATCGAGCAGCGCGTCGGGGCCGGCGGTCAGCAGCTTCGCGCGCATGCGCGCACGATGCCCGAGGTGACCCGGGGGGTCGGCCTCGCTGGCAGGGGCATGAAGCCCGAGCAGAAGGCCGGGGCTGGCCTCGGCGAAGTGCTTGCTGCGCGACATGCCCGGTCCATGGGAGGTCCGACCGGAGGGGCCGGCGAATGAGCAACCCATGGTAGATCGAATCTCACGAATATCAACGATATCCGTGATGGCACGCGGGCAGGGCCGGCCCCGCCGGGTCAGCTGCCCTGGTGCGGCTTGTGCAGGCCCGCCGGGGACAGGGTGAAGATCTCCACTCCGGTGTCGGTCACGCCGATCATGTGTTCGTACTGGGCGGAGAGCGACCGGTCGCGCGTCACTGCGGTCCAGCCATCGTCGAGGATCTTCACCTCCGGCCGGCCGGCATTCACCATCGGCTCAACGGTGAAGAACATGCCCGGTCGCAGCTTCGGCCCGTCGCCGGGCCGGCCGAAATGCAGGACGTTCGGCGGTTCATGGAAATGGCGCCCGATGCCGTGGCCGCAGAAGTCGCGCACCACGGAAAAGCGCTGCCGCTCGACATAGGTCTGGATGGCGTGGCCGACATCGCCGAGCGTCGCACCCGGCTTGATCGCGGCGATGCCGCGCATCATCGATTCATAGGTCACGTCCATCAGCAGCCGCGCCTTGGTGGATGGCGTGCCGGCGACGAACATCCGGCTGGTGTCGCCATACCAGCCATCGAGGATGACGGTGACGTCGATGTTGACGATGTCGCCATCCGCCAGCACGCGGTCACCGGGAATGCCATGGCAGACTACGTGGTTGACCGAGGTGCAGGACGATTTGGTGTAGCCGCGATAGCCAAGCGTCGCCGGAACCGCCCCGTGGCCAACCATGAAATCATGGCACAGCTGGTCGATCTCGCCCGTCGTGACGCCGGGGCGGATATGGGCCGCGATCATGTCGAGCGTCTCGGCGGCGAGGCGGCCCGCCTTGCGCATGCCCGCGAAATCCTCGGGGCGATGGATGGTGATGCGACGGGGTTCGCCGCCCTGCTGCTCCATTGAGCTATCCACAAAGCTTGAGAAAATGAGACCGGAAGATGCGCCCGCGCCCCCCCGGTTGCAAGCACGCGGGATCAGTCGCCCGCCTTCTCCCCGGTTCCGCGTTCGACAGTTCCGAGCGCGTCGGCGAGCCGTGCCGAAGCACTGCCTGGCCGAGCGGCCTTCGGCTGGCCTTCGCCCGGAGACCAGCCTGTCAGCACGATCAGCCGCAGCGTGACCGGGATGCCCCTGGCCGCGCGGGGCATCTGCGCGGCAGCCAGCGGAAACAGCGAGCGCGGCGGTATGCGCGTGTCGCGTGCCAGCACTGCATTGGTTTCCCCGGCGGCCCGGAGATCCGCGAACAGCGCGAAGGGGTCGCGATAGACCAAGGGGATCTCGTCCGCATCCGCGACCGGCATGGCGAAGCCGGCGCGCTGCAGCAGCCCCGCGCCGTCACGCAGCTCGGGGAAGGGGGACACGCGCGGTGACAGCCCGCCGCGCAGCTCGGCCTCGGCCTCGGCCGTCGCGGCGCGGAGTTCCTGCATTGTCGGCAGGCCGGGCAGCATGGCCAGGAACAGGCCATCCGGCGCCATAGCGCGGCGGATCTGCACCAACGCGCCGGGCAGGTCGTTCACCCAGTGCAGAGACAGGAAGGCGACCACCAGGTCGAAGCTCCCCTCGGCGAAGGGCAGCCATTCTTCGTCCATCGCGACCGGCAGCCCCCCAGCGTGCCCGGCCAGCGCCGCGGAGAGGTCGGCGGAGACGACATGCTGGACGCCGCGCGCGGCGAGCCGCGGCGCGATCTCCCCCCGGCCACCGATCTCGAGTGCCCGGGTGAAGCGACGGGTGGTATCGTCCAGCCGGTCGAGCAGGCGATCAGCGGCCTCGGCCAGGATGGGTGCTACGCGATGCTGGGTGGCGGCCGCGCGGTCGCGCCGGCGCCGCACCAGGCGGCGGTCGAAGATCTCGGTCGGGTCGGCCATGGGCGGACAGATGCGCCCCCACGCGGCGCGCGGCAAGCCGGGGAGGTTCCCGCCCGGGCCGTTCCGCCGTAGCGTCCGACCCCAGGTAACGACGCGCCGCAGCGCGGGCAGGGACAGGAAACGCATGCCGAAGATGATCGATGCCGCGACGCTGAAGGGCTGGATCGCGGATGGCCGGGAACTCGCCATCCTCGATGCGCGGGAGGAAGGGGAATTCGGCCGGTCCCACCTGTTCTGGGCGGTGCCCTGTCCGCTGTCGAAGATGGAATTCCGCGCCCGCACGCTGCTGCCGCGCCGCGCCGCGCGCGTGGTCTGCGTCGATGACGGGGAGGGCTATGCCGCCCGCCTCGCCGCCTATCTCGAAGGCATCGGCTGCACCGATGTGTCCGTGCTGGATGGCGGCACACCGGCATGGCTGGCGGCGGGCTACACCGCTTTCTCCGGCGTCAACGTGCCCTCTAAGGCCTTCGGCGAATGGATCGAGCATCACTACGAGACGCCCTCGGTCGATCCGGCTGAGCTCAAGGCGATGATGGACGCCGGCACCGACATGGTGGTGCTGGACAGCCGCCCGATCGACGAGTTCCGCCGCATGACCATCCCGACCGCGGTGAACGTGCCGGGTGGTGAATTGGTCTATCGTATCGGCGAATTCGTCACCCGGCCCGAGACGACGATCGTGGTCAACTGCGCCGGGCGGACACGGTCGATCCTGGGCGCGGAGTCGCTGCGCAGCGCCGGCGTTCCGAACAAGGTGGTGGCGCTGCGCAACGGCACGATGGGTTGGGAACTGGCCGGCTTCACCTGCGACCGCGGCCGCACCGATCGCTACCCCGATCGCACCCCCGCGGCGGTCGAAACCGCTTTCGAGCGCGCCGACCGCTTCGCACGCAAGCATGGCGTGCGTTTCGCCTCGCGTGCCGAATTCGAAGCGATGCAGGGGGATGCGGCGCACACGACCTATCTCCTCGATGTCCGCGACCCGGCCGAATTCGCCGCCGGGCATCTGATCGACAGCCGCTCCGCCCCCGGCGGGCAGCTGGTGCAGGCGACCGACCAGTGGGTCGCCGTGCGCGGGGCGCGAATCGTGCTGGTGGACGATACCGGCGTGCGGGCGCGCATGACGGGCGGATGGCTGCGCCAGCTCGGCGGCTGGGACGTGATCGTGCTGACCGATGGCCTGTCCGGCCGGATCGAGGAAGGCGCCTGGGCGCCAAGCTCCCCGGAGGCCGATGCGCTGCGCGTCCCCCATGTGACGCCGGCCGAACTGGCGGTGCTGGCCGGTGAGGGGGCGGTGCAGGTGGTGGACCTCGCACGCTCCATCGACTTCCGCGACGGGCATGTGCCCGGGGCGATCTGGGGCATCCGCACGCGCCTGTCCCGCCTGGCCGGCCGGCTGACGGGCGACCGCCAGATCGTGGTCGCGGCGCCGGAGGAAGCGCAGGCGCGTCTTGCGGCCGCGGAACTGCAGGGTTTTGCCAAGGCCCCGGTGAGGATCCTGGCCGGCGGCACCAGGGGCTGGGCGGCGGCGGGCTTCCCGATGGCGGCCGACCGTCGCGATCCGGCGGATGCCGATTGCGTGGATTTCTACCTTCGCCCCTACGACCGGAACGACGGGGTGGAGGAGGCGATGCACGCCTACCTCTCCTGGGAGATCGACCTGGTGCATGAGGTCGAGAAGGACGGCGACGCGCCCTTCGGCGCCTGGGCCTGACTTGCCCGCCGGGCTGCAGCGCCTGGCCCTGGGGGCGCGGCGCGCCTCGGCGTGGCTGCTTGATGCGTTGCTGCCACCCCGCTGCCTGGCTTGCGAGGCCGATGTCAGCGAGCAGGGGACGCTGTGCGCCGCCTGCTTCGCGGCGCTTTCCCCCGTCACCGCGCCGTTCTGCGAACGTTGCGGCGTGCCTTTCGCCCATGCCGGACAGGCGCCGGCGCTGGCCGCATCGGGCGGCCTGCTGTGCGCCGGCTGCGAGCGCCGCAGCCCGGCCTTCCGCACCGCCCGCGCCGCCCTGCGCTATGGGGAGGGCGCGAAGCGCCTGATCCTGCCCTTCAAGCATGGCGACCGGACGGACCTCGCATGGCCATTGGCACGGCAGATGGCGCGCGCGGGGGCGCCGCTGCTGGCGCGGGCCGAGATCATTGTCCCGGTCCCGGCCCATTGGCGGAGATTGCTGCGGCGACGATACGACCAGGCGGCGCTGCTGGCGCGCGCGCTCGGTGGCATCACCGGCCGGCCGGTCGTCCCCGATTTGCTGCGGCGGCAGCGCGCAACCCCGCCGCTCGGCGACCGACGGGCGATGGAGCGTGCGATCACCGTGGAGGGCGCCTTCGCCGTGTCCCGCCGCGGTGCGGCGCGTCTGGTCGGGCGACAGGTGCTGCTGGTGGATGATGTCATGACATCCGGCGCGACGGCCGATGCCTGCGCGACGGCCCTGCTGGCAGGCGGGGCGGCGGCGGTCGATGTGCTCGCCGTGGCACGCGTGCCTGACCCGCGCCTCGGGGTGGCTTGATCTCCTGCCGTGGTGCGCCAATTCTGCGGCCATGGCCAAGATCGAGATCTATGTTCAGGACTTCTGCGGATACTGTGCGCGCGCGAAGGCGCTGCTCGACCGCAAGGGCGTGCCCTATGAGGAGATCTACGCCCCGAACGGGTCGGCCGCGCGGACGGAGGCGACCAGCCGGTCCGGCGGGCGGACCACGGTGCCGCAGGTCTTCATCGACGGGCAGCCGATCGGCGGGTCTGACGAGTTGCATGCGCTGGACCGCGCCGGGAAGCTCGACCCGCTGCTGGCCGGTTAGGATGCCGTCTGGCACTTCCGTCATCGCAATGCCACATGATGGGATGGCACGGCCGGGGCGACCGGTCCGGCCAGGGATGACTAGGCGATGATCCACTACCAGTTGCGCTGCACCAGTACGGCCGAGGAGCACGCCTTCGACGGCTGGTACAAGGACAGCGCGGCCTTCGAGACGCTGGTGAAGGCCAGGCTGGTTGAATGCCCGGCCTGCGGCGGCACCGATGTTGCCCGCGCGCTGATGGCGCCCGCCATCCCGAAGAAGGGCCGCCCGGCGCGCAATGCCGTCGTGCCGGCCCCGCCCGCCGAGCCGACGCCGCCCGCCACCCCCGCCGAGGCGCCGCCCGCCGCGGCGGGCCCGATGCCGGCGCAAGTGCGGGCCATGCTGCAGAAGCTGCGCGCCGAGGTGGAGAAGAACTGCGACTACGTCGGCAATGATTTTGCCGAGGAGGCGCGCCGAATGCAGCGCGGCGAATCGGAACGTCGCGGCATCTTCGGTGAGGCGAGCGACGCCGAGGCCGAGGCACTGCGCGACGAGGGCATCGAGGTGGGCCGCATCCCCTGGGTGCCCCGCGCCGACGGCTGACCGCGGGGCTGGAGGCGCGCGATGCTCGTCTTCAGCTACGGGGTGCCGAAATCCGGCAGCACGCTGGCCTTCCAGATCGCGCGCGCCGCAGCGATCGTCGGCGGCCACCCGCAGCGCTTGCTGCCGCCGCCTCTGCGCACGCCCGGGCACAAGGTGAACTTCCAGCAGCGCCTTGAACCGGAAATGCTGTGGCGGCTGGCCGCCCGGGTCGGCGAGCGCATCCTCATCGTCAAGACGCATGACGCGCCGGGGCCGGATTGGGCGGCGGCCTATCGCGACCTGGCGGCGCGGGGGCAAGCGGCCGCGATCGTCAATCACCGCGATCCCCGGGACATCTGCCTGTCGCTCTGCGATGCCGGCCGCGCCGCCCGCGCCGAAGGGGAAAGCGCTTTCGCCGAATTCGTGACGCTCGCGGACGCGGCGGCGCGCGTGGGGGACTACCTTGGGGAACTCGAGGCCTGGCGCGGTCTGCCGCGGCTGCTGGAACTGCGCTACGAGACCTGCGCCTTCCGGATGAACGAGGCCATCGCGGCCATCAAGGCGCATCTCGGGCTGCGCGGCCCGGTCTGGCCGGTCCGCCTTTATGCCGGGCGGATCGCCTTCACCCATCGCAACAAGGCGGTGCCGGAACGCCACGTCGCGGAACTCGGCGCGACGGAGCGGGACAGCCTCGACGCCGCCTTCGCGCCCTATCTGGACGCCATGGGCTACCGGCGCCTCACGCCTTCCGGGCCATGATGATGTAGTTGACCGCGACATCGCGGCTGGCGTGCCAGCGCCCGGTCAGCTTGTCCATGACCATGCCGGCGATGTCGGCCACCGGCAGACCGGCGCCCCGCAGCCCGGTGCCCAGTTCCGAGGGTGTCACGAACATCTTCCAGTCATGGGTGCCGACCGGCAGCATCCGCAGCAGGTATTCCGCGCCGAGCTTCGCCATCAGGAAGGAGCGCGGCGTGCGGTTCAGCGTGGACAGGAAGACCAGCCCGCCCGGCTTTGTCGCCCGCGCCAGGGCGGCGAGGAAGGCATCCCGATCGGCGACATGCTCGATGACCTCGAGCGCGATGACGGCGTCGAATGCCTCGCCGGCCGGCAGGTCCTCGGGCAGGCCTTCCCGGTAGGTGATGGACAGGCCGCCGGCGGCGGCATGGGCGCGGGCGGCCTCCAGTGCCTCCCCGGCGGCGTCGAGGCCGGTGACGATGGCGCCCCGGCGAGCCATGGCCTCGGAGGCCAGGCCGGCGCCGCAGCCGACATCCAGCAGGGTCAGGCCCGCCAAGGCATCGGCCGTTCCCGGATCGCGGCCGTGGTGGCGGGCCAGGCGCTCGGCGATCCAGCCGGTGCGGAGCGGATTCATCCGGTGCAGCGGCTTCATCGGGCCGTCCGGGTCCCACCAGCGGGCCGCCAGCGCGTCGAATTTGGCGATCTCCGCCCCCAGCATCGTGCCGGCCTGCGACATGGTGGTCCCTTCCAGGGCCGGGGGCCCGATCACGGCGCGGGTTGCGCATGGCCCGCCCCATCGGTATCTGTCCCGCCCCGTCGCCCGGCGCAACCGCCGGCGCTGGCGTTTCCCCGCCCGGCCCCAGGAACCAGACCGCCGCCTATGGCCCGTATCGTCATGAAGTTCGGCGGCACCTCCGTCGCCGATCTCGACCGCATCCGCAATGTCGCCGCCCGCGTGAAGCGGGAGGTCGATGCCGGCCACCAGGTCGCCGTCGTGGTCTCGGCCATGTCCGGCGTGACCAACCAGCTGGTCAAATGGTGCCAGGACCTCTCGCCGCTGCACGACGCGCGCGAATACGACACCGTCGTCGCGACCGGCGAGCAGGTGACGACCGGCCTGACCGCCATCGCCCTGCAGACGATCGGCGTCGATGCCCGGTCCTGGCAGGGCTGGCAGGTGCCGGTCATCACCGACCAGGCACATGGCAAGGCGCGGGTCGAGAAGATCGACGGCGCCCTGCTGATCGAACGCATGGAAGCCGGGCAGGTGCCGGTCATCGCGGGCTTCCAGGGTGTGGAGAACACGCGCCACCGGATCACGACACTCGGCCGCGGCGGGTCGGACCTGTCGGCCGTGGCTGTCGCGGCCGCAGTGAAGGCCGACCGCTGCGACATCTATACGGATGTGGACGGCATCTACACGACCGACCCGCGCATCGTGCCGCGCGCCCGCAAGCTGGAACGCATTTCCTTCGAGGAAATGCTCGAACTGGCCTCGGTTGGTGCGAAGGTGCTGCAGACCCGTTCGGTCGAACTGGCAATGAAACTCGGCGTGCGGGTGCAGGTCGTCTCGAGCTTCGAGGACAAGCCCGGTTCGCTCGTGGTTGATGAGGACGAGATCGTGGAACAGCCCGTGGTTTCCGGCATCGCGTATTCCCGCGACGATGCCAAGGTGACGCTGCGTCGCGTGCCGGACCGGCCGGGCGTGGCGGCGGCCGTGTTCGGCGCCATGGCGAAAGCCAATGTGAATGTGGACATGATCGTCCAGAACATCGGCGCCGACAGCACCACCGACATGACCTTCACGGTCGGCAAGGCGGACCTCGCCCGCGCGCAGGATGTGCTGGGCAAGGCGCAGGGCGAGCTCGGCTTCGAGGCACTGATCGCCGATCCGGACGTTGCCAAGATCAGCGTGGTTGGGATCGGCATGCGCAGCCATGCAGGTGTCGCCAACACCATGTTCAAGGCGCTGGCGGAGAAGGGGATCAACATCCAGGTGATCTCCACCTCCGAGATCAAGGTGTCCGTGCTGGTTGCGGCCGACTACACCGAGCTCGCGGTGCGCGCCCTGCACACGGCCTATGGGCTGGATGCGCCGGCGTGACCGGCATCGCGCCAGATTGGGCCTATGCCGAGATTGACCGGCTGATGGCGCGCGGGGCTGCCTTTTTCGGCAGCCGCTACGCGCTGATGGGCGGTGCGATGTCCTGGGTCAGCGAGCGGCACCTCGTCGCCGCCCTGTCCAATGCCGGGGCCTTCGGCGTGATCGCCTGCGGCGCAATGGAACCGCCACGCCTCGCCGAGGAAATCGCCGGGACGCAGGCGCTCACGCAGAAGCCTTTCGGCGTGAACCTGATCACCATGCACCCGCGGCTTGACCAACTTGTCGATGCCTGCCTGGAGGCGAAGGTCGGGCATATCGTCTTCGCCGGCGGCATTCCGCCGGGCAGCGCCATCAAGAAAGCCAAGGATGGCGGTGCGAAGGTCGTCTGCTTCGCCCCCGCCCTGGTGCTGGCCAAGCGGATGATCCGCAGCGGTGCCGATGCGCTGGTGATCGAAGGCTCCGAGGCCGGGGGACATATCGGTCCCGTCTCGCTGAACGTGCTGGCGCAGGAGATCCTGCCCCATATTTCCGAGGTTCCGGTCTTCGTCGCAGGCGGCCTCGGACGGGGCGAGGCGATCCTTTCCTATCTCGAAATGGGGGCGGCGGGCGCACAGCTCGGCACCCGTTTCGTCTGCGCCACCGAATGCATTGCGCATCCGGCCTTCAAGCACGCCTTCATCCGCGGCAATGCGCGCGATGCGATGCCGACGGTCCAGTTGGACGATGCGTTCCCGGTCATTCCGGTGCGTGCGCTGCAGAACGCCGGCACGAAGCGCTTCCTGGAGTTCCAGGCCGAAACCATCCGCCGCTTCCGCGCCGGTGAGGTCGAGAAAGACGCCGCGCAGCTCGACATTGAGCATTACTGGGCTGGTGCCCTGCGCCGCGCGGTGATCGACGGCGATGTTGAGAACGGGTCCCTGATGGCCGGCCAGTCCGTCGGCATGGTCACGAAGGAACAACCGACCGCAGAGATCATCCGCGAGCTGATCGACCAGGCCGCCGTGGCGATCGCCGCGCGGCGTTCCAATGCCGCCTGATCGCCTGCCCGGTTGGATTGGCCTTTGCGGGCATGGCCTCGCGGGCTAGAAGCCGCCGGTCGATCCTGGACCCCCATGAAGCGCAACCAACGCCCCGACATCACTGCCGCCGAAGCCGCCCGCGTTGGTGAGGATCTGCGCGAGGCGCGCCTGACCCTTGGCGCCAGCGTCGAGGACATGGCCGAGCATCTGCGCATCAACCGGCGGTACATCCATGCGCTGGAAGAAGGGCGCGTAAAGGACCTGCCGGGTTCAGCCTATGCGGTCGGCTTCGTGCGGTCCTATGCGAGCGCGCTCGGCCTGGATCCGGATGAGGCGGTGCGCCGCTTCCGGGATGTGACCGGTGGGGCCGTGTCGAAGTCCGGCGAGTTGGTCTTCCCCGAACCGGTGCCCTCCCGCGGGATGCCGGCGGGCGCCCTGGTGGCGGTCGGCGTGGTGATGGCGATTGGCGCCTATGTCGCCTGGTACAATTGGACCGGGTCGGGCAACCGCGTCGTGGATTCCGTGCCGCCGTTGCCGCCCCGGCTGGAGCAGGCGGCCCAGGAAGGCACCCGGCTGCGTGAAGGCGGCTCGCCCCAGGCGGCGCCGCTCACCCCGGCACCGCCGCCGGCGGCGGCTGCGGCCCCGGTCCCCGCCGCCCCGCCGCGCGATCCGAACGAACCGCGCATCGTGATCCGTGCGCGGGGTGAGGCCTGGATCCAGGTGCGCGACACGCGCGAGAACCGCAACCTGGTGGACCGGGTGCTGCGCAGCGGCGACACCTTTGCGGTGCCGAACCGGGACGGTTTCGTGCTGACCACCGGCAAGGCCGAGAACCTCGAATTCGTGCTGGATGGGGAGGCGGCAGCCAACACCACCCTGACCGGTGCGACCGGCGTGCGCCGCGGCATCGCGCTGGAGGTCGATCGCCTGCGCCCCGCCCCGGCTGCGGATGCCGCAGCCCCGGCGCGGCCGGCGGCCGCACAGCCCGCCGCACCGACCCCGGCGCAGCCCGCCCCGAGGCCCGCCCAGCCGGCCACGCCGCGCCCCTGACAGCCGCGGCGCTCAAGGCGCCTTCCGAAGCGCGTCCCGCATCGTCATATTGACGGCGAGCCGAAGGACCGATCAGCCAGCATGTCCTACCGCCCCTACCAGCAGATCCAGCGCCGCATCTCGCGGCAGATCGGCGTCGGCAAGGTCCGCGTCGGCGGCGATGCGCCGATCACTGTCCAGACCATGACCAACACGCCGACCGAGGACGCCAAGGCGACGATCGAACAGATCCGCCGCTGCGAAGTCGCCGGCGTCGACATCGTCCGCGTCTCCTGCCCGACCGAGGAGAGCACCGCCGCGCTGGCCGAGATCGTGCGCGAGGTGAACGTCCCGGTCGTCGCCGACATCCACTTCCACTATCGTCGTGCCATCGAGGCGGCCCAGGCCGGGGCCGCCTGCCTGCGCATCAATCCCGGCAACATCGGCTCCAAGGAGCGCGTGAAGGAGGTCGTGAAGGCCGCGCGCGACCATGGCTGTTCGATCCGCATCGGGGTCAACGCCGGCAGCCTCGAAAAGCACCTGCTGGAGAAGTACGGTGAGCCGAACCCGGAGGCGCTGGTCGAGAGCGCGCTGTGGCATGCCGACCACCTCCTCCAGGAGGGCTTCGACGAGTTCAAGATCAGCGTGAAGGCGTCGGATGTCTTCCTCGCCGCCGCGGCCTATCAGCAACTCGCCGAGGCCTGCGACCACCCTCTGCACATCGGCATCACCGAGGCGGGCGGGCGGCGCGCCGGCACGGTGAAGAGCGCGATCGGCCTCGGCTCCCTGCTCTGGGCCGGCATAGGCGACACGCTGCGGGTGTCCCTGAGCGCGGAGCCGGAGGAGGAGGTTTCGGTCGGCTGGGAGATGCTGAAATCCCTGCATCTGCGCCATCGCGGTGTGAAGATCATCTCCTGCCCGTCCTGCGCCAGGCAGGGCTTCGACGTGATCCGCACGGTCGAGAAGTTGGAGGAACGCCTCGCCCATATCGACCAGCCTATCAGCCTGTCGATCATCGGCTGCGTCGTGAACGGGCCGGGCGAGGCGCTGATGACCGATATCGGCCTGACGGGCGGCGGGGCCGGCACGCATATGGTCTATGCCGCCGGCAAGACGGACCACACCATCCGCTCCGAGGAGATGGTGGACCATATTGTGGCGCTGGTGACGGCGCGGGCCGAAGCCATGGCGGCAGAGAAGCGGGCAGCGGCAGCGGCAGCCGAACCGAAGCAGCAGGCTGCGGAATGAGGCTGCTTCCGATCCTGCTGCTGGCGGGGCTCGCCGCCGTGCCTGCCGCGCGCGCGCAGGTGGACGCGCCGGCCGATGGGGCTTCCAGCCCGGGTGGCTCCGTGTCCTGCGCCGAGATCAACAATCGCGCCATGGAGGCGACGCTGGTGATCCGCCAGCATGCGAGCGTGCTGTCCACCGGCATCGATCCGGAGGGCAGGAACCAGGGGATCGTGACGCTCGCCTGGCTGGACCAATGGGCCGGGCGGCTGCGTGGCCTGGTGGATGTCGGTGAGTTCTCCGCCTGCCTGGACGATGGCGATCTGGAGAGTTACCGGCGCACACTTGCGATGGCCGCGCGCGTGGCCAATACCGCGCGGGAGGAACTCCTCCGGCCTGCCCGTGCGACGGCCCAGCAGCAGCCACAGCCGCAGCAGCGCCGCCGCTTCTAGACCTTCGATACCGGAAACATTGGCATGACAGCCCTTCAGCCCGTTCGCGGCACGCGCGATTTCATCGGCGACGATTTCCGGCGCATGCACCATGTCGCGACGACGGCGCGCCGCATCGCCGCGCTCTATGGCTTCGAGGAATGGGCGACGCCGATCTTCGAGGATACCCGCGTCTTCAGCCGGGGCCTCGGCGACACCTCGGACGTCGTATCGAAGGAGATGTACACCTTCGAGGATCGCGGCGGTGATTCCGTGACGCTGCGGCCCGAGGCGACGGCGGGGTTGTGCCGCGCCCTGGTCAGCAATGGACTGACCCAGGCCAATTTGCCGCGGAAGATCTTCTACACCGGCCCGATGTTCCGCTACGAGCGGCCGCAGAAGGGCCGATACCGCCAATTCCACCAGATCGACATCGAGGTGATGGGCGCAGCCGAGCCGCTCGCGGATGCCGAGGTGATCGCCTGCGGATGGCATGTCCTGCAGGAGCTGGGCATCGCCGAGGGTACGATCCTGGAGGTGAACACGCTCGGCGATGCGGCATCGCGCGAGGCGTATCGCGCGGCCCTCGTCGCCTATTTCACCGCCCACAGGGAATCGCTGAGCCAGGACAGCCGCGTGCGGCTGGAGAAGAACCCGCAGCGCATCCTCGATTCCAAGGATGAGGGCGACCGCGCCATCGTCGCGGGCGCGCCGACCATCGATCCCTATCTGACGCCGGACGCGGCGGCCTTCTACGCGAGCGTGGAGAAGCACCTCGCCCGCTTCGGCGTGCCGTTCCGGCGCAATCCGCGGATCGTGCGCGGCCTCGACTACTACAGCCATACGGCGTTCGAATTCGTGACGGACCGGCTCGGCGCGCAGGGCACGGTGATGGGCGGCGGGCGCTACAACGGCCTGGTCGAGGAGATGGGCGGCCCGCCCACCCCCTGCGTCGGCTGGGCGGCGGGCATGGAGCGCTTGTCCCTGCTGCTGGAGGATGGCGGCCTGACACCGCCCGCGCCACGCCCGGTCGCGGTGATCCCGGTCGGCGACGCGGCGGAAGGTCCGGCGCTCAACCTGATGCAGGCGCTGCGCCGTGCCGGGGTTGTCGCGGAGATCGCCTATCGCGGCAATCTCAAGCGCCGGATGGAACGCGCCAACCGCATTGGTGCCCGTGCTGCGGTCATCCTGGGGGATGAGGAAATCGCCGCCGGCGTTGCGCAGCTGCGCGACCTCGATGCCGGCACGCAGGAGAAGGTGCCGCTCGCGGAGGTGCCGGGGCGGCTCGGATGAGCCTGCCCGCGCGCCTCGATCGGCTGCTCTCCCGCGCGGAGGAATTGCGCCACATCCTCTCGACCGCGCCGGGTGCCGATATCGGCGCGCTGTCGAAGGAGTTGTCGGAGCTGGAGCCGCTGGTCGAGAAGGTCAGCGAGCTTCGCACCGCCGAGCGTGCGCGCGACGATGCCCAGGCGCTGATGGCCGATCCCGAGATGAAGGACCTCGCCGAGGCCGAATGGCTGGAGCAGAAGGACCGCGTCCCGGCGCTGGAGCGCGAGATCCGTATCCTGTTGCTACCCCGCGATACGGCGGATGAGCGCAGCGCCATCCTGGAAGTGCGCCCGGCGGCAGGTGGCGACGAGGCCGGCCTGTTCGCCGCCGAGCTGTTCCGCGCCTATCAGCGGTATGCCGAAACGCGCGGCTGGCGCTTCGAACTGCTGGACTACGACGAGAGCGACCTCGGCGGCATCAAGGGCGCGACGGCCGAGATCAATGGCCGCGGCGTCTTCGCCCGGCTGAAATACGAAAGCGGCGTGCATCGCGTCCAGCGCGTGCCGGCCACCGAGACGCAAGGGCGCATCCATACCTCCACCGTCACTGTCGCCGTGCTGCCGGAGGCGGAGGAGGTTGACGTCCAGGTGAACGATGCCGATCTGCGCATCGACACCTACCGAGCCTCAGGCGCCGGCGGGCAGCACGTGAACAAGACCGATTCCGCTGTGCGTATCACCCACCTGCCGAGCGGCATCGTGGTGGCGATGCAGGAGGAGAAGTCGCAGCACAAGAATCGCGCCAAGGCGATGAAGGTGCTGCGCGCCCGGCTGTTCGAGCAGCAGCGCGCGACCCTGGCCGCGACCCGCGCGGCGGACCGCAAGGGCCAGGTCGGCACCGGCGACCGGTCCGAGCGCATCCGCACCTACAACTTCCCCCAGGGCCGGGTGACGGACCATCGGATCGGCCTGACTTTGCACAAGATCGACCGCGTCATGCTGGGCGAGTTCGACGAAATCATCGACGCCCTGACGGCCGAGGACCAGGCGGCCCGCCTCGCCGCCGACGCGGCATGATACCGCCGAGCGTTACCGATGACGTCGCCATTGGTTGCGTAATCGATATAGAGCGCAGGGTTCCTGTGGCGGCTGCGCGTCAAATGGCGACTCGAATACCGGGTCAGCCGAAGGGCTCGCCGGCATGAGTGGCTGCGCCGATCCGGGCGGGTCGGTCGGCGCCTTCCTGTGCCAGGCGGGGCAGGTGCTGCGCGGCGCCGGCATCGAGGCGCCGCGGCAGGAGGCGCGCATGCTGCTCGCCCATGCGATGGCCTGCCGGGAGGAGGATCTGCTGCGCGACCCGCGCGCGCCGGTCCCGGCGCCGGCGGCCGCGACGTTCGGGGGCCTGCTGCGGCGGCGCGCGGCGCGGGAGCCGATGGCCCATCTGCTGGGCCATGCCGGCTTCTGGACCCTGACGCTCGAAACCACGCCCGCCACGCTGATCCCGCGCGGCGACTCGGAAGCGATCGTCGAGGCGGCCCTGGCTGCGTTCGAGGCCTCCATGCAGATCCGGCGGGTGCTGGATCTCGGCACCGGGACGGGGGCGCTGCTTCTGGCGGTGCTGGCCGAGCGCCCCGGGGCGATGGGGATCGGGGTGGACCTGGCCCCCGCCGCCGCGGCGCTGGCTACGCGGAACGCCGCGGCGAACGGGTTGGCCGGGCGGGCTGCCTTCTTCTGCGGGGATTGGGCGGAGGCGATCAGCGGCCGATTCGACCTCGTCCTGTCCAACCCTCCCTATATAGAGACGGCGGCGGTGCCGGGCCTGATGCCGGAGGTCGCCCGGTTCGAACCCGCCTTGGCGTTGGATGGCGGGGCCGACGGGCTGGATGCTTACCGCCGGCTGGCACGGGCGCTGCCGGGGCTTCTCGCACCTGGCGGGCGGGCGGTGCTGGAGATCGGGCAGGGCCAGCGCCCGGCGGTCGAGGCCCTGGCCCGCGCGGCGGGGCTGGAACCGGTCGCAACGCGGCGGGATCTTGGCGGGATCGACCGGGCCGTGGTGCTCCGGGTGGATTGATCCGGCAGGAATGCCCAGAAAAGGGTTTGGCGGCGCGGCGGGCCGCTTGTATGGTCGGTCCAGCGGTCTGGATCCGGCGAAGTGCCGCATCCGTACCGGACCAGGCAGACAGCGGGCTTAGCCCGCGCCATGGTCGGGACCGCCTGGATGCAACAATGCCGACCGTCGGTTCGCATGGCCGCCCCACACGGGCTGCGATGCGCAGGGCGGATCGGGTGCAGGACAGCGATACACGATACGATGAACATCAAGCGCATGCGTGGCCGCGGCGGCAATCGCCACGGCGGGGGTGGCGGGCACTTCCGGCATGGCGGGGGTGGCGGCGGAGGTGGCGGCGGCGGCGGTGATCGCCAGCCGCTGAACCGCAACCACGTCTTCGATTCCTCTGGCCCGGACATGCGTCTGCGCGGCACGGCGCAGCAGCTGTTCGAGAAGTACCTGCAGCTCGGCCGTGACGCGACGAGCGGCGGCGACCGGGTGATGGCGGAATCCTACTTCCAGCATGCGGAGCACTATTTCCGCATTCTTAACGCCATGAACCAGGCGGCCGCGCAGCATCAGCAGACGCAGCAGCGCCGCTTCCAGGGCCAAGGCGAGGGTGAAGGCGAGCCGCAGGGCGAGGCCATGGAAGTGAACGGCCAGAACGGGCCCGACCTGCCTGAAGCCGAGGCCGCCGAGGTTGCTGGCGAGGCACGCGAGCCGGCCTGAGCCGGATGGCGGGGCGCCGGCGTCAATCCGCCGGCGCCAATGCCTCTAGCGCGTCGCCCACCGCGATGCGCCCGCCTTCGATCACCTCGGCATAGACGCCGAGATCGGCATGGCCGAAATGCTCGCGCAGCCAGCGCGGCGGCTGCGCGTCGCGTTCGCCGGTCCCGGGGTTCACCTCGGTCGCCGGGCAGCGCACGATGCGCTTGACCACGCGCAGCTTCGTCTGGCCGAGCTGGATCTCCTGCCCGATCCAGTCGAATTCCGCCCACGGGCGGCCGCCCGAGACATAGACATTGGCGCGGAAGCGCAGCGGGTCGAGCGTCATGCCGCTCGCCTTCTCGAGCGCATGCAGGCTCGACAGCCCGATGATGGAGACGACCTTCTTCGCGACGTCGGAGAAGGAGTGACCAGGGGCCTCGACGAAGCGGGGCGTGCCGCGTGCTTCCTCACCCAGATAGGCGGTCAGTGCCGCGGCGATCGCGGCGCGGCCGTCGTCCCGGCGGGTGCTGGCGACCACGGGCTGCTGACCCGGCAGGCGCAGCAGCAATTCGCCGCTGCGCGCGTCGAAGGCCGAATGCACCAGGGCGAGCCGCGCATTGACCATCAGGCAGCCGAAATTGCGCTTGGGCAGCCAAGTCGGCGCGGCCGGGTCGAAGGCGGCATCGCCCTGCGCCAGGGCGAAGCGGCGGTCGTGGGGCAGGGTCTCGCCGGGGGTGAGGGCAACCTCCTCCAGGGCCTCGGCGGTCAAGCCCTTCACGGGGTAGCGATAGATGGTCTCGATGCGCATGGCGCCCCCTTGAAGCAGATCAAGGACGCATACCACATGGTGGTCCATCAAGGCGCGCCCGCTGCCCGATCGGGGGTGGGTCGTGCCGTCCGCTCAGGAGAGGGACAGAATGGACATAGAGAAGTTTACCGACCGGGCCCGCGGCTTCCTGCAGGCCGCCCAGACCATCGCGATCCGCGAGTATCACCAGCAGGTGACGCCGGCCCATCTGGCCAAGGCGTTGCTGGATGATACCGAAGGTGCCGCCAGTGGGCTCATCCGCGCCGCGGGGGGCGATCCCACCCGTGTGAAGCAGGCGATTGAGGCCGCGCTGGCCAAGCTGCCGAAGGTTTCGGGCGGCGGGGCGGGGCAGCCGCAATTCACGCCGGATATCGTGCGCGTGCTGGATGCGGCGCAGCAGCAGGCGACCAAGGCCGGCGACCAGTTCGTGGCGCAGGACCGCCTGCTCGTGGCGCTGGCCGCGAGCGAGGGTGATGTCGGCCGAGCCTTCCGGGATGTCGGGGCCGACCCGCAGCGGCTGGAGAAGGCGGTCGCCGACCTGCGCAAGGGCCGCACGGTCAACAGCCAGAATGCGGAGGAATCCTTCGACGCGCTGAAGAAGTACGCGCGCGACATCACCGCGGTGGCGCGGGAGGGCAAGCTCGACCCGGTGATCGGGCGCGACGAGGAGATCCGCCGGTCGATCCAGGTGCTGGCGCGACGCACCAAGAACAACCCGGTGCTGATCGGCGAGCCCGGCGTCGGCAAGACGGCGATCGTCGAGGGCCTCGCGCTGCGCATCGTGAAGGGCGACGTGCCGGAGGCGCTGAAGGACAAGAAGGTGATGGCGCTCGACCTCGGCGCCATGGTTGCCGGGGCGAAGTACCGCGGCGAGTTCGAGGAACGCCTGAAGGGCGTGCTGCAGGAAGTGCAGCAGGCCGAGGGCGACATCATCCTGTTCATCGACGAGATGCATACGCTGGTCGGGGCAGGCAAGGCGGATGGCGCGATGGATGCGTCCAACCTGCTGAAGCCGGCGCTGGCGCGCGGGGAACTGCACTGCATCGGTGCGACGACGCTCGACGAGTACCGCAAGCATGTCGAGAAGGACGCCGCACTCGCGCGGCGCTTCCAGCCCGTCTTCGTGGGTGAGCCGTCCGTCGAGGACACCATCTCGATCCTGCGCGGCATCAAGGAGAAGTATGAGCTCCACCACGGCGTCCGCATCACGGACAGCGCGCTGGTGGCGGCTGCGACGCTGTCGAACCGCTACATCACCGACCGCTTCCTGCCGGACAAGGCGATCGACCTGGTGGACGAGGCATCGTCCCGCCTGCGCATGCAGGTAGATTCGAAGCCTGAGGAATTGGACGCGATCGACCGTGACCTGATGCGACTCAAGATCGAGCGCGAGGCGTTGAAGAAGGAACAGGACGTCGCCTCGAAGGACCGGCTGCAGAAGCTCGAGAAGGAGCTCGCCGATCTCGAGGAGAGTTCCCGCGAGATGACGCAGCGCTGGGAATCAGAAAAGGCGCAGGTCGTCGAGAGCCAGAAGCTGAAGGAACAGCTCGACAAGGCGCGCACCGAGGTCGAGCTCGCGCAGCGTAAGGGTGATCTCACCAAGGCGTCGGAACTGCTCTACGGCACCATCCCGCAGCTCGAGAAGAAGATTGCCGAAGCCGGGTCCGGTGATGCGCGATTGGTGAATGAGGCGGTGACCGAGGAAGGCATCGCTGCGGTCGTGAGCCGTTGGACCGGCGTGCCGGTCGAGAAGATGCTCGAGGGCGAGCGCGCCAAGCTGCTGCGCATGGAGGATGCGCTGCGCAAGCGCGTCGTCGGCCAGGAGGAGGCGCTGGAAGCCGTCTCCAAGGCGGTGCGCCGCGCGCGAGCGGGGCTGCAGGATCCCAATCGCCCGATCGGCTCGTTCTTGTTCCTCGGGCCGACAGGCGTCGGCAAGACGGAGCTCGTGAAGGCGCTCGCGCAGTTCCTGTTCGACGACGAGCGGGCGATGACGCGCATCGACATGTCCGAGTTCATGGAGAAGCACGCGGTCTCGCGGCTGATCGGCGCACCGCCGGGCTACGTCGGCTATGAGGAAGGCGGCACGCTGACGGAAGCCGTCCGGCGGCGTCCGTACCAGGTGATTCTGTTCGACGAGGTCGAGAAGGCGCATGACGATGTCTTCAACGTCCTGCTCCAGGTGCTCGACGACGGGCGGCTGACGGACGGGCAGGGACGCACGGTCGACTTCCGCAACACGATCATCGTGCTGACGAGCAACCTCGGCAGCCAGGCGATCGCCGAACTGCCGGAGAATGCCGAGATCGATGCGGCACGGCCAGCGGTCATGCGGGCGGTGCGGGAGCGCTTCCGGCCGGAGTTCCTGAATCGGCTGGATGAGGTGGTGCTGTTCCGGCGCCTGGCGCGTGGCGACATGGCCTCGATCGTCGATATCCAGCTACAGCGGCTGCTGAAGCTGCTGGAGGACCGCAAGGTGAATCTGGAGTTGGACGACAAGGCGCGCGAATGGCTCGCCGAGGCGGGCTATGACCCGATCTACGGGGCGCGGCCGCTGAAGCGCGTCATCCAGCGGAACTTGCAGGACCGCCTTGCCGGACTGCTGCTGGAAGGCAGCATCAAGGATGGGGATGTGGTGCGCGTCACCGCTTCGCCGGATGGCCTCGAGGTTCGGACGGACCTCGCGGCCGCCGCGTGAAGCATGGTGCGGGCCGGCGGATCATGCCGCCGGCCCGCATCCCTCTCAGTCGCTCGCCATCGCGACTTCATGACGTGCGCCGAGGCTGGCGACGACACGATCCAACGTGCGTTGGCGGGAACGGAAGGCGCTGAGTTCAGCGCCGGCCAGACGCGTCGCCTGCTGTACGTGGCGCGACGGATCCACGGCGCGGCCGCCCGTCGCAACCTCGTAATGCAGATGCGGACCGGTCGAGAGGCCGGTGGAGCCGACCGCGCCGATGACATCGCCCTGCCGTACCCTGCGGGATGCCGAGATGCTGCGGCCGAAGCGCGAGAGGTGCGCGTAGCGCGTCTCGACGCCGCCGGCGTGGCGGATGCGCACCATCAGGCCATACCCACCCTCGCGCTTGGCCGAGACCACGGTGCCGTCGGCTGCGGCATAGACGGGCGTGCCGGTCGGCGCCGCGAAGTCGATCCCCTGATGCATGCGGTTGAAGCCGAGCACCGGATGGCTGCGCAGCCCGAAGCCCGAGGAGATGCGCGCGCCGTCGAGTGGCGTGCGGAGGAAGGACCGGCGCAGGCTGTGGCCCTGCTGGTCGTACCAGTCGGTGGTGCCATTCCGGTCCTTGTGGCGCCAGACCTCGAGCGTACGGCCGGATAGGGTCAGCGTGGCGCGGATGACCTGGCCGTGGCCCAGGATGTCCCCATCGCTGTCGCGGAAGCGGTCGAACAGGATGGCGAAGCTGTCGCCGGGCTTCAGGTCCCGCTGGAAATCGACCTGATGGCCAAGGATGCGAATGAGCGACAGCGTCATGCCCGCCGGCACGCCGGCGCGCGTCAGCGCCGGGAAGAGCCCGCCATCGACCACACCCTCGGCGCGCACGAGATAGCGGGTGCGGGTGGCGATGGTCTGTTCGGCAAGCCAGCCCCCGTCGGGTTGGCGCCGGGCGCGGACGGTGCGGCCCGGTTCGGGTTCCACCTCGACCTCCAACAGGAGGGGTGTTTCGTCAGGGGAGAGGCGGATGGCGACCTCATCGCCCGGGCGCAGGGAGGTCGGGCGGAAGTGCTGGGCCAGGCGGGCGATGGCGGCATGGGCATCCGCGGCATCGGCGCCGGCGCTTTCGAGGAGGCGGGCCAGGGTATCGCCGCGGCCCACCGTGAGGACACGTTCCTGCGGCTCGGGCTCCGCTTCCGGTTCTGCTGCGGCCAGGGGGGCGGGGGTGTCGAGCGGAGGCGGTTCGGTTTGGGGGCCTGTTTCGGGCGGCGTTGCCGCCGGGGACGGGGCTGCCTCTGGAATTGAAGCTACCGCTACCGTCGCTTCTGGCTTGGATGCCTCAACCTCGGCGAGGTCGGAGGAGGAGAAGGGAGCCGGGATGAATCTGGCGGCGGGATAGAGCGCACAGAGCGCGACAATGGCGATGGCCGGGCGGAGCCGCATCTTCGGGGAGACCTCCTTGATTGCGGTTTCTCGGGGCTTTGGGGCACGGAACGAGGAGGAGTGACAAGACGTTAATCCGTGACCTTCGAGTCTCGCGAGAGATCAAGAGGGCAAGCCATGCGCTCAGCGCATAGTACGAAACCTGCTGAAACCCGTTTGACATACCCCGGGGAGGCCCGTAA
>NZ_JBYCZL010000008.1:0-222638 GCF_057586215.1 Roseomonas sp. SRI_022
CGACGTTGGTCAGCAGACGGTCAAGACCGTCGATGGCGAATGCCGTCAGCGCCGCGAGACGCCCTTCCGCAACAACCAGCGCGGGGTCGAAGCCGGAAACATCCAGAGCAGGGATGACGAAACAAGGCGCGCCATCGCGACGGTTCTGCGGATCCAGCGACGCCACCCGGCGATGGATCTCCGCCGTGTCGTCCTCCAGCGTGAGGAAGACACTGGCGCCTGCGGCTTCCAGCGGAATGTGGCCGCCCAGGATCGAGAAGCCGCCGAGCGCGACCTCGCCAAACCTGCCCCGGATGGCGACCAGAAGGCACAGCGCAAGGGCGACCAGCGACTTTCCGATGCCACCTGCGCCGAAGATCAGGCCGACCTTTCCCAGCGGCATCAACGGGGTCAGCAGGAACTCCTGCGGTGGGGGCAGCCCGGCGGTCATGGCGTCGAGCCGGAACTCCCCGATCCGCGCCGCCGCGAACACATCGTCCGATGTGGCCTTGGCCTTATCCGCCTCGATCTCCGCCCGGGCCGTGCTGACGGCACGGGAAATGTCGTTGTAGCGGGACTGCCAACGGAACGGATGCGACACGCCATCCTTGATATCGCGGACGGACTCTGGGACGCCCTGCATGATGCCCTGCAGCGTCAGCACCGCCTGCGCGTCGGCCATGCCTCCCTTGAGGTATCGCATGGCGAGGGCGGCAATTGGCGCGTGGTAGTCGGCACCGGAGGTGATCGCCCTGACGAGTTCGCGCGAATCCCGCGGCTCTCCCTCGTTCGGCGCGTCCTGCGGCTTGTCATCGGTCTTCGGTCGCGTGGCCTCGAACACCGTCCATGCCTCGCGAAGCCGCTGTTCGGCATCATCGAGGTCGAGTTCATGCTCGGTCTCGGCGATGATGCGGCAGAGCCGCGGCGACGCCTTCCGGTGCCACGAGCCGGGCCAGCGCATCGGATGCACCATGGGGTTGCTGGTGCTGTCGCCGCCGACCAGGTCCTTCGCCATGGTGCGGCACAGCTTCAGCTTGGCGTGAGACGCCTCCTCGCGCGTCGGCTCGGTCAGGCGCCAGTGCAGATGCAGTTTCGGCTGCATGACTCCGTCCGCATCGGGCCATTCACCGCCACTGGCGACAACGACGGTCGCCGGCCCGAGGAGTTGCTCCAGGATCTGCCGCGCTTCCTCGGGCTGGCTGTCGCATTCCACACTGAGAGTGAGGCCGTTGTGCAGGTTGGATTCTGTCGCCTGAACGGCGGTCCGGAAGGTGGCGATCGGCGGCGCGAAGACAACCGGACGCTTCTCCCGGGCCGCCCGGGTGGCGAGGTCGCAGGCGGCATCGACGAGGTGCTGGCGTTCCGCGGCGAGGCGATGAGCCTGGATGCGGAAGACCTGGTCGGCATCGTCGTAGAACGATCGGAGGGAGACGTAGCTGCCGTCGTCGGCGTAGCGGAATAGCGCACCAACGAAGCGCTCGAGCTCGTCCCGATCCGCCTGAAGGGGGGGCTCGGCGTTCATCGCGGCGGATCGCCATTGTTGGCGGCGGCCGCCTGATCCTGCTCGGCGACGCGACGGCGGATGAGGGCGTCCTGCAGCGCAATGCCCAGCGTGCCGATGGCAGTGGCAACAGGGCACGGCACGGAGGCCGGGGCATCCGCACCTGGGTCATTCCAACGGCGGCGGAAGTGCGTGTTCACATCCGGATCGGACATCGCGGCGGCGGACGCGGCGTCCATCACGACACGCCCCGCAGCTGCTCGACTTCAAACGCCTCGATGTCCTCGAGCCGATAGGCAACTCGGCCTCCGAGCTTGAGATAGGGCGGCCCCAGCTTCAGCCAGCGCCAGCGCTCCAACGTGCGCGGGCTGATGTTCCAACGGCGGGCGAGTTCGTTCTGACCAAGGCGGATTGGCGGTGAACGGAGAACGGTAGACATGCGCGGCACCTCGCGGACTGCAGTGATGCCGCGCAGGTAGTCTGGTTGATTGGTCGAAAATCCCCTGGTTGCTGGTTAATTGGTCAATTGCTCAATTTCGTCGGAATGATCATCGGTATGCCCTGGAAATTCGCCATTTTCACGGGCCGCCGGTAGGCTCTGGTTTATTGGTCGTTTGGTGCAATTTCGCCTTTTTCGACCAGCAGCCGAGCGTAAATCTCCGGGAGATGCTTACGAACCGTCTCCTCCTTCGGAAATCCGATCCTGCGCTCATGGCCCGACGTCCCGACGCGCTTGATCAATCGAGCCGCGAATGCGGTCCATGGGCCAGGGTCTTGGGGCGCTCCGTTCCGGAAGAGGTCATCCCAGTGCGCGCGGAGGGCCTCCTCGACGACAATCCTCGTGTTCTTCCTGCCTCCCAGATGCTGCTTCACCCCTGCGGCCGCGGTCTCCGTCGCCTGGTCGCCGAGCGCGCCGTTCGGCGCTGCACTCGGATCGTCAGGGATCTCGGCCCTCTGCTCTCCGGCGCCATAGCTTACTGTCACGGCGAGGTACCGGGCGTCATCAAAACTCACCGTGCCGCGCTGAAAGTCGAAGACGAAGTCGGCGGCCCAGACACCAGGCACAAGCGTTGCCTCCAACTCGCGACGGGGCTTTGCCATGACGCCCTGCAGGCGGAACTCGCCGCGGACCAAACGAGCCCGGAAGTCGTCCTCAAGTGCCTCCCAGGCACGCAGCAGTCGAGTGAAGTCCGGCGGTCCAAGCGTCCACCGGCGATCGGACGGCTTTGCCAGATCCTGAACGTCGCACAACAGCGGGTACATGGGGAATCCAGCTATCTCGTATTCGGTGTGATCCCGCTCGTGGCGGCACACCTCACTCACCAGCAACGGATCGGTCCATTCGCGCAGCGCAGTCACAAGCGGCACGGCACCCGCCGTGGTGCGCATCTGGCGCAATCTCTCGTCGCACGGGATTGCGTTGGCCGCCGGTTCGGCCGTCACATCCCAGTACGCATCCTCACGGAAGAGGATGGTGTTCTGCCGGGGGTAGTAAAGCAACTCGGTAGCCGAGGCCGCTGGGAGCGGTTCGGGATCGCGACGACGGAACGGCCTCGTCATCCATCCCCACAACACGATCTCGCCCGAGGCTACCTTTCCGCTGAAGTGGGCGAACAGCGCGTACCAAGCGCGCTCAAGGGCGTGCAGGCGCGGGTCGAGCCCATGCCGGCGCATCTCCTTACCCATTTTCCGGTGATGCACGATCTCGGCGAGCCACTGGCGTTGATGCTGATCGCATTGGTCCGGGGTGAATGGCGCTTCGGCCATCTCGACGGCGCGCAGCAGGTCGGGGTCCGACCATGCCCTCAGGGCCGCGGCCAAGGGGAGGACCCTTGGGATCGACTCGGGTGTCATGGTCTCCATGATATCGCAATCAATGCCGCATTTCGCAGGATTGCGCCCTGATGCGCCGGAATGTGGACAAGGCCGCCGACCCGCTGGGGCACCTCCCGCCCCACCTGCGCGAGGTCTGCGACCTCCTCGCCCGCGGCCTGCTGCGGCTGCGAAGCCGCACCACCGAGGATTTCGACCGCGACCTCGGGGTTGAGGGAGAGGGTTCGCTACACTTCTCCGCCCACCAGAGCGTGCATGCGGACCCCTTGGAGAGGACTTCCGCATGACCCGCCGATCCCGCAGTTCCGATGCCATCGAGCCTGTCGCGCTGCCCATCGCGGCGATGCCCCGCGATCAGGTGCTCGGCCGCCTGTCTTGGATCCAGACCGCGCCGATCGCCGAGCTGAAGGATGAGTGGCGCCGGCTCTACGGCAAGGAACCGCCCCCATTCAGCCGCAGCTACATCACCAGCCGGCTCGCCTATCGCATCCAGGAATTGGCCTATGGCGGGCTGAGGCCGGAGACACGGGCGCGCCTCGAGGCGCTGGGCGAGCAGTTGGACGGCGGGAATGTCGTGTTGCGGCGGGTCCGCGCTGACAGTCGACCGCTGCCTGGCACGCGGCTGATCCGCGAGCATGACGGCGTGCAGCATGTCGTCACCGTCCGCGCCGATGACTTCGAGTATGAGGGGCGGCCGTATCGATCCCTGTCGGCCATCGCGCGGCACATCACGGGCACGCGGTGGAATGGCTGGGCATTCTTCGGGCTGAAGGGGAGGGTGGGCGCATGAGCCGCCGCAAGCTCCCTGCCGATGGCACCATGCCGTCGAGCACAAAGAAGCTCCGCTGCGCTGTCTACACCAGGAAATCCACCGACGAGGGCCTCGACAAGGAGTTCAACACCCTCGATGCGCAGCGAGAAGCGTGCGAGGCGTATGTGGCGAGCCAACGCGCCGAGGGGTGGGTGCTAGTCCGAGACCGCTACGACGATGGTGGATTCTCTGGCGGCACGCTGGAGCGCCCCGCGCTCAAGCGCTTGCTGGCCGATATCGAGCAGGATCTCGTCGACGTCATCGTGGTCTACAAGATTGACCGCCTCTCCCGCTCGCTGATGGACTTCGCCAAGCTAGTCGAGACGATGGAGGCGCATGGCGTGACCTTCGTCTCGGTCACGCAGTCATTCAACACGACCACCAGCATGGGGCGGCTGACGCTGAACATCCTGCTCAGCTTTGCGCAGTTCGAGCGAGAGGTCATCGGGGAGCGGATCCGCGACAAGGTGGCGGCGTCGAAGGCGCGGGGCATGTGGATGGGCGGGCGAGTACCGCTCGGATACGACCTCGCCAATCGGAAGCTGGTGGTGAACGAGATCGAAGCCGCGCGGGTGCGGCGGGTGTTCGAACTATTCGTCGAGACCGGCTCCGGCGTGGAGACGGTGCGTCGGCTGCAGGCCGAGGGTATCGCCAGCAGATCCGGTAAGCTGCTGGACAAGGGCGACGTCTACAAGGCGCTGAACCTGCGGACCTACATCGGGGAGGTCACGCACAAGGGGAATGTCTATCGCGGTGAGCACGAGGGCATCGTGCCGCGGGATCTGTGGGACCGGGCGCATGCCATCCTGCAGGTGAGCCCACGAACTCGGGGCGCGCAGAACCGACAGCATGCGCCCGCGCTGCTGAAGGGGCTGATCTTTGGGGTAGACGGAAGGGCGCTATCGCCGACGCATGCGGTGAAGAATGGCCGGCGCTACTGCTACTACGTTGCGCAGCGGGTGCTGAAGACCGACGCGCTCGTGGATGACGGGCTCGTCCGGCGCGTCTCGGCGGCGCAGATCGAGGGCGCGGTCATCAGTCAGGTCCGAGCGTTGCTCCGTCAGTCGGAGATCGTGGTCGGCACCTGGCTCGCGGCACGACGGGAGGCGCCCGAGCTCACCGAACGCGAGGTCAGGGACGCGCTCCATCGGCTCGATCCGCTGTGGGAGGAACTGTTCCCTGCCGAGCAGGCGCGGATCGTCCGGGCGCTGGTAGAGAAGGTGGTGGTCGGGCCCGGCGGCGCCGACATCCGGCTCCGTGTCGAGGGGCTGGCAGGGTTGGTCAGGGATCTCGGCGCCATCGCGCCCGAGGCGCTGAGGGCCGCGGCGTGACCGCCGCGACCAGCATCACGGTCCGGGTGCCGCTGAAGATCCGGCGGCGGCCGGGGCGGAAGACGGTGGTCATGCCGACGGCGTGGGAGGCCAGCGACGGGACCATCCCGACGCGCACGGACCCGGCGCTGGTGAAGGCGCTTGCTCGAGCGTTCCGGTATCAGCGGCTGCTCGATGACGGACGCTACGCCACGATCACCGAGATGGCGTCGGCGGAGAAGATCGAACGAGGGTATCTCGGCAGCCTGCTGCGGCTCACGCTGCTGGCGCCGAGCATTGTGGAGGACTTGCTGAACGCCAACAATTGTCGTGGCCTGGCGCTGCCGGAGGTATTTGAGCCATTTCCCGAAATCTGGGAACGACAGCACGAGCTTATGAAGCACCGATAGCAATCCCTCGCTATCGGATCTTAATCTTCGAAGTGGCTCACGCACCCAGATAAACCGCTCGGCATGATGATGCGCCAAATGCCTAGCAGCAGCGCCGAATCTTACTTCCCTAGTATTTGCGGCGACGAGAGATCTGTGCTGGCCCTAGATTGGCCAGGCTGAATTCTGAAGGACATGTGCCTCCATGAATTTGAGAGCCTCTATCCTTTCGTGCCGCAAAGCACGCCGATGGCCGCAAAATCTGGGCGCGCGACGGCTCGAAGTACATCGTGGCGCCGAGCGCAATCTTCAAGAAATTCGGCGGGTTCTTCCAAGCACGAAGCCGGCCGCCGCAACGGCCGCCGTTAGCATTGTGCCCCAGGCTAGATCGATGACCGTTACGACGGCCGGCCAGTCCCGCAAGGTTGCCTGGTTGGTGAGGTCGTAGGTGGCATAGGCGCACAGGCCGAACACCGCGCCCCGCCACGCCGCGCCTTTCCAGTTCTCTGCCGGTCGCTGCGCGAGCAGCAGGATGCCGAGTAGGTAGAGCAGGTAGAACGCGATGGCGGGCGCCAGCAGGAAGCCGTCTTCTCGCATCAAGTGGCCGATCCGAGCGCGGTAGAGCGGCTCCGCAGTCAGCGTCAGCCACACGGAATCGATCGCCAGCATCACGAAGCCGCTGGCCAGGTAGATGCGAAGGAGTTCCGGCATCAGGCGATCTCATAGTGGATGGCGGATCCGTCGCTGCCGCGAAAACGCAGGCCGAGCCATGCGGGCGTCGCGTCGTACCAGGTCTCAAGGTCGACATCGCCCCTGAGCACGAAGCGCGTGCCGCGGCGTTGCGGCGCCCATGGCAGCGGCCCCGCGCCTTCGGGCGTAACCGTCGGCCGCATCACCGCGCCGGTCTGGGTGTTGATGAAGGGACCATCGAGCATGCGGCGATTCCAGTGCGTTGCGGGCATGGCGCCGGGCGGGGCGATATAGCGGCCGGCGCGGCTGCTTTCCACCGCCAGGGTTTCGCCCTGACGCCGCATCGCAATGGTGCTGACGCTGCCATCGTCGTTGGTCTCTGCCTCGAAAGCGACGACCTGCCCGTCTTCCCACGTCTCGGTGGCGCGGTGACGGTAGCGATAGAACGTGATGCGGCCGAAGCCCACCGCGAGGTCCACCGCGATGCGCACGACGAGGCGGGCGCCCCCGCCCTCGAAGGTCAGGGCATGCTGGCCGATGGCGCTGCCGTCTCGGACCACCCGGAAGCCGAGCCGCCGTGCCGGCGGAATCGGCAGGGCCGCGAGGGACGGCGCCGCCGGCAGTACTGCAGCGCCGGCGAGGATCGAGCGACGCGAGATCATGCTCCAGCCTCCTCTCGGCGCAGGCGATAGAAGCCGACATCGATCGCACCCGCGCGGAACCCGCCCTCGCAATAGGCGAGGTAATAGCGCCACAGCCGGCGGAAGCGCTCGTCGAGGCCACAATGCGCGACCTCCTGCTGTGCCTGCATGAAGCGACGCTGCCAGTCGGCGAGCGTGCGGGCGTAGCTCGCTCCGAAGCGTTCCTCATGGTCGAGCGTGAGCCCTGCTGCGGCCGCCTGCTCCCCGATGATGCGCGGCGTCGGCAGCATGCCGCCCGGAAAGATGTGCCGCTGGATGAAGTCAGCACCGCGGCGGTAGGCCGCGAAGCGCTCCTCCGCGATGGTGATCACCTGCAGCACCGCGACGCCGCCGGGCGTGAGGCGCTCGCGCAGCGTGCTGAAGAAGGTCGGCCAATAGGCCTCGCCCACCGCCTCCAGCATCTCGATCGAGACGATGCGGTCGAAGCGCCCGGGCACGTCGCGATAGTCCTGCAGCCGCAGCGACGCCCATGTTGCCAGGCCTTTGCACGCAAGGCGATCCTGCGCCCAGGCGAGCTGAGCGGGCGAGAGGGTGACGCCGGTGAAGGCGCCGTCATGTGCGTCGAGGATGCGCTCCGCAAGGCCACCCCAGCCGATCCCGATCTCGAGCACGCTTTCGCCGCCCCGCAGGTCCATCAGCTCGATGGCCCGGTCCTGCTTCGCCGCTTGCGCTTCCTCGAGCGTCGTCCCCTGCGCGGTGTAGAGGCCCGAGGAATAGGACATGCCGGCATCAAGCCACGCGGCGAAGAAGTCGTTGCCGAGGTCGTAGTGCGCGATGATGTTCCGGGCACTTCCTGTGCGCGTGTTGGTCCGGCGCAGGTGCATCAGGCGGTTGGCGAGGCGCGACAGCACCGTGCCGCCGATCCGGCGGTCCAGCGCCGGGCCATTCGCCGCGGCCAGTTCCACCACGGTCGCGAGGTCGGGACTCGACCAGTCGCCGTCGCCATAGGCCTCGGCGAAAGCAATGTCGCCGCCGAGCGCGAGGCGCCGAAGCGCGCGCCAGCGATGCAGGACGATGCTCGCTTCCGGCCCCGGCAGCGGGGCGCGATGGGCGACGCGCGGCCCTTCGGGCGTTGTCACTTCGAGGCTGCCGCGCTTCAGCCCCGCCATGACGCGGCGCAGCGGCAGCGTGCGCAGCCCCGCGAGGCTGGCGATCGGTGCCGCGAGGCGCGGGATGGGCAAGGCCTGGCTCATCGGCTGTGTCCCTGGCTGGTGATGGTCACGGGCGCCGCGGGTGGCGCCGGGCGCGGACGCAGCCGCAGCCCCTTCCGCCACAGCTTCAGGGCCTCCCAATGGATGCCGCCGAGCACGCGGGCGGCGAGAAGCGGATGGGCGAGGAAGGCGCCAAGCAGCCCGGCATCGGTCAGCTCCCGCCGCCGTCCGGTGAAGGCGGCGAAGAGCAGCGGCCCTTCGGCATCATGCGCATCGACGCCGAGGCTCAGCGCCTCGCCCGGCAGTGATATGCGGAAGCGGTAAGACAGGCCCATCTCCATGAAGGGCGAGACGTAGAATCGCTTGTCGCAATGCTGCCGCAGCGCGCCGTCGATCGAGTGCGTCACAGGGATCAAATACGAATGCCGCTGGCCGAAGGTGTTGTTCACCTCGTAAAGCATCGCCCGCAGGGCGCCGTCGGCGGCGTAGCAGAAGTAGACGGTGAGCGGGTTGAACACCATGCCGAGCACGCGTGGCATGCACAGCACACCGATCCGCCCGCGCATGGGCTCGATCCCGGCCGCGCGCAGCAGTGCCTCGACCTGCGCGCGCAGCGGCGTCGCGCTGCCGTCGCCATGGTCCGCGTCGTGGAAGGAGAACAGCGCCCGCCTGTTGTGGCCGAACAGCGTGAGGCGCCGGTCGAGCACCGGCAACTCGTCGAGGTCGAGCAGCATGTTCAGCATGCGATAGCGCAGCCGATGCCGCACCGGCCGCAGCCGGGCATGCACGACGGCGCCGGCATAGAGCGCGGATTCCGTCATGCGACAGCCAGACCCGCCGGCACGGGCGCGTGAATGCGCGAGGACCCCGCCAGCACCGACCAGGGGCGCCGGACGCCGCCGAGCTGCTCCGCAACGGCGAGGCCGGCCTGCAGGCCGTCCTCGTGGAATCCTGCACCGAACCAGGCGCCGCAGTACCAGGTGCGGCGCGTGCCCTGCAGCGACCAGAGCCCGCGCTGTGCGCGGATCGCGGCGGCATCGAACTGCGGATGGGAGAAGCATTCCTCGTGCAGGATCTGCGCGGGCTCCTCCATCGGATTGAGCGTCACGAAGTGCGGGCCGCAGTCGCTCGGCAGGTCCTGCAGCAGGTCCATCCAGTAGGTGACGCTGAGGGCGCCGTCGGCACGGCCGAGGTAGTTCCAGCTCGCCCAGGCGGCGCGTCGGCGCGGCATGAACCGTGGATCGCGGTGCAGCACCACGCGATTGGGCGCCGTGCGCAGGGCGCCGAGCAGCGCGCGCTCGCTGTCCGAGGGATCGTCGAGCATCGCCAGCGCCTGCGGCGCGTGGGTCGCGATCACCACGTCATCGTAGCGCTCGGCCGTGCCGTCCTCTGCCCGCACCAGCACCGCGTCCTCCTCCCGCCGAATGGCAGAGACGCCGCAGCCCAGGCGGATGCGGCCCCCGAGCGGCGCGGTGAGGCGCTGCACATAGGCGCGGCTGCCCCCCGTCACGGTGCGCCAGACCGGCCGATCGCGCAGCTTCAGCAGGCCGTGGTTCTCGCAGAACCGGATGAAGGCGGTCGCGGGGTAGGCGCCGACCTCGGCGGCCGGAGTGGACCAGATCGCCGCCGCAATGGGCAGCAGATGGTCTTGCACGAAGCCCGGGCCGTAACCCTCCCGCGCCAGGTAGGCGTCGAGGCTGGTAAGGTCCCGCTCCAGCGCCGCGGCGTCGCCCGGGGCCGACCGATAGAAGCGCATGAGGTCGCGCAGCATGGACCAGAAGCGCGGCCGAAGCGCATTGGCCGGCTGCGCGAGCAGCCCCCGCAGGTTGGTGCCCGCATATTCCAGCCGGCCGCCGTCGAGGGAGACCGCGAAGGACATGTCCGACGCCTGGGTCTCGACATCGAGATGGCGGAAGAGCGCAACGAGATTAGGATAGGTGGCCTCGTTGTAGACAATGAAGCCCATATCGACCGGGGTTCCGGCCACGTCCACCGTCCGACTATGCCCGCCGGGGCGAACGGCCCGCTCGTACACCGTGACCTCATGTGCGCGGGACAGTAGCCAGGCCGCCGAGAGACCGGCGATTCCCGTGCCGATCACTGCCACACGCTTGCGTTGATCCCCTGCCATGCGTCGATCCCAGCTCCCACCCCGCCTGTGCTCGCGATGGAAACGCTTGGAGGGCGCTGTTGGATCACCCGACACTTCCGGTGATCCAATCCGCGTTCCACTTCGTTTCAAGGGGTGATGATTGACCTGCTGCACAATCAGGGCCGGGATCCGAGCCGCCGGGGGGCCGTTGCCATGACGGAGGGCACGGTGCCGGGCGCGATGCCACCCACGGACGGCGCCGCGCTGCTCGCGGCGATCGCCTCGCGCGGCGATCGCGCTGCCTTCGCTGCGCTGTTCGCGCATTTCGCCCCGCGGGTGAAGGGCTACCTTCTCCGCCTCGGCCTGCCAGATGCGCAGGCGGAGGAACTGGCGCAGGAGACGCTGCTGACGGCCTGGCGCCGGGCCGACCAGTTCGATCCCGCGCTCGGCGGCGCGGCTGCCTGGATCTTCACCATCGCACGCAACCTTCGCATCGACGCGGTCCGGCGCGACCGGCTCGTACCGCAGCTCGAACTGATGGCGGAGGAGCCCGATCCGCCGCCGGCCGCCGACCGAATCCTCGAATTCGGCCAGCATGCCGCGCGCCTGCGGGAGGCTCTTGCGTGCCTTCCGGCCGAGCAGGCCGAGGTGATCCACCTCTCCTTCTTCGACGACCGGCCGCATGCGGAGATCGAGCGCAGCCTCGGCATTCCGCTCGGCACCGTGAAATCCCGCCTGCGCCTGGCCATGGCTCGGCTGCGGTCCCTTCTGGACGACCTGCGATGATCCGCCGCCATCCCTCCGAGGCGATACTGCTGGCCTATGCGGCCGGCACCCTGCCTGCCCCCCACAGCATCGTCATCCGGACGCACCTCGCGATGTGCGGCGACTGCCGCGGCACCGTGCGCCTGGCCACCGCCCTGGGTGGCGCGATGCTCGAGGAGGCGCCGGCGGCGGCGATGGCCGGGGACGCGCTGTCGCGTACCCTCGCGCAGCTCGGCGAGACTGAACGCGCCGCGCCCCCCGCCCGCGTGCAGGTCACCGTCGACGACTTCGCGACCGGACGCTGGTGGTGGCTCGGGCCCGGCATACGCCTCATGCCGCTGATCCGGCGCGATCGGCAGGATGCGCGGCTCGACCTGATCCGCGTGGCGCCCGGCATCGCACTGCCCGGCCATGGGCATACCGGCGATGAGATCACCTGCGTCCTGCAGGGTGCCTTCGGCGACGAGACCGGCGAGTACCACGCAGGCGACGTCGCCGAGGGCGACGAGGGACTGGAGCACCAGCCGACTGCGCTCGACACCGGGCGGGAGTGCGTCTGCTTGATCGCGACGACCGGACGGCTGCGGGCCCATTCCTGGCTGGCGCGCATCGTGCAGCCGGTCTTCGGCATCTGAGCGTGGAGCGCCGGCCGATGCTTGCTGCATTGGGCGCGCTGGCGGTCGGGGCCTGTTCGCCCGTGACGGTGCTCAATGCCCTAGCGCCACGCGCTGATGTGCGGGAGACGACGGGCCTCGCCTATGCCGGCGGCGCCCGGCACGGCATCGACGTCTATGCGCCCAAGGATGCGGTGGGCGCGCCCGTCATCCTGTTCCTCTACGGCGGGTCATGGGACAGCGGTGAGCGCGGCATGTACCGCTTCCTCGGCACCTCGCTCGCCGGGGGCGGCGTCGTGTGCATGGTTCCCGACTACCGCGTCTGGCCGGATGTGCGCTTCCCGGCCTTCATGCATGACGCGGCGCGGGCGCTGGCCTGGGCGCGCGCCAATGCGGCGGCCCATGGCGGCGACGCCGCCCGCATCGTGCTGATGGGCCATTCGGCCGGGGCGCAGATGGCGACGCTGCTCGCGCTCGACGGCGATTACCTGGCCGGCGAGGGGCTGCGGCCGGACAGCGCGTTGCGCGGCGTGGTGGGGCTGGCCGGACCCTACGATTTCCTCCCGCTCCGCGATCCGACCCTGCGTGCGATCTTCGGGCCGGAGCGGGAATGGCCGGCCTCCCAGCCGGTGAACTACGCGCATCCGGGCGCGCCGCCGATGCTGCTGGCGACGGGTGACCAGGATTCGACGGTGCTGCCACGCAACACCGCGCGGCTCACGGCACGGCTGCGTGCCACCGGCAACGACGTGCAGTCGGTGACCTATCCGGGCATCGGCCACAGGGAGATCCTCGGCGCCTTCGCCCCGGAGCTGCGCTTCCTGGCCCCCGTGCGGCACGACGTGCTGCGCTTCGTCGCGGAGGCGACGGCATGATCCTGCTCGTCGCCGCGCTCTTCCTCTGCATCGTCATGGCTGCGGCATGGTGGGTGCAGCGGCGCCTGCGCAACGCCGGCTGGGCCGATGCCTTCTGGACCTTCGGCCTCGGCGCGGCTGGGATCGGCGTCGCCATCCTGGGCGGCACCGGGCCACGGCGATACCTCGTGGCCGGGCTGATCGGCGCCTGGGCGATCCGGCTCGGCGGACACATCGTCGCGCGCACCCGCGGCGCGCCGGAGGATTCGCGCTACGCGCATTTCCGCAAGGAATGGGGCGACGCCTTCGAGCCACGCATGTTCGGCTTCCTGCAGATCCAGGCGGGCGCCGCGGCGTTGCTGCTGGTGCCGGTGCTGCTCGCCGCCGCCTCCCCGCGCGCGATAGGCTGGCTCGACGTCGCGGCGGTGGCTGTTTCGCTGCTCGCCTTCACGGGCGAAGGCGTGGCCGACCGGCAGTTGCAGGCCTTCCGGTCCGACCCGGACAATCGCGGGCGCGTGTGCGACACCGGGCTCTGGGCCTATTCGCGCCACCCGAACTACGTCTTCGAGTGGCTGCACTGGTGGGCCTATCCGCTGCTGGCCATCGGGGCCGGCTGGGCCTGGCTGGCGCTGATCGGGCCGGCCTTCATGTACTGGCTGCTGGTGTACATCTCCGGTATCCCGCCGCTCGAGGCGCAGATGCTGCGCAGCCGCGGCAACGCCTATCGCGCCTATCAGCAGCGCGTCAGCGCATTCCTGCCACTGCCGAAGGGATGGTCGTCATGAGCCTCGTCGCCGCCGCAGTCTCTGCCGCCGAGCGCGTGCCACTGCCGGATGGCGTGATGCGCGCCGGCATCACCGCGCTCGTCGGGCGCACCGCGCGCCGCCTGCGCAACACACCCGCTGGGACCGAGCGCGCCTTCGCCGAGGCGATGCGCACCCATCCGATCGCCTTGTTTCCGGTGGACGTGAACGCGCAGCACTACGAGCTGCCGCCGGCCTTCTTCGAACAGGTTCTCGGTCCGCGCCTCAAATATTCCTGCAGTCTCTATCCCGACGCCGAGACCACGCTCGCGCAGGCCGAGGAACTCGCACTCGCCGAGACCGCCGCCCATGCCGACCTCGCCGACGGGCAGGACATCCTCGAGCTCGGCTGCGGCTGGGGATCCCTGACGCTGTGGATGGCCGAACGCTTTCCGGCGTCGCGCATCACGGCGATTTCCAACTCCGCCCCGCAGCGTGAGCACATCGAGCGCCAAGCGGCGCGGCGCGGATTGCTGAACGTTGAGGTCATCACCGCCGACATGAACCGCTTCGCGACCGAGCATCGCTTCGACCGCGTCGTCTCGGTCGAGATGTTCGAGCACATGTCGAACTGGCCACAGCTCCTTGCCAACATCCATGGCTGGCTGCGGCTCGACGGCCGGCTCTTCCTGCACGTCTTCAGCCATGAGGCGACGCCATATCGCTTCGACCACACCGACCGCGCGGACTGGATCGCGCAGCATTTCTTCACCGGCGGCATCATGCCGAGCCACAACCTGATCCGCCATGTCGCCGAGCCCTTCGCGGTCGAGGCCGAATGGCGCTGGTCCGGCACGCACTACGAGCGCACGGCGCTCGACTGGATTGCGCGCTTCGATGCGAATGCCGGGACGATCGAGGCGGCCCTGCAAGAGACCTATGGTAGGGACTGGATGCTATGGCGCCGACGCTGGCGGCTGTTCTTCCTCGCCACGGCCGGCTTGTTCGGGACAAAGGGCGGCACGGAATGGGGCGTCAGCCACTACCGGCTGCGGCCGATGTGAGCCTCTCCGTGCGCCTGGGCGCCTACGTCGATCATCCTGACCCGGCGACGCGGCTGGCGAACACTGTCGCGTTTCTGGTGGGATCGAATGGGCCCTTCTATCCGCTCTATGTCTGGTGGCTGGTACCGGAAGCGGGGCCGGCGGCGCTCGCGACCATGGCGGCGAGCCCGTTCTTTCTCGCCTTGCCCTGGCTCTCCCGCCGGAGCTCGGCTGCGGCGCGCGCGGCACTTCCGGGCGTCGGCATCGGGAATACCGTATGGACGGCGGCGATGCTCGGCACCGGCACGGGCGTGGGCGCGTTTCTGTTTCCTTGCATGGTGCTGGCCACGCTGTGCTGGCGCGAGAAGCGAGTCACACTGTTTCTCGTGGGCGCCGGGCTGATGGTTCAGCAACTGCTGCTTCAATGGCCCTGGACTCCGATATCGGAACTCGAAGCGGGCAGCCAGATGGCATTGGTGTCCCTGAACAGCTTGAGCGCCGGGGCGCTTATCGCGTTCGTTGCCTTTAGGATGGCGTGCCTACTGGCGGACGACGGTGCGCGCGGACCGCCAACTGGAAGGGCGTAGTGACGCCAGCCTCAGAGTCCATGGGACGCCCAGCTCAGCGGGAGTGATGGCGCCAGACCTGCGCAGCCAAGCGCGGGTGTCGATCAACGATTCGCTGCAACGCAACATTGCTGGGGCAATCAGATTACTGAATTTCGCCGGTGGGTTCGGAAAAATCTTGTGGAAATTCAACTATCTAAGCTTGCGGGTAGAATCGCCTTACCCTCAAGGTTCGGAGACTTTCCGCTCTCTCCGGCCGAAATTGGGCGGTAGTTGCTCCCTCGAACCATTAAGGTCGAGGCGCAAACCGCGGCCAAACCTGCGCCTCAGCGCGGTGCCCTGACCAAGAGAGACAGGTTGTGAGAGAGAAAATTGGAGCAGCGGACGGGATTCGAACCGTCGACCCCGAGGGGGTGGTCAGACGATGGTTCGGTATAAGGGTGTGTAGGCTCCCGAACCCTCCCGCTGGAGGGCAACCGCCCCCCAGACCCAGGGGCTGTTGATGGCCGGATTGGGGGAGGGGCTCAAGGGTACGCCCGTCATCAAGGGCGCGCTGTGCCCCTCCCCCAATCCGGCCATGAAGTTCTCGCGGGTCTGGGGGCACGTATGCTCCCAGCGGGGGGTCCGGGGGGCAGGCCCCCCGATCGCGACCCGCCTCATCCTCGCCGCCCGTCGTGCCTACTCGGCCGCCGCGCGGTGCGGTTCGCTGCCCGGCCGTCGCACGCGCAGGCGGCGGATGCGGCGGGGGTCGGCGTCGAGGACGCGGAATTCCAGCCCTGACGGGTGGGAGATGAGTTCGCCCTTGGCTGGGACGCGTCCGGCCAGGGTGAAGACGAGGCCGCCCACGGTGTCGATGTCGGCGGCGCGTTCCTCGTCGGTCAGAACCTGGCCGAGCTTGGCTTCGAAGGTTTCGACCGGGGTGCGGGCGTCGAGTTCGATCGTCCCGTCCGGGCGTTCCGTCATGTGCGGGGCGGCGTCTTCGTCGTGCTCGTCGGAGATGTCGCCGACGATGGTCTCGACCAGGTCCTCGATGGTGATGAGGCCGTCGATGCCGCCGTATTCGTCCACCACCAGCGCCATGTGGATGCGCGACTGGCGCATCTGCAGCAGCAGGTCGAGCACCGGGATGGACGGCACCACGAAGAGCGGCTTGCGCATCACCGCCTTGAGGTCGAAGGGCGCGTTCAATCCGACCGCGGCGAAGACGTCCTTGATGTGGACCATGCCCGCGATGTCGTCGAGGCTTTCGCGATAGATCGGGTAGCGGCTGTGCCCGTCCTTCTGGATCAGCGCGATCGCCTGTTCGAGCGTGTAGTCCTCGGGCATCGCCATGATGTCGGCGCGCGGCACCATCACGTCGTAGGCGGTGGTGCCCTGCAGGCGCAGCACGTTGGACAGCAGCGCGCGCTCATGGGTGTCGAGGTCGCTGTCGTCCAGTTCGGTGGCGTGGTGCTTGTCCTCGCCGCGCTCGATCAGTTCCTCGACGCGGTCGCGGACGGATTCCGCTTCCCGGCGGCGGAGCAGACCCTGCAGCTTCCAGAACAGGCCCGGTTTGCCCGATAGGTCGCTCACCTTGCTTGACCCTCAGACGCCGGGCGCCGCGCATCCGCCCGGCTTGGCTTCGCGCCCCGCGCTGTCGTGCCGGGGGCCGCGGGCAGTCTGGGCGCGGTCGCGCTGTGCGCTCCGGGCTCGCTGTCCGCGAGCCGATGGGTGCGTGCGGCGGGCATCACGTTGCCCCCCGCCAAGGGTTGGGTAGGCCGAGGCGGCGCATCACGCGCGCTTCCGCGCGTTCCATCCGCCGTGCTTCGCCGGCTTCCAGGTGGTCGTGGCCGGCCAGGTGCAGCGCGCCATGCGCGACGAGATGGGCGAGGTGCGCGGCGGTCTTGCGGCCGGCTTCGCGCGCTTCGCGTCGCACCACGCCGAGTGCCAACGCGACATCGCCGAGCTGCCCGGGCAACCCGGCAGGGAAGGACAGGACGTTGGTCGGCTTCACCTTGGCGCGGTGCTGGCTGTTCAGGCGCTTGACCGCGGCATCGTCGGTCAGCAGCACGGTGACCGCGCCGCTCGCCCCCGCCTCGCGCAGGGCGGCCTCGGCGGCCCGGCGCGCCAGCGCCTCGGGCCGCTTCACGGCGGCGCGCCAGCCTGGCGCCGCCAGGATCACGGAGATGTCCAGCATCTCCGATGATCCGTTCCGAAGCCCAGCCTGATCGCCCGATGTGCGACCGCGGCCGGGACGGCTACTTCCCGGTTCCATACCTCTCCTTCTTCGCCCGGGACTGCTCGTCCACCCGCCCATAGGCGGCGACGATCCGGGCAACCAGCGGATGCCTTACCACATCCCGCTCGGCAAATCTCGTGACACCGATCCCATCGACGCCCTCAAGGATCTTCAGCGCCTCGGCGAGGCCCGAGGGCTGGCCGTTGGGCAGATCGACCTGGGTCGGGTCGCCGGTGATGACCATGCGCGAGCCCTCGCCCATGCGGGTGAGGAACATCTTGATCTGCGCCGGCGTGGTGTTCTGCGCCTCATCGAGGATGCAGTAGGCATGCGCCAGGGTGCGGCCGCGCATGAAGGCGAGCGGGGCGATCTCGATCTCCCCGGCGGCGATGCGCCGCGCCACCTGCTCGCCGGGCAGCATGTCGTGCAGCGCGTCGTACAGCGGGCGGAGATAGGGATCGACCTTCTCCTTCATGTCGCCGGGCAGGAAGCCGAGCCGTTCACCGGCCTCGACCGCCGGGCGGGACAGCACGATGCGGTCCACACGGCCCGATTGCAGGAGGGCCACGCCCTGCGCCACGGCCAGGTAGGTCTTGCCGGTGCCGGCCGGGCCGATGCCGAAGACCATCTCCTGCCGCGCCAGCATCTCGATATAGGCGCCCTGGGCCGGGGAGCGCGGCGCGATGGCGCCCTTGCGGGTGCGGATCGCCGGCAGGTCGCGCAGCGGCAGGCGGGGTTCGCCCTGTTCCGCTCCGCCTTCGGCAAGGCGCAGCGCGGCCTCGACCTCGGCGGTGCCGACGTGCTGGCCCTGTTCCAGCCGTTTCCACAGTGCCAGCAGCGCCGCCTCCGCCATTTCCGTCCTGTCCGCCCCGCCCGAGATGGCGATGCGATTGCCGCGGGAGGCGAGGCGCACGCCGAGCACCTGCTCGATCCGCGCCAGATGCCGGTCATGCTCCCCATGCAGGAGCGGCAGCAGGACGTTGTCGTCGAATTGCAGCGTGACGGAGCGTTGCTCGATCGGGCTGCGGGGGTCCGTGGCGCGGAGGGCGAGGCTGGATGTGGCGGTCAAGCGGCTGGTCTCTCCCTGGGTTCGGCGTGGCGGGGTGCCACCGGCGCCCCGGTAAGGGAATTGGGGTGTCCGGCCAGGATCCGCACCGGCACCACCTGCCCGATGAGGTCCGTTGGCCCATCGAAATGCACCGGGTTCAGCCAGGGGGTGCGGCCGGCCATCTGGCCGGGGTGGCGGCCGGGGCCGGTGACCAGAACTTCGGCCAGCATGCCCGCGCGGGACCGGTTGAAAGCGGTCTGTTGATCGCGCAGCAGGGCCTGGATCTCGGCCAGCCGGGCGTCCTTCAGATCCTCTGCAACCTGCCCGGCCATGGTCGAGGCCGGCGTGCCCGGACGCGCCGAATATTTGAATGAAAAGGCCTGGGCGAAACCGGTGTCGCGGATCAGCGCAAGTGTCGCGGCGTGGTCGGCGTCGGATTCACCGGGGTGGCCGGCGATGATGTCCGTGGACAGCGCGAGATCCGGGCGCGCCGCGCGCAGCCGGTCCACCAGCCGGCGGTAGTCATCCGCCGTGTGCCCGCGGTTCATCATCTTGAGGATGCGGTCGGAACCCGACTGCACCGGCAGGTGCAGGAAGGGCATGATCGCCGGCGTGTCGCCATGTGCGGCGATCAGGTCGTCATCCATGTCGCGCGGGTGGGACGTGGTGTAGCGCAGCCGCGCCAGGCCCTCGATTTCCGCGAGGCGCCGCAGCAGGCGCCCGAGCGTCCACGGCCCTCCGTCCGGCCCGTCGCCATGCCAGGCATTCACGTTCTGGCCAAGCAATGTGATTTCGCGCGCGCCGAGCGCGACGAGCCGTTCGGCCTCCGCGACGATCGCCGCCACCGGGCGGGAATATTCCGACCCGCGCGTATAGGGCACGACGCAGAAGGAACAGAACTTGTCGCAGCCTTCCTGCACGGTCAGGAACGCGGTCGCACCCTGCGGCGCGGTCGTTTCCGGCAGGTGGTCGAACTTGTCCTCGGGCGGGAATTCCGTCTCGATCACCGCGCCGGCGGCACGGGATGCGCGGGCGACCATCTCCGGCAGGCGATGATACGATTGCGGGCCGAGCACGATGTCCACCCAGGGGGCGCGGGTGGTGATCTCGGCCCCTTCGGCCTGGGCGACGCAGCCGGCGACCGCGATCACCATGTCGCCGCCCTTGGCCTGCTTCGCCTCGCGCAGCCGGCCGAGGTCGGAGAACACCTTCTCCGTCGCCTTTTCCCGGATGTGGCAGGTGTTGAGGATGACCATGTCGGCCTCCTCCGCCACCTCGGTCGGCGCATAGCCGAGCGGCGCCAGCACGTCCGCCATGCGTGCGCTGTCATACACATTCATCTGGCAACCCCAGGTGCGGATCAGAAGGCGCTTCCGTGGGGTGGTGCTGTCGGTCATTCGGGTCAGGCTCCGCCGGCCCCGCCGCGGGTGCCGCGGCGAAGGCTGGCGGGGGAGATGCGCACCATGGCGGCGCGGGTCAAGCGACCTGTGGCCCGAAGCGGATCATCATGCACCGAAGCGTGACCGGCGGCTCCGCGTCGGGTCAAGTGTCGTGATGATGACGGGCCCGGGGGGTGCGGCCGGCCCGGAACCGCCGGTCGCGGTTGTCCCGCCGCTCGTCGCGGTGCCATGCTCCAGCCGGACAGGGAAGCAATGGGGCAGACGATCATGCATCGCAGGGATCTCCTCGCGGCCGGTATCGCCACGATCGCGGCACCGGCCCTCGCCCAGCCGGCGCGCGCGCGAGTGCTGCGCTTCGTGCCGCAGGCCAACCTCACCTCGCTCGACCCGATCTGGACGACGGCCGCGGTCACCGAGAACCACGGCTGGTCCGTCTTCGACACGCTCTACGGCATGACGGACGACCTCAAGGTCGCGCCGCAGATGGCTGAGGGGCACAGCACCTCCGACGATGGCCTGACCTGGCTGATCCGCCTGCGCGAGGGGCTGCGGTGGCATGACGGCCAGCCGGTGCTGGCGCGCGACTGCGCGGCAAGCTTGGCGCGCTGGAGCCGGCGCGACACCTTCGGCCAGTCGCTCGGCGCCGTGGTGGAGGCCTGGGAAGCCGCCGACGACCGAACCATCCGCATCCGCCTGAAGTCGCGTTTTCCGCTGCTGCTGGAAGCGCTCGCCAAGCCCGCCGCGGTGGTGCCCTTCATGATGCCGGAACGCATCGCACGCACCGATCCCTTCCAGCAGATCACCGAGATCGTGGGGTCCGGCCCGTACCGCTTCCTGCGCGACGAGTACGTGTCGGGCAGCCGCGCGGCCTATGCCAAGTTCGACGGATATGTGCCGCAGCAGGAGCCGCCGTCGCGCACCGCCGGCGGCAAGGTCGCGATGATGGATCGCGTCGAATGGACCATCATGCCGGACAGCGCGACTGCCGCGGCCGCGCTGCAGGCCGGCGAGATCGACTGGTGGGAACAGATCAACGCCGATCTCGCGCCGCTGCTGCGCCGCGCCCGCGGCGTGCAGGTCGAGGTACTGAACACCCTCGGCTACATCGGCGTGGCGCGTTTCAACTGCCTGCATCCGCCCTTCGACAAGCCGGCGGTGCGGCGCGCGCTGCTGGGTGCCGTCAACCAGGACGACTACCTGCGCGGCGTGACGGGCAACGACCCTTCCTCCATGCGGTTGTGCCCGTCCATGTGGCCCTGCGGCACGCCGTATGAGAGCACGACCGGCAACGACCTGCTGCGCGGACCGCGCGACCTGGACCGCGTGCGCGCGGAGCTCCGCAGCGCCGGATACAATGGCGAGAAGATCGTCATCATCAACCCGACAGACTTCCCGACCATCGGGCCGTTTGGGCAGGTGACGGCGGACCTGCTGCGCCGGCTCGGCATGAATGTCGAACTGGTGGAGACCGACTGGGGTTCCGTCGTGCAGCGCCGCGCCAGCAAGGAACCGGCGGATCGCGGCGGCTGGTCGATCTTCCACACCTGGTGGCCGTCGGTGTCGATCATCAACCCGGCCGTGAACGCGACGCTGCGCGGCCAGGGGGATCGCGGCTGGTTCGGCTGGTATACCAATCCGCGTGTCGAGGAAGCCGCGTCCCAATGGCTGCTCGCTGGGACCGAGGCCGAGCAGAAGCGCCTTGCCGACGTCATCCAGCGGGAATCCTTCGAGAACGCGCCGGTCCTGCCGCTCGGCCAGTTTTTCATCGCGACGGCCTATCGCAGCGGCTTGACCGGCTTCGTGAAGGGCAACGCGCCGTATCCGTGGAACATCCGGCGCGGCTGATCGGGATGCCGCGTCAGCCCAGCCCATAGACCAGGCTGACGCGCCCACCCGGCATCGTCTCGGCCTTGCGCAATGCGAGGCCGCGCCGCGCCGGGGCCGGCGGGAAGACCGATTTCCCTTCGCCGGCGATCAGCGGATAGACGATGAGACGCAGCTCATCGAGCAGCCCCGCCTCCATCACCCCCGCCAACAGCCGGGCACCGCCCACGAGGTAGATGTCCTTGCCGGGCTGGTCCTTCAGCGCGGCAATCTCCTCCAACCGCCGGATGAAGCGCGTCGTGGGCCACGTCGCCGCATCCAGCGTGCCGGACAGCACCAGATGCGGCGTCCGCGCGGCGAAATCCGCCCATGCGCGCTCGGCAGGCGTCGGCACCTGGCCGGTGATCCAGACCGGCGTGTCGGGCGCGTCGCGGATCGCGGTCCAATAATGCTCATAGCCGGGGTACATGCCGCCCCCGAGCACGCAGGTATCGATCTGCGGCATCAGGCCGTAATCGTCGGACCAGGCTTCCACCCAATCCGCCATGCCTTCCGGCCCTTCCATCCGCCCATCGGCGGACACCTTCATGGCGGCGATCAGCTTGCGCATGGTGTCCTCCCGTCAGCCCGGCATGCGCCGGGCGTAGTCGTCGCGCAGGCGCAGCCAGCCATCCCAGAACGGCCCGGGCTGCTCGCCCGTCACCTTCGCGACCAGGATGTCGAGATGCGCATGCCAGCCGGCGCTGACCTTCAGCAGCAGCGACGGGTCGGCGACGCGGTGATGCGTGACCGTCAGCAGCACGCGGTTGCCCGCCGGCGCGAGATCGAAGGTCACCCCGCCGGTGCTGCCCCAGGTGATGCCGAGCCGGCGAGGCGGGTCGCATTCGGTGATCTGTCCGTCCAGGCTGTGCTCCTCGGCGAAGCCTTCCGGCCGCTGGCCGGGCGGATCGGTCAGTTCGTCATTGCGCCAGGTCAGTGTGAAGGGCGATCCGACCTTCATTTCCATGGTGCCGGCGGCGAGCCACTGGCGGCGCAATTCACCATCCGTGAGATAGGCCCAGATACGCTCGATCGGGCCGGGGAGATGGCGTTGGATCGTCAGCGTGGTGGGCTCGGTCAGCACGCCATAGGCACCGGGCGCGGCGATGTCGTTCATGACTTGTCTCCTTCGGGGGGGGGGGTGGGCGTTCGGCGTGCATCCTCCTCGCGGAGGAGGCGTTCGAGCACGTCCAGCCGACCGGTCCAGAAGCGCTCGTAGAAGCTCAGCCACTCATGTGCGCTGGCCAGCGGCCCGGGCTCGAGCCGGCAGAGATGCGTGCGGCCGCGAACCTCGCGGCGGATCAGCCCGGCATGCTCCAGCGCCTTGATGTGCTTCGACGCCGCGGCAAGCGAGATCGCGAAAGGCTCCGCGAGCTGGCCGACGGTCCGTTCACCGGCAGCGAGGTCGCCCAGCATGCGGCGGCGGGTGGCATCGCCGAGGGCGTGGAAGACGGCGTCCAGCCGGGGTGTCGATAATTCAACCATGTGGTTGAATATGCGATCATGCGGCCTGATTGTCAACCGAAAGGTTGAGCATTCGGCCGCAGGCAGACCAGGGAGGGGCGTCGCCCCTCTCGGAACCTCACCCCACCAAAGGCCTAAGGGCCTTTGGAAACCTCAATTTTGGCAATGGGCGCGACGGCTGGGCCAACAGATCGCGGTCCAGGGGCCCGCTTGCCCCTGCCGGGGTGGCTTGGAGGGGCGACGCCCCTCCAATATCCCCTACGCGCCAAACATCCGCTGGATCGCCGCCGGATCCACATCCTCGATCCGCGCCGGCTGCCATCTCGGCGCGCCGTCCTTGTCCACCAGCACGGAGCGAACGCCCTCGGCGAAGTCCGGGTGCACATTCACCACGACACGCGTCAGCGCCAACTCCGTTGCCAGGCAGCCGGCCAGGTCCTGCTCGGCCCCGCGCCGCAGCAGTTCCAGCGACACGCAGAGCGAGGTCGGCGACATGCGCCGCAGGATCTTCGCCTGCGCCGCCGCCCATTCGGACCCTTCCGCGTCCAGCGCGGCGAGGATCGCGGCGATGCTGTCCTTGCCGAAGCAGCGGTCGATCGCTTCGCGATGCGGCGCGAAGGATGCTGCCGGCGGCGTGGCGGCGAAGCGGGACACGGCGTCGGCACCTTCGGCGACCAGCGCGGCGCGCAGCGCGGGCAGGCTCTCCCGCGGCACGAAATGCGTCGCGAGGCCGGCATGGACCGAATCCGCCCCGGTCAGCCGCGCTCCGGTCAGCGCGAGCCAGGTGCCGACTGCGCCAGGCAGCCGCGGCAGGGTGTAGGAGGTGCCGACGTCGGGGAACAGCGCGATCGCCGTCTCGGGCATCGCGACCAGCGCGTGCTCGGTGACGATGCGCGGGCCGCTGTGGACGGCCACGCCGATGCCGCCGCCCATGCAGACGCCGTCGATCAGGCTGACCCAGGGCTTGGGGAAGGTCGCGATGCCGGTGTTGACGGCATATTCCTCGGAGAAGAAGGCCTCGACCGAGGCGCGGTCGCCGGCGATCGCGGCATCGCGCACGGCACGCACGTCGCCGCCCGCGCAGAAGGCGCGCCCACCCGCCCCTTCCAGCACCACCAGCTTCACCGCGGCATCGTCCTTCCACGCGGCGATGGCTTCGGCGAAGGCGCGGATCATCGGCAGCGTCAGGGCGTTCAGCGCCTTGGGCCGGTTCATCAGCAGCGTGCCGGCGATGCCTTCCCGCTTGGCAATCAGGGTGGGTTCGGCGGTCTCGCTCATGCTGGTCGGTTCCCTTTGGACAGGCCCCGGCGTTACCGGGGCGCCGGGACGTTGACAAGCCGGGCCGGGCGCCGGATGCAATGCCATGACCGAGACGCTGGTGCGCTTCGAGGGCGTGCGGAAGACCTACGGTGCCGGCGGCGCCGCAGCGGTGGTCGGGCTCGACCTCGACATCGCGCGCGGCGAGCTGATGACGCTGCTCGGCCCCTCCGGCTCGGGCAAGACCACCACGCTGATGATGCTGGCGGGCTTCGAGATGCCGAGCGCGGGGCGCATCCTGCTGGAAGGCCGCGACATCGCGCATACCGCGCCGCACCGGCGCGGCATCGGCGTGGTGTTCCAATCCTACGCGCTGTTCCCGCATATGAGCGTGGCGGAGAACGTTGCCTTCCCGCTGTCGGTGCGCGGCATCGGCCGGGCGGAACGAGATGCACGCGTCGCGAAGGCGCTGGCGATGGTGCGGTTGGAAGGCTTCGCCGCCCGCCGCCCGGTGCAGCTTTCAGGCGGGCAGCAGCAGCGCGTCGCCCTGGCAAGGGCGCTCGTCTTCGAACCGCCGATCGTGCTGCTGGATGAACCGCTCGGCGCGCTGGACAAGGCGTTGCGGGAGGAGATGCAGCTCGAGATCCGCCACATCCACCAGCGGCTTGGCGTGACCATGATGTACGTCACCCACGACCAGGCCGAGGCACTGACCCTGTCCGACCGCATCGCGGTGTTCGAGGGCGGGCGCATCCGGCAATGCGCCGATCCCAAGATGCTCTACGACCGACCGGCGGATGCCTTCGTCGCGGGCTTCGTGGGGGAGAACAACCTGCTGCCCGGCAGGATCGAGACGCGAGACGGAGATGACTGCACGGTGCGGCTGCTTTGCGGCCCTGTGGTGGCCGCCCGGGCGGTGGATTGCGGCAAGGCCGGGGATGGCTGCGTGGTCGCGATCCGGCCCGAACGCATCGCGGTGGCCGGCGTCACCGCCTCGGATCTCGGGGAGGGCGCGATGCCCGCGATCCTGCAGGAAGCGATCTTCCTCGGCGACCATGTCCGGCTGCGCCTGTCGGTCGGCGATGGCGGGGAGATCCTGGCCAAGCGCCCCGCCGGGATCGGCACCCTGCCCGAACCGGGCGGGCCGGCGGCGATCGCCTGGCCGGAGGGGGCGGCCTTCGCGTTCCGGGATGCCGGTTAACCCCGCGACCATCGCGCCACGAGGAAGATGACGCGGATTTCGGCCTTTCTGCGATTACGCGCCGGGCGATCCGGTTCTAAGATTCGCCGACCCCGCCGGTGAAGGAGACGACCACATGGAACGCCGCACGATCCTCAAAGGGGCGCTGGCCGCCGCTGCGCTGCCCGCCGCCGCGAAGGCGCAGGGCCGCGACCTCACCGTCGTCTCCTGGGGCGGGGCCTATCAGGACGCGCAGCGGGAGGTCTACTTCCGCCCCTTCCAGCAGCAGACGCGCCAGCGCCTGCTGGAGGAAACCTGGGACGGCGGCATCGGCGTGCTGCGGTCGCGCATCGCCTCCGGCGCCAATACCTGGGACGTGGTGCAGGTCGAATCCGAGGAACTGCTGATCGGCGCGGATGAAGGCCTGTTCGAGCCGATGGACTGGGCGGCGATCGGCGGGCGCGACGCCTATATCCCGGAGGCGGTGAACGACCACGGCGTGGGCGCCATCCTGTATTCCTTCATCATGGCCTATGACCGCGCGCGGATGGCGACCGGGCCGACGAGCTGGGCAGATTTCTTCGACACGGCGCGCTTCCCTGGTAAGCGCGGCATGCGCAAGGGGCCGAAGACGACGCTCGAAATGGCGCTGATGGCCGATGGCGTCGCACCGGCGCAGGTCTATCAGGTGCTCGGCACGCCGGCGGGCGTGGATCGCGCCTTCCGCAAGCTCGACGGCATGAAGGCCGACGTCGCCTGGTTCGAGCGCGGCGCCCAGCCGCCGCAATGGCTGGCCGCAGGCGAGGTGGCGCTGACCGTCGCCTACAACGGTCGCATCTCGGCCGCCAACGCGACGGACGGGCGCAACTTCGCGATCGTCTGGACCAACAACATCTTCACCCTGGATTCCTGGGTGATCATGAAGGGCAGCCCGAACAAGGCGCGCGCGCTGGAGTTCCTGAAATTCGTCGGCCAGCCGGATGTCCAGGCCGGGCTGCCGCCGAAGATCCCCTATGGCGTCACCGCCAAGGGGGTGAATGAGAAGCTGTCGGCCGAGTTGCTGGCGAACCTGCCGACGGCGCCGCAGAATCTGTCGAGCGCGCTGCAACTGAGCGACCGGTTCTGGCTCGACAACCTCGACCGCCTGACGCAGCGGTTCAACACCTGGGTGTCGCGGTGAGTCTCTGTTCGTCCCTCCAACGGCGGGCGCGGCCCATCCGGGCCGCTTGCCTTCGCGCCATGCACTGGCGCGCCCGCGCCTGCTGATGGCCGGGTGCGGTCGCGCTTTGCGCTCCTGGATCGCGGCGAGGCCGCGATCCGCCCGCTCAATGGCAACGCACCAGCCATGACTGCCACACCGTCGCGCCCAACACCAAGTATCGGCATTCCAAATGCCACTGGCATTTGGCGGGGTGGCTTGGAGGGGCAGGGCCCCTCCGATCCGCCATGAACCGCCCCGCACTGCTCACGGCGCCATTGCTGCTGTTCCTGCTGGTGACGTTCGTCGCCCCGATCGGCGCCTTCCTCTGGCGCGGCATGACGGATAGCGAGGTCGCCCCCGTCCTGCCGCGCACCATTGCCGCGCTGTCGGCGTGGAACGGAGAGGCGACGCCCGACGAACCCGCCTTCGCCGCCCTGGTCGCCGACCTGCGCGGAGCCCGCGCGCGCGACCGCGACACGGGCACGGGTTCCGTCCCGCGCGCCGCCGCTCGGCTGAACGCCGACCGCCCGGGGTTCCGCGGCCTGCTGCCGATGACCGCGCGGCGCGTCGAAGCACCCTTCGCGGACAGCGCGCGCGATGCCGTCCTCGCCATCAGCGAGGAATGGCGCGAGCCGGAAACCTGGGGCGCCATCCACCGCGCCGGCGGGCCGCTGTCGTCCTTCCATCTGCTGGCCGCGCTCGACCTGCGGCAGGATGCGACGGGCAGTGTGCAGGCGGTGCCGCCGGACCAGGCGGTGTTCGGCGCGGTGTTGCTGCGCAGCCTGTGGATCAGCCTGATGGTGACGGCCTGCTGCTTGCTGCTGGGCTGGCCGATCGCTTGGCTGATCGCGACCGCGAAGGGCTGGACGGCGACGGCGCTGCTGGCGGCGGTGATGCTGCCCTTCTGGATCTCGCTGATCGTGCGCACTGCGGCGTGGATGGTGCTGCTGCAGCGGGAGGGGATCGTGAATGCCGCGCTGGGCGCGATGGGCATGCCCGGCGCGCCGCTGCCGCTGATGATGAACCGCTTCGCCGTGGTGCTGGCGATGGTCCACATCCTGCTGCCCTTCATGGTGCTGCCGCTGGTCGCGGCGTTCCGGGCGCTCGACCCGAGGTTGCCACGAGCGGCGGCGTCGCTGGGGGCCGCACCCTGGCGGGTGTTCCTGCGGGTGACGCTGCCGCTGTGCCTGCCGGGCATCGGGGCGGGATGCATCCTGGTCTTCATCCAGGCGCTCGGCTTCTACGTCACGCCGGCGCTGCTGGGCGGACCGAACGACCAGATGCTCGCCTGGTTCGTCGGTTTCTATGCCACGCGATCGGTGAACTGGGGGCTGGCGGCCGCGCTGTCGGTGATGCTGCTGGCGGCGGTGGGGATCTGCGTCGCGCTGTATGGCAAGCTCGCGGGCTTCCGCCGGCCGGGGGCGGCGTGATGGCGCGCGGAGCGTTGTGGGTGTTCGCGGTGCTGGTGGCGCTGTTCCTGCTTGCGCCGATCATCGCGATCCTGCCGCTGTCCTTCTCGGCGGGGTCCTTCCTGTTCTATCCGCTGCCGGGGTTCTCGCTGCGCTGGTACCGGGATTTCTTCGGTTCGGATTTCTGGCTGCCGGCGCTGTGGAACTCGTTGATCATTGGCAGTGCTGCGGCAGGGCTGGCGACGCTGCTCGGCACGCCGGCGGCCTTCGGGCTGTGGCGCATGAAGGGCGCGGCCCGCGCGGTGGCGATGGGGGTGGTGCTGGCGCCGATGGTGGTGCCGGTGATCGTGGTGGCGGTCGCGCTGCTGCTCGCCTTCGGGCCGATCGGGCTGGTGGCGAGCTACACCGGGCTGATCATCGCCCATGCCGCGCTCGGCGTGCCCTTCGTGGTGGTCACGGTGCTCGCGGCACTGGAAGGCTTCGACCCGGTGCAGTTGCGCGCCGCCTCGGCCTGCGGGGCGGGGCCACTGCGCGCTTTCTTCCGCGTCTGCCTGCCGCAGATCGCACCGGGCGTGGCGGCGGGGGCGGTCTTCGCCTTCGCGACCTCGCTCGATGAGGTGGTGGTCGCGCTGTTCATCTCCGGGCCGGCGCAGCGCACCCTGCCGCGGCAGATGTTCGCCGGGCTGAACGACAGCATCAGCCTGACCACGACGGCGGCGGCGGCGCTGCTGGTCGCGCTATCGGTGCTGCTGCTGCTGGTGGTGGCGTGGCTGCAGGGGCGGCGGGCGCAGGACCATCGCTGATCCCGCCCCCGCGCGGGCGCTTATCGGCGCCGCGGCGGATCCCGCGACAGCCCGCGTGCCCCGAGTTCCGCGAGATACGTCGCCCAGCGCGTCTCCTGCTCCTGCCCCAGCGTGCGCAGATAGTCCCAGGAGTAGATGCCGGTATCGTGCAGATCGTCGAAGACGATGCGCACCGCGTAGTTGCCCACCGCCTCGACCCGCAGGATGCCGACATGGCGGCGCCCGGCGATGATCACCTTCTGGCCCGGGCCATGGCCCTGCACCTCGGCGCTGGGGCTTTCCACGCGCAGGTATTCAGCCGGCAGACGAAAGCGTGCGCCATCGGGCCAGGCGACCTCGATCGCCTGTTCCGCGCGCTTGAGGCGGATCTCGGAGGGAGCGGACACGCGGTTCAGCCGGCGAGCTTGCGCGCCTCATCCGGCAGCATGATCGGGATGCCGTCGCGGATCGGGTAGGCAAGGCCGGCGCGTTCGCTGACCAGCTCACCCTTCTCCCGGTCGTAGCGCAGCGGGCCCTTGGTGACAGGGCAGACGAGGATCTCGAGCAGGCGCGGATCGACCGTGCCGCCGGGCTGGGTGGTGTCGGACATGGTGTTCGTCCCTTGAATCGGATCGAGTGAGTGAAGGCTGGTCAGCTCGGCCGCCCTTCGGACGGCGCATTGGCGGCAGCCCCCATGCGCATCAGCGTGATCAGCATGCGCGCGCGCTCCGCGCAATCGGGGGCTTCCAGAAGGGCCTGCTTCTCCGGCGCCTCGAAGGGGCAGACCATGGACAGGGTGGTGACGAGCATGGTGTCGGCGGATTGCTCCACCGCCTCCCAGTTCGCCTCGATGCCGCGGGCGCGGAAATAGGCGCGCAGCGCGGCGAGCAGTTCCGCCCGGTCGTAGGGCGGGGCGCCATCGCCGACGACGAGATCGGCGGCGAAGGCGGCATAGTCCGCGCGCACCCGGCGATAGCCCCCCGCGGCCAGCGCCAGTTCCTCGGCGATGCGGAAGCGGATCAGGCCGGTCAGCGTGATCAGCAGCCGCCCGTCCTCCGTCTCGCTGAAGGATGACAGGCGGCCGAGGCAACCGACGTGGTACAGCGCCGGCCCCGCTTCCCCGCGCGGCAGGTGGGCGTCGGGCTGCACCATGCCGAACATCCGCCCCCGCGCCAGGCTGTCGAGCGTCATCGCCAGGTAGCGCGGTTCGAAGATGTTGAGCGGCAGCCTTCCCTGCGGCAGCAGCAGCGCGCCGGAGAGCGGGAAGACCGCGATCTCCTCCGGCAACTCTGCCAGGCGCGGGTGGAAGGCGGGCATGGCGCCGGCCCTCCGCCTCAGCGGAACAGGACGGCGGAAAGCTTGCGGCGGCCGGCCTTGCTGGCGGGGTCGTCGAAGCCCCAGGCGTCGAACAGCTTGAGCAGCTGCTTGCGCGCGGCTTCCTCGTTCCAGGCGCGGTCGCGTCGGATCGCCTCGATCAACGTGTCCACCGCGGCGTCGCGCTGGTCGTTGGCAGACAGCGCCACGGCCAGGTCGATGCGTGCTGCGTGGTCGTCCGCGTCGGCATCGACGCGAGCCTGGTGCTGGGCGAGCTGATCGCGGGCGCGGCGGCCTTCCACCGCGATCTCGATGGCGCTGCGCGCGGCGGTGAGTTCGGGGGCTTCCTTGATCTTCGCCGGTGCGCTGTCGAGCACGGCGAGCGCCTGGTCTTCCTCACCCAGCGCGAGCAGGGCGCGGGCAACGCCGGCCAGTGCCTTGGCGTTCTCCGGTTCCTGCTGCGACAGGGCGCCGAACAGTTCCAGCGCGGCGGCGTGATCGCCCTCGGCCACGGCCGCTTCGGCCTCGGCGAGCAGGTCGGCGGTCGGCATCTGCCCGCCGGCGGCCTTCAGTAGGCCCTCGATGAACCGCTTCACTTCCGATTCAGGCAGCGCACCCTGGAACAGGTCGAGGATCTGCCCCTGCCAGAAGGCGACCACGGTGGGGACGGATTGCAGGGGCAGGCCCATTTGGGTCAGCTGCGCAACGAGCGAGCGGTTCTGGTCGATGTCGATCTTGACCAGGCGCACGCGGCCGGCGCCGGCAGTGACCACCTTTTCCAGCGCCGGGGTCAGCGTCTTGCAGGGACCGCACCAGGTCGCCCAGAAATCGACCAGGACGGGGACCTGGCGTGACGCCTCGATGACGTCCTGCATGAAGGTCTTCTGGTCGCCGTCCTTGATGACGCCCTCAGCGGCGGCGGGCGCACCCTGGCGGGCGGGGTCGAAAATCACGTCCATGGCAGGCATTCCTCGGTCTCGGCGGGCAGGTCGCCGGGCTTGTGTTCGGTCCCATAGATGCTCTGTCCGGCGCGGGACGCAAGCCGCATGCTCCGGCCGGCCCGTGGAACGGAGAGGCAATGACTGAGGGGATAGGCATCACTACGGCGTGCGGGGAGGTGGACCCACTGTATGGGAGGGGCTGCGAGGCCTGGCAGCTGCAAATCGGCCTCGCGGGCGAACCGGGGCTGGTCGCGGCGCAGGCGCGTCTGGCCGGACAAGGCGCCGCCCTGCACCTCATGCCGCCGGAGACGCTGCACATCACGGTGTTGCCGCTGATCGACGTGGGGGAACTTCTGTCCGAGCCTGCCGCGGCGCTCTGGCCCCGGCATGGCACGGCCTGGCATCGGGCCATCGAGGAGGCCTGCCGCACGGCCCGGCCCTTCCGCCTGCGGTTCAACCGGCTGCGCGTCTTCCCGCGCGCCATCGTGGCGCTGGATGATGCAAACCCGCTGGCGGCTTTCCGCGCCGGGCTGGCCGCCGCCTGCGGGCTGCCCGAGCGGCCGGCGCGCGTTCCCGGCATCACCCACGTCACCCTGGCCCGCTTCCGCCACGCGGCGCGCGTCAGCGTCGCCGAGGCCCTGGACGCTCCGGTCGAGGTGCGCAGCCTGCGGCTGGTGCGCGAGACCATCTACCCGACGCTGGCCTTCGATACGGTGGCCGACTTCACCTTGTGACGGTCAGCCGGCGTCGAGGTCGAGCAGCGTCGCCGCGTGCCCGAGCCCGGCCAGGAAGCGCAGCAGATCCCCCGGCGCGAGCCCTGTGCTCGCCGCATTCGTCAGCGGATGCACCCAAATGCGGTCGAAGCCATCGACGAGGTGCCGGTCCATGACGAAACGGACCGCGCCCGGCACGGCGTTCACGAGCCCGAGGGGCGTGACGGACCCTGGCGGGACTCCGAGCGTGGCTTCGAGTTCCGCAGCACTCGCCATCGACACCTTGCCGGCACCGGCAAGCCGCGCCAGCGCATTGATCGAGACCTGGCGGGCTTCCTCCAGCGTCGCGAGCAGGTAGGGGCCGTCGCCCTTGGCGGGCTTCAGGAACAGGTTCTTGGTGTGCCCGCCGGGCAGTTCGCCGCGCAGGTCCCGGCTTTCCGCCACCGTGAAGACGGGCGGGTGGCGGCGGGTCTCGGCGGCGATGCCGGCGGCTTCGAGGCGGGCGAGCAGGCCCTCGGGCGTTTCGGGCATTCAGTCCAGTCTGATGTTGTTGGCGCGCACCACCCTGGACCAGACCTCGATCTCGTTGTCGAGCCATGTGCGGAAGCTGTCCGGGCCCTCCACGCGATTGACGGCGCCAAGGGCGGTGATGCGTTCGGCCGTCGCGGGCACCGCCATGGCGGTACGCAGGTCGCCCGCGATGCGGTTCACCATGGGTGCCGGCGTGCCGCCCTGGGCCAGCACGCCCTGCCAGGTGCCCGAATCCGCCGCCGGCCATCCGAGTTCCTTGAAGGTCGGCACGTCGGGGAAGTCGGGGAGGCGCGCCGGGCCGGTGACGGCGATCGCGCGGAGCGTGCCCTGCTTGCAGAAAGGCGCGGTGGCGGTGGCGCCATTGATGATGACCTGGGCCTCGCCGGCGGCCACCGCGGTCAGCGCCGCGGCACCGCCGCGATAGGGCACCTGGGTCAGGTCCGCCCCCCAATGCTGGGCGACCAGCAGCCCGGTCAGGTGGTTGCCCACCCCGATGCCGGCATGGCCGACATTGACCCGCTGCGGATTCGCCTTGGCATAGGCCATGAGTTCGGCCGCGTTCTGCACCGGCAGGGACGGATGCACCGCGAGGATGTAGGGCGCGTAGATCAGCATGGTGACCGGCGCGAGGTCGCGCTTCAGGTCGAAGGGCAGGCGCGTGTACAGCGACGGCGCGGTCGCCAGCGTCGAGACGTCGATGATCAGCAGCGTGTGGCCATCGGGGGTGGATTTCGCGACGAGGTCGGCGCCGATGTTGCCGCCGGCGCCGGTGCGGTTTTCCACCACGACGTTCTGGCCGAAGGCGCGCGTCAGGTCGGGTGCGAGGATCCGGGCGAGGATGTCCGATGTGCCACCGGGGGCAAAGGGGACGATGAAGCGGACCGGCCGGTCGAAGGCCTGGGCGCCGGCCTTGCGCAGGGCGGGCAGGACGAAAGCCCCGGCGGCGAGGCCGAGGACGGAGCGGCGATCCATGATGGTTCTCTCCCGGGGAGGTCGTTGCCGGCATGATCGGGCCGGCGGCGCCCGGCTGTCGAGGGGCATGACGTCGTCCCGTTTCGATGGGCGACTGCTGGGCCGAGGCCGAGGGTTCCCGGCCACATGCCTCGTCTTGCGTTCGGCGCGCGAGAGGTAGCCAGGGGCGGGATGCCGACAGGGCAGCTCCGTCAGGAACCGCGACCGGTCGTACGTGCAGTGAAATGAGTTGCCGGGCTTGCCAGATCAGCGCGTTGCGCATCCCCTGGCGGCATCATGACCGACATCGCCTATCTCGACCCCCGTACGGGGCGCACCTATCCCCTCGCCGCGCCGCGCTGGTGCGGCGACGACCAGGCACCGCTGCTGCTGACGCCGCTGCCCGGCATCACCCGCGACGCGATCCGCGCCGAGGACCGGTCGCTGTGGCGCTACGCCGCTGCGCTGCCCTTCATCCCCGAGGATCCGATCAGCATGGGCGAAGGCTGCACGCCGCTGGTGCCGCGCGTGATCGGCGGGGCATCTGCGCTGCTGAAATGCGAATGGTTCATGCCGACCGGCTCCTTCAAGGATCGTGGTGCGTCGGTGATGCTGTCGCTGCTTCGGGCGCAGGGCGTGATGGATGTGCTGGAGGATTCCTCCGGCAATGGCGGCGCGGCGGTCTCGGCCTATGCCGCCGCGGGCGGCATGGCGGCGACGATCTTCGTGCCGGCCAGCACCTCGCCCGCCAAGACGGTGCAGTCGCGGGCCTCGGGTGCGACGATCCAACTGATCCCCGGCAGCCGGCAGGACTGCGCCGATGCGGCGCTCGCGGAATCCGCGCGCATCTTCTACGCCAGCCACAACTGGCATCCCTTCTTCCTGCACGGCACCAAGACGTTGGCGTATGAGCTGTGGGAGGATCTCGGCTTCGCAGCACCTGACAATGTCATCGTGCCCTGCGGCGCCGGGTCGAACGTGCTTGGCTGCGGCATCGGCTTCGCGGAGTTGCTGCGCGCGGGGGAGATCGACCGCCTGCCGCGCATCTTCGCAGCACAGCCCGCCAATTGCGCGCCGATCGCGCGCGCGTTCCTCGGCGAGGCGCCGGTCGCCGCGCAGCCCACCATTGCCGAAGGCACCGCGATCGCGCAGCCGCTGCGCACCATGGAGGTCAACCAGGTGCTGACGAACTCCGCCGGCGGTGCGGTGATGCTGGGCGAGGATGAGATCGCCGCCGCGACGCTCGACCTCGCGCGGACCGGCATCTATGTCGAACCGACCTCCGCCCAGGCGGCGGCGGCCTTCGCGAAGCTGCTCGCCGCCGGGACCATCACGGCGGATCAGACGACGGTGGTGGTGCTGACCGGTACCGGACTGAAGTCCACGCCGCGCATCGCGGAACTGCTGGGCGTCGCGATCTGATGGCTGGGCCGCGCATCGCCCTGCTGGGCTTCTCCATCGAGTGCAATCGCTTCGCCCCGGTGGCGACGCGCGCGGATTTCACCGGCCGCTGCTACCTGGAAGGCGAGGCCGTCGTCACCGACGCGCGCAGCGCCGCACCACGCGCGCTGGCCGAGATGCCCGGCTTCGTCGCCGACATGGATGCCGCCGGACCATGGCGGCCAGTACCGATCCTGCTCGCCATGGCCGAGCCGAACGGCCCGGTCGAGGCCAACGTCTTCGCCGAGATGATGGCGATCTGGCGCCGCGGCCTGGAAGCGGCGAAGGGCCAGGTCGATGGCGTCTATTGCGTCATGCATGGCGCGGGGCTGACCACCGACGACCACGATCCGGAAGGCACCATCCAGGCGATGATCCGGGAGATCCTCGGCGACATCCCGCTGGTCTGTTCCTACGACCTGCACGCCAATGTCTCGGATCGCATGGTGGCGACGGTGGATGCCTTTGTCGGCTACCGCACCAACCCGCACATGGACATGCGCGAGCGTGGCGCTGAGAGCGCGCAGCTGCTGCGCCGGCTGCTGGCGGGGGAACGCTTCCATCGCGGCCATCGCCGGCTGCCCATCGTCTCGCCGCAGACCGCGCTGCTGACGGCGCAGGGTCCCTATGCGGAGGTGATCGACCTCGGCCAGGCGCTGGCGGCGCAGGATTCGCGTATCGCCAATGTCTCTGCCATGGCGGGGTTCTCCTATGCCGACACGCCGTTCAACGGCTTCTCGGTCATCGTCACCGCGACGGAGAAGGACGCCGCCGAAGGCCTGGCGCAGCGCCTCGCTGAAGCCGCCTGGGAAAGGCGGTCGCGCTTCGTCGCCAACCTCACCTCGCTGGGCGACGCGGTGCGCCTCGCGAAGGACAGCCCCATCCCGCTCGCCTTCGCCGATGTCGCCGACAATCCCGGCGGCGGCGGGCGCGGCAACACCGTCTGGATCCTGGAAGCCCTCCACAAGGCCGGGGTACAGCACGCATTGATCGGTATGCTGCTCGACGCCCCACTGGCGGTGGAAGCCCATGGCCTCGGCGTCGGTGCGCGCTTCACAGCCCGCTTCAATCGGGACATGGCGCCGGACGACCCCTTCAGCAAAGCCTTCGCGGCCGAGGCAACCGTCCGCGCCGTCTCCGACGGCAATGTCACCGGCCGGCGCGGCATCTATGCCGGCACGGCGATGACGCTCGGCCGCACTGTCTGCCTGCAGGTCGGCGAGTTGTCGGTCGTGGTCACGGAAGGCCGCGCGCAATGCGCCGATCCGGTTTTCTTCGAGCATCTCGGTCTCGACATCGGCAGGGCGCGTTGCGTCGTGGTGAAATCCCGCGGCCATTTCCGCGGCGGCTTCGACGAATTCTTCAAGCACGAACAGGTCGTCGAGGTGGATTGTCCCGGCCTCACCTCCCCTATCCTGGCCCGGTTCGACTGGAAGCACCTGCCCCGCCCGGTGCTGCCCATCGATGCGGAGGCGCGCTGGCCGTGAGCCCGCTGGTGATTCCACCGGACCCCGATCTGTTCTAAGCCTGCCGCCGATCGAACCCCGGAGACGTCCCGTGCGCCGCCACCTCCTGGCCCTGACCCTGCTCGCGAGCCTGCCCCTCGAAGCCCAGGCCGACCGGGCCTTCTGCGAGGGGCTGCAAGGCCTCGTCCAGGCGGCGCAGAGCGACTTCGACTGGCTGCCGCGCATGGGACACAACATCCCCGGTTCGCTGGATGAGCGGCGCGGCATGATCCAGTCGCAGGATGGGCCGGTCCACGGCGCCTATTTCGCGACCATGTTCCGCCACGACGCGGCTCCGGCCGAGACCCGCCAACGCTTCGCCGCGCTGGAACGCGAGGTCGCGGGCTGCCTGCCCGATGCCAGCGCGCTCGGCACCCAGCAGGGCCAGGGCGCTGCCATGACGCGCTGGCAGACGCCCTATGCCGTCATCGGCCTGCGCCGCGTCGATGGCGGGCGCGAACTCGAACAATCGCTGATCGAACTCTCGGTGATGCGGCGCTGGTGAACGGATCCATGACCCTCGACGATTTGCCCACTCCCTGCCTGGTGCTCGACCTCGGCATCCTGAAGCGCAACCTCGCCCATATGCAGGCGGCGGTGTCGCGGCATCCGGGGCTGGTGCTGCGCCCGCACATGAAGACCGCGAAGTCGATCGCGGTGGCCGACCTCGCCGCGCCGGGCAAGGGGCCAATCACCGTCAGCACGGTCGCCGAGGCGCGCTACTTCGCCGGCGGCGGCTTCCGTGACCAGATCTATGCGGTCGGCATCACGCCGGCGAAGCTCGATGCCATCGCCGCGCTGAATGCCGAGGGCGGCGACGTGAAGGTCATCACCGACGATGCCGACGTCGCCACCGCGATCGCCGCCCATCCCGGGCCGCTGCGCGCCCTGGTCGAGGTCGATTGCGGCGAGGGCCGCGGCGGCGTCGCCCCCGATTCCACCCTGCTGACCGAGATTGCCGGCCGGCTCGGCGCGCGCTGCGCGGGCGTGATGACCCATGCCGGGCATTCCTACGCCGAACGCAGCGAGGCAGGCCTGCAAGCGGTGGCGGAGGCGGAGCATCGCGGTGCAATGCTTGCCGCCGGGCGCCTGCGGGCCATGGGGGCGAAGGTCGATGTCGTCTCGGTCGGTTCGTCGCCGACTGCGCTGCATGGGCGCGACATGTCGGGCATCACCGACATCCGCGCCGGGGTCTATATGTTCGGTGACCTGTTCCAGGGCCAGATCGGCACGCATGGGATGGACGACATCGCCGTCACCGCCCTGACAGCGGTCACCGGGCGCAAGCCGGATCGCAACGCGGTGCTGGTCGATGCAGGCGCCATCGCCCTGTCCAAGGACCGCAGCACGGAGAAGGCACCGAAGGATTACGGTTTCGGCCTGATGCTCGATGCCGACGGCAAACGCACTTTCGGCGATGCGATCGTCGCGCGCGTGCACCAGGAACATGGGGAGGTGCATGGCGATGGCCCGCTGCCCTTCGACCGGCTGCCGATCGGTGCGTTGGTGCGCATTGCGCCCAACCACACCTGCCTGACGGTGGCGGCGCATGACCGGTACTACGTGGTCGATGGCGGGCGCGACGTGATCGCCGTCTGGGACCGCGTCAACGGCTGGTGACACGGGCAAGGCGCCTGACCCGTCGCTTGCGCCTTCCCGCCGCACCGGCCGCCGGGTAGACAGCGCCGAGGCCCGAACCAACGGGCCGACCGTGTCCGCCGGAGGAAGCCCATGATCACCCGCCGCAGCCTTGCCGCGCTGCCGATCCTCGCCGCGCCGCGCGCCCTGCGCGCCCAGGCCGCCGACTGGACGCCGACCCGCCCCATCCGTGTCGTCGTCGGCTTCGCCGCCGGCGGTGCCACCGACATCAGCACCCGCACCATCCAGCCCAAGCTGCAATCGCTGCTCGGCCAGCCGATCGTGGTGGATAACCGCCCCGGCGCCGGCGGCAACCTCGCCACCGAGACGGTGGTGCGCGCCGCCCCCGATGGCACCACGCTGCTGATGGGCACGATCGGCGCGCTGGCGATCAACCCGACACTCTACCGCAACCTGCCCTTCAACCCACAGACCGACCTGACGCCGATCGCCATGGCCGGGTCGGTGCTGAATGTCCTGGTCGTGCCGGCCGACCGGCCCTGGCGCAACGTCGCGGACCTGATCGCCGCGGCGAAGGCGCGGCCGGACACGCTGTCCTATGGTTCCTCCGGTGTCGGCGGCGCGGGTCACCTGGCGGGCGCGCTGCTCGACCGCATGGCCGGCATCCGCACGATCCACGTGCCCTATCGCGGCGGCGGGCCGCTGATGACGGACCTGCTCTCGGGCAAGACGGATTTCGCCTTCTCCACCGCGCCAACTGCACTGCCGCAGGTCGAGGGCGGGCGGCTGCGGGCGCTCGCCGTGGTCACGCCGCAGCGTTCGGTGCTGCTGCCCGACCTGCCCACCGTGGCGGAGACGCTGCCCGGCTACGAGGTCGCGAACTGGTATGCGCTGCTCGGCCCGAAGGGCCTGCCGGCGAACATCGTCGCGCGCATCAACGCCGCGATGCGCGAGACGATGGAGGATGCCGAGGTACGCGGCCATCTCGCGCGCCATGGCGTGGAGCCGATGCCCGGCAGCGCCGAGGATCTCGCCCGCTTCATCCGTGCCGAGGCCGAGAAATGGGCGCCGATCGTGCGTGAGAGCGGCGCGACGGTGGACTGAGGCACGCCGCCCTACCGCGCCGTCAGCACCAGCAGAACAGCGCCCGCGCCGAGCGCCGCAAGCGAGCCGATGCCGTACAACCGCCCATAGGCGCGGTTGCCGAGTGCCGCAGCGTAGACTGCCTTGGCGATGATGTTGCTTGCCACCGCCACGGCGATGGCGCGCGCGGCGAGCGTGGCGGTGATCACATCCGGCACAAGCTGCGGCATGGACAAGGTGATCGCGTCCACATCCGTCAGCCCGGTGACCGCGGCGATGATGATGACCGCAGCGCCCCCGAGCCATTCGGCACCGAGCTTCGCCAACGCGCCGACGCCCGCCAGCAGCGCGGCCATGCGCAGCACGGCGCCGAGCTCGAAGGGATTGGCCGGCGGCTGCGGGCTGTCCTCCTGCGCCGTGCCGCGCAGGGACAGCACCAGTGCCGTGACCGCCATGGCGATGGCCGCCGCAAGCAGCGCCGGCCACAGCAGCCGGGCGATCTGCGGTGCGACCAGCAGCACCAGGACCACCGTGCGCAGGCAGGACACGGCGCCCGCGACCAGCGCCCCCGCCGCCAGCCCGCGCGCCGGCCCGCCCTGCATCGATGACGACGCATTGGCGAGCGTCACCGCGGTGGACGTCACCAGCCCGCCCGCCGCACCCGCCAGCAGCAGCCCGCGCTGCTCGCCCCCCAGCTTCACCGCGAGGTAGCCGAGGAAGGATATGCCCGCGAGCAGGATCGCCAGCGTCCATACCTTGTGCAGATTGACGCCAGCCAGCCAGCGGATCGGCTCGTCCGGCACCAGCGGCAAGGCCACCAGCGTCATGGACAGCAGCAGGATGGCGGACCGCATCTCCGCCCAGGTGATCCGCGCCAGCAGCCCGTGCAGGGATTCGCGCAGCGCGAGCACGCCGGTCATCGCCACCGCCGCGGCGCCGGCCGCCGCGACCTGTCCGGTGACGGCAAGGGCGCCGAGCGCATAGGTGGCGATGGCGGCGACCAGGCTGGTGGCGCTGAAATTGTTCTCCGCCTCAGCCTCCCGCAAGGCGAAGGGCAGCACCGCGGCGACCATGGCGAGGAGCCCGGCGGCCAGCAGCATTGCGCCGCCGACCTGCCCCGCCGGGCCCGCCAGCGCGCCAACAATGCCGCCGGAGAGCCCGATCAGCGCGAAGGTCCGCACGCCAGCCGTGCGCTGGCCCGGGGAGGCATCCCGTTCACGCCAGTGACGCTCCGCACCCACCAGCAGGCCGATCGCCAGCGCAACGGCCAGCCGGCGGATCAGATTCTCGCCATCCATGCGCGCATTTCGCGCGGGCGACGCGTGCGCCGCAAGCCGTTGGAGGGGCTTTGCCCCTCCAAGCCACCCAACCAAAGGCCTGAGGTCTTTGGAAACCATCACCTGGCGCCTGGCACCAGAGAACGGCATTCCAAAGGGCACTGCCCTTTGGCGGGGCGGGCCGGAGGGGCAGCGCCCCTCCGGTTCCGTCCGCCTTGCGCAGCGCCGCCGCCCGCGCCCATATCCCCACCCATGGATCTCGACTTCACCGAGGCGGAACTGCACCGCTATTCCCGCCACATCCTGTTGCAGGAGGTCGGCGCGACCGGCCAGGCGAAGCTGCGCGCGGCGCGGGTGCTGATCATCGGCGCCGGCGGGCTCGGCTCGCCGCTCGCGCTGTATCTCGCCGCGGCGGGCATCGGCACGATCGGCCTGGTCGATGACGACCGGCTGGAACTGTCGAACCTGCAGCGCCAGGTTGCCCACACCACCGCGCGGATCGGCCGCAACAAGGCCGAGAGCGTGGCGGAGACGCTGCACGACCTGAACCCGGGCACCGTCGTCGAGGTCCATGCGCGGCGGCTGGATGCCGCAGCCGCGCAGGAGCTGATCCCGCGCTATGACATCGTCTGCGACGGCACCGACAATTTCGCCACGCGCTTCCTGCTCGGCGATGCCTGCCACCTGCTGGGCCGGCCGCTGGTCAGCGCGGCGGTGCTGCGCTTCGAGGGGCAGCTTTCCGTCTTCGCCGGGCATGACGGGACCTGCCCCTGCCATCGCTGCCTGCATCCCGAACCGCCGCCGGAAGGCCTGGTGCCGACCTGTTCGGAGGCCGGCGTGCTGGGCGCGGTGACCGGCGTGATGGGCACGCTGCAGGCGACCGAGGTGCTGAAGCTGATCATGGGTATCGGCGACCCGCTGAAGGGCCGACTGCTGCTGTGGGATGCGCTGGATGCGCGCTTCCGCACGGTGCGGCTGAAGCGCGACCCCGCCTGCGCGCTGTGCGGGCCGGAGGCGACGATCCGCGACTTGTCCGCCCATGGCGACATGGCCGGGCCGGTCTGCGCGGTGTGATGCGCCGAGCTCTGGTCACCGGCGGCGCCAGCCCGATCGGGGCGGCGATCTGCCGCGCGCTGGCGCGCGACGGCTGCGCGGTGATCGTGCATGCACATGCCAATGTCGATCGCGCCACGGCGCTGGCGGCGGAGATCGGCGGCAACGCCGTCACCTTCGACATCACCGACCACGATGCCGCGCGCGCGGCCTGCGAGGCGCTGCTGGAAGTCGGCCCGATCCAGGTGCTGGTTCACAATGCCGGCGCGCATGACGACGTGCCGATGGCGGCGATGACGGAAGCGCAGTGGCGGCACGTCATGGCGGTGTCGCTCGATGGTTTCTTCCATGTCGCGCGGCCGCTGCTGCTGCCGATGATGGGCACGCGCAATGGGCGGATCGTCGCGATGTCCTCCGTCTCGGCCATCATGGGCAATCGCGGACAGGCGAATTACGCCGCGGCCAAGGCCGGACTGATCGGGGCGGTGCGGGCGCTGTCGCTGGAATGCGCACCGCGCGGCGTCACGGTGAATGCCGTCGCCCCCGGGCTGATCGACAGCCCCGCCATCGCCGCCGCCGTGCCGCCCGAGGCGGTGAAGCAGATGGTGCCTGCGAAGCGGCTCGGCCGGCCGGAGGAAGTGGCGGAACTCGTCGCCTTCCTGTGCTCCGACCGCGCTGCCTACATCAGCGGGCAGACCGTCTCGATCAATGGCGGGATGGCGTAGGCGATCGTGTTTGCCAGCCCAATGCGCCGCATCGGGCCAGCAGCGCACAGCGCGACCGCGCCCAAACTGTTAGTAGCTCCGCGCCCGCCGCGTGAGGGCAACGAAATATCTTACCCGCGCAGGATCGCCGTCTCCAGCGCGCGGACGCGCTCATTGTAGGCGACGTGGATGCGCGCGCCGTCGTAGTCCAGGTTCACGCTGTCCACGTAGCTGATGGTGAAGGTGCGGATGTCGAAGGCGATGTCCACCGTCATCTGGTGGGTGTTCCAGGCATTGGTCGCGCGCAGCAGGCCGTACCGCACCGGCTGGACCGACCAGCCGTCCGAAGCCGGTGCGGCGCGGCGGATCAGTGCCTCCCGCTGTTCCATCGTGCCGGTGCCGGGGAACTGGCCGCCAGTGCTCTGGTAAACTGTGTCTTCGCGGCAGGCGCCGAGCCCGGCGCTGGCGCCGATGGCGATCATCACCGGCAGCATCTCACGACGATGGAGCATCGGGTCCCTCCTTCCTTCGCGGCGGCGTGAGGCTGCGCAGTAGCCCGACCGGGTCCATACCGCGCGCCAGCAGCTTGCCCGCGACCATGATGACGATCCGCGCGATGTCCGCAACGGGTCGGAAATGACTGGGTCGGCGCAGCGTCGCGCCATAGAGCGCCGGGATCTCCGCCGCCACCGTGGTGATGCCGCGCCGTGCCGCGTCGATCAGGATCTCGCTCTCGAAGGAAAAGCCCCGGGCGCGGCCTTCATACCGCGCGAGGTCCGACAGCGCCGCGGCTGGGTAGATGCGGAACCCCGACTGGCTGTCCGAGACGGGATGCCGCGCCGCCCAGGAGATCCAGAAATCCGCCACGCGGTTGGCTCGCCGCCGCGCCGCCGGCTGGCCGGCCGCGCCTCGGCGGGATCCGATCACGATCACGTCAGGCGCTGCGAGGGCGACCAGGCGCGGCAGGTCTTCCGGCCGGTGCTGGCCGTCGCCGTCCAGCGTCGCGACGAAGCCGGCCCCACGCTCCAATGCGGCGCGCATGCCCCGGCGCAGTGCCGCGCCCTTGCCCTGGTTCGCCGCGCCGCCCAGCACCTCGGCCCCCGCTTCGGCCGCTGCGGCGCCCGTGCCGTCCGACGACCCGTCATCCATCACCAGCACGGCAAGGCCCGGCATGGCGGCGTGCAGCCGCGTGACCACCGCCGCGATCGTCGCCGCTTCCTGGTAGGCAGGAATGACGGCGACCACGGATGCCGGCGCGGGGGCGGTTGCGTCTGTCACGGGAAACCGGGTGGAATGGGGCTTCATCCTATCGCCGGATTGCAGCAGGACACAGGCCCATGCCGCTTGATACTTCCGCCATGCCGCAACAGGACAGCACGGCCTGCGACGTCCTGATCATCGGCGGCGGACCGGCCGGTGCCACGGCGGCGACGCTGCTGGCCGGGAAGGGCCGCCACGTCATCCTGCTTGAGAAGGACCGCCATCCGCGCTTCCACATCGGGGAAAGCCTGCTGCCGCTCAACCTGCGCATCTTCGAGACGCTCGGCGTGGCGGACCGCATGGCGGAGATCGGCGTGCACAAGCCCGGCGCGCGCTTCGTCTCGGACGAGCATGGCAACCACACCGCCTTCTCCTTCGCCGCCGGGCTGAACCAGGACTACACCTACGCCTACCAGGTGCGGCGCAGCCAGTTCGACGAGGTGCTGTTCACCCGCGCCCGGACGGCCGGGGCCGATGTACGCGAAGGCATGCGCGTGCTGGACGTGGCGCTCGACGCACAGGCCGGGCATCGCGTTACCGCGCGCGGCGGGGATGACGTCATCCATGCCTTCCGCCCGCGCTTCGTAATCGATGCCTCGGGGCGCGACACCGTGCTGGCCAACAGCATGGGCAGCAAGGCGCGCAACCCGCACAACAACACCGCGGCGATCTACGGCCATTTCCGCGGCGTCGCCCCCTTCGGGAACGAGACGGAGGAGGATGGCAATATCACCATCCATCTCTTCGACGAGGGATGGTTCTGGATGATCCCGCTCCCTGATGGGGTCATGAGCATCGGCGTCGTTTCCAACCCGGATTTCTTCAAGCGCCGGCGTGGCGAGGTGCGCGACTTCTTCCTCGCCACGCTGCGCGCCGTGCCTTCCGTCGCACGCCGCATCGAAGGTGCGGAGCTGATCAGCGACGCCACCACCACCGGCAACTACTCGTACTCATCCAAGGTGATGCACGGGGATGGCTGGCTGATGGCCGGCGATGCCTATGCCTTCCTCGATCCGGTCTTCTCATCCGGCGTGCTGCTGGCGATGGCGAGTGCCGAGATGGGGGCGGAGGTCGCCGATACCTGGCTCGACGATCCCGCCCGCGCCGCGCCCATGGCGCGGGCCTTCGAGCGCAAGGTGAAGCGGGCGATCGGTTCGCTGTCCTGGCTGATCTACCGGATCAACAATCCGGTGCTGCGCGACATGTTCATGACGCCGTCGAACCGCTTCCGCATGCGCGAGGGGCTGGTCAGCCTGCTGGCCGGGGATGTCCATGCCAATGCCAACCGGCAATTGCCGGTGCTGGCCTTCAAGGCGGCGTACCACCTGCTGACCGTCGCGCATCGCTTCGGATACCGGCTGCGGCCGGACGGGCTGGTGAAGGTGCGCGACGCGGTGGCGGTGGGTTGAACTTCGCGGCGGGATGACGCTGAGTATGCGTCTCCCATCCCAATGGTCCTGCCCATGCCCGTGATTCCGCGCATCGCCGATTTCCACGACGAGATGACGGCGTGGCGCCGCGACTTCCACGCCCACCCCGAGATCGGCTTCGAGGAGGTACGTACCAGCGGCATCGTCGCCGAGAAGCTGCGCTCCTGGGGCATCGAGGTCGAACAGGGCTTCGGCAAGACCGGGCTGGTCGGCGTGATCCGCGGCCGCCCGGGCAATCGCAGCATCGGCCTGCGCGCCGACATGGACGCGCTGCCCATGCCGGAGCTGAACGACTTCCCTCATCGCAGCACCTACGAGAACCGCATGCATGCCTGCGGGCATGACGGGCACACCACCATGCTGCTCGGCGCGGCGCGCTACCTCGCGGAGACGCGCAACTTCTCCGGCACCGTGCACCTGATCTTCCAGCCGGCCGAGGAAGGCTTGACCGGTGCGGCCGCCATGCTGCGCGACGGGTTGTTCGCGAAATATCCCTGCGACGAGGTCTACGGCATCCACAACGCGCACGACCTGCCGTTGGGCACCGCGGCGATCCGCCCGGGCACGGTGCTCGCCGCGGTCGACTATTTCACCCTCGTGCTGAAGGGGCGCAGCAGCCACGCCGCCGCGCCGCATATGGGTCTCGATCCGCTGCCCTGCGCGGTGCAGGTCTATACGGCGCTGCAGAACCTGGTGAGCCGGCGGATGAGCCCGCACGACACCGTCGTGCTCAGCATTGGCCAGTTCAACGCCGGCACGTCCCAGATCGTGCTGCCCGAAACGGTGCAGATGCGCGGCACCATCCGCACCCTGTTGCCTTCGGTCCGCAAGCGGATGGACGAGCTGTTCCACCAGACCGTCCATGGCATCGCCGCCGCGCATGGGGTGGAGGTGACGCTTGACTACGCGCGATCCTACCCGCCGACGATCAACACGGCCGAGGAGGCCTCCGCCTTCGAGGCCGCCGCGCGCGACGTGGTGGGCGAGGACCTCATCAAGACCGACCTGCCCTCCCTCACCGCCGGGGAGGACTTCGCCTACTACCTCGAGAAGGCGCCCGGCGCCTTCATGCTGCTGGGCCAGGTGACGCCCGAGCATGGCAACGTCCCCGTGCATAACGGGCATTACGACTTCAACGACGACCTGCTGCCGATCGGGGCGAGCTGCTTCGTCCGGCTGGTGGAACAGCAGTTGGGCGAGGGGTGAACGGGCGGCGCCCTTCGGGACGCCCTACGAAATCCGCGCCAGCCAGGCCCGGTGTCCGAGCGCGCGGGCCAGGATCCGCCCGGTCACGTACCAATGCACGCGGAATCCCTCCCCCAGCAGCCTGAGGGGTTCCACGTGCAACCGGTCCTCCGCCGCCACGGGCATGGGCGACAGGCCGAGCCCTTCGGCCATCAGCACCGCGCGGTGCAGATGGGCGCGGCTGGTCACCAGCGCCTCGATCCCCTGGGCGCCGTGCAGGGTGCGGTGGTTGTGCAGGTTCTCGAGCGTGTGGCGCGATTCCGTTTCCAGCGCGATGCGGGCGGGGTCGAGGCCGCGTGCCGCCAGCCAGTCGCGGCCGACCTCGGCCTCCGAGGGCTGGCCGGAGGCGGCGCGGCCGCCAAGCAGCACCACCGTCGCGTGCGGATATCGCCGCGCCAGCGCATCCGCCCGCGCCAGCCGTTGCTCGAATACCGCCGAAGGCGCGCCATCCCGCAGCCGGTGCCCGAGCACCAGGATGCGTTGAGGCGCCCTGGGGGTGTCAACTGGCGCCCGCCAGGCCCGCCGCACCACGGCAAAGGTCGCCGCTGCCGGGGCGATCCCCGCGGTCAGCACCATCGCCGCCAGCGCGGCGGCCAGGGTGATGACCCCGTCGCGGCCGATGAACGACCCGTCCGGCCGGATCACGCGGCGAGCCAGGCCCGCGCCGCCGCCTCCGCGCCTGAGGGCAGCGCCCCGCGCCGGTCCTTCGCCCAGGCGGTGATGTCCTGCGCCACCAGCTCCCCCTGCGTGTCGCGCAGCAGCATATGGTAGCCGGCGGGGTAGAAGCCGGCCCGCTGGCGCGCCGGATCGGGCAGCGCGGTCAGCAGCGCCCGTGTCGGCCGTGCCGGCACCAAGCGGTCCCGTCCGCCATAGAGGAGCAGCGCCGGACCGCGGAACCGCGGCGCCGCAGCGACCGCCGCATCCATCAGGTCCACCAGCCCGGCCATGGCGTCGACGCGGGTGTGGCGGATCAGCAGCGGGTCGCGCGACCAGCGCCGCCAGGCTTCGATGTTGTCGGTCGGCTGGTATCCGGGCGCGCTGTTCTGGAAGCCCATCATCGGCACCAGCGTGACCATGACGTCCAGCAGCCCGCTCGCGAACCAGCCGAGGCTTGCGCGCCCGACCACCGCCGGGGCGAGCAGCACATAGCCATCCACGGGCGGCGGCGCGGCTGAAGCGCCGGCGACCAGCAGCACCGCGCCACCCATGCTCTCGCCCATCAGCAGCACCGGCACGCCGGGGTGGCGGGCGCGGATCAGGCTGGCGGCGTCGGTCGCGTCCGCCGCCATGGTCTGGTGACCCGCCCAGATGCCGCGGTGGGGCGACCCGCCGAAGCCGCGCTGGTCATAGGCGTAAAGGGCGACACCCTCCTGCGTGAACCACGGGGCGGCATCCTCGGCGAAGGCGCGGGCGTGCTCGTTCATGCCGTGCAGGCCGATCACAACCGCGCGCGGCCGGCTCGGCGGCAGCCAGGCATAGACGGGCAGGCGCGCGCCATCGGCCATGACCAGCGCATCGGGCGCCAGCATCGGTGTGGTGACCTGTGGGCCCATCGGCGACCGGGCCGGGGCACAGGCGGACAGGGCAAGGGCCGCAAGCAGGGCACGGCGGGACACGGCCTGGGAAAGCTGCCCCCCCTGGCCCTGTCGCGGTCCGCCATGTTCCTCGCGCGCCATCAGACCTGACATGATACCCCCCCCGAGGCTGGTCCACCACGCAAGCCTTCACTATGGTGCCGCCCCTGCGACGAGGTGCCCCATGCGCGACCCCCTGATGACCGGATATGCCCCGAAGCTCGTGGAAGGCATCACGCCCGAGCAGCGGGTCGAGGTGCAGTCCCGCAAGGTCGCCTGCGACGGGGAGGCGGCCGGGACGCTCGGCCATCCGCGCATCTGGATGACCATGGAGGATCACGAGGTCACTTGCCCTTACTGCTCCATCACCTACGTCCTCGCTGAGGGCGCAGGCGAGGACCATGGACACTGATTCAGACCGGGCCCCGGAGGCCGGACGGCCGCGGGGCGCCGCCATGGCGGATGCCGCCGCCGGCCAGGAGGCCCTGCCCACGGTGAAGGCCGGGGAACGCCATCTGATCCTGGTGGATGGTTCCGGCTACATCTTCCGTGCCTATCACGCGCTGCCGCCCATGACGAACCCGGAAGGGGTTCCGGTGAATGCGGTCTACGGCTTCACCACCATGCTGTCGCAGTTCCTCACGCGGCATGCGGGCAGCCATATCGCGGTGGTGTTCGATGCGGCGCGATTGAATTTCCGCAATGAGATCTATGCCGACTACAAGGCGCACCGCCCCGACCCGCCCGAGGATTTGATCCCGCAATTCGCGCTGATCCGCGACGCGACGGATGCGCTCGGCGTCGCCAAGGTGCAGCAGGAAGGCTTCGAGGCGGACGACCTGATCGCCGCCTACGCCAAGGCCTTCCTCGCGGAAGGGTCGGGGCAGGTGACCATCGTCTCCTCCGACAAGGACCTGATGCAGCTGGTGCGGCCCGGCGTACAGTTGCTGGACCCGATCAAGCAGAAGCCGATCCGCGAGCCGGAGGTGCTGGAGAAGTTCGGCGTCACCCCGGACAAGGTGGTCGAGGTGCAGGCGCTGGCCGGTGATTCCACCGACAACGTTCCGGGCGTGCCGGGCATCGGCATCAAGACCGCGGCGCAACTCATCAACGAATATGGCGACCTCGAAGCCCTGCTGGCGCGCGCCGGCGAGATCAAGCAGCCCAAGCGGCGCGAGGCGCTGATCGAGAACGCCGAGAAGGCGCGTATCTCTCGCCGCCTCGTGTTGCTGGACGAGGACGCACCGCTGCCTTGCCCAATCGGCGATTTCGTCGCGAAGCCGCCCACCGACGCGCGGCTGGAATCCTTCCTGCGCGCGATGGGCTTCCGTTCGCTGCTCGCACGCATGGGCAAGCTGGGCGAAGGCAATGAGGCGCCGCGCCGCGGGACGCCGCCCGTCGCACTTCGCCATGCTCCCGCGCCCGGCCCCACCGCGCCTGACCTCGCCGTGCCCTTCGCGGGCTATGAGACGGTGACGACGGAAGCGGCGCTCGCGCGCTGGGTCGCCGATTGCCAGGCGGCCGGCGTGATCGGCATCGATACCGAGACCGACAGCCTCGATGCGCGGCGCGCGCAGATGGTGGGCTTCTCGCTTGCCACCGCGCCGGGCAGGGCCTGCTACGTCCCGATCCGCCATGGCACGGAGGCCGACATGCTGTCTGGCCCCCCGCCCGAGCAGATCGCCCCCGAACGCGCCTTCGCGCTGCTGCGCCCACTGCTGGAAGACCCCACCGTGCTGAAGGTGTTCCAGCACGCGAAATACGATCTCGAGGTCTTCGCGCGCGAGGAAAATGGCGGCTTCGGCGCCATCGCGCCGATCGACGACACGATGATGATCTCCTACGCCATGACGGCGGGGAAGCATGGGCAGGGGATGGACGAGCTTTCTGTCCTTCACCTCAACCACGCGCCGATCAAGTTCGATGCGGTGACCGGCACCGGCAAGGCGCGCATCCCCTTCGGCCAGGTGCCGCTCGACAAGGCCACCGCCTATGCCGCCGAGGACGCCGACGTCACGCTGCGCCTGTGGCTGCTGCTGCAGCCGCGCCTGCGTGAGGAAGGGGCGCTCGCGCTCTATGAGCAGGTCGAACGCCGCATGGTCACCGTGCTGCGCGGCATGGAGGCCGCCGGCATCAAGGTGGATGGCGCGGAACTCGCCCGCATCGGTGAGGATTTCGCCGGCCGCCTCATCGTGCTGGAGAAGCAGATCCACGCGCTGGCCGGCCGGGAGTTCAACGTCGGATCGCCCAAGCAGCTCGGCGAGATCCTGTTCGACGAGATGAAGCTGTCCGGCGGGCGCAAGGGCAAGACCGGCGCCTATTCGACCGATGCCTCGGTGCTGGAGGATCTCGCTGCCCAGGGCGTGGAACTCGCGACCCGCGTGCTGGAATGGCGCCAGCTTGCCAAGCTGAAGTCGACCTACGTCGAGGCGCTGGCGGCGCAGATCGATCCCGTCGATCGGCGCGTGCACACCTCCTATGGCATGGCGGGAACCAGCACGGGGCGGCTGTCCTCCAACGATCCGAACCTGCAGAACATCCCGGTGCGGTCCGAGGAAGGACTGCGCATCCGCCGCGCCTTCGTCGCCGAGCCGGGCAATGTCCTGCTGTCGGCCGACTACAGCCAGATCGAGCTGCGCCTGCTCGCGCATCTCGCCGATGTGCCGACGCTGCGCGAGGCCTTCGCGCATGGGGAGGACATCCACGCCCGCACCGCGGCGGAAATCTTCCACCTGGAACCCGGCAAGGTGGACAAGGAAGCGCGCCGCCGCGCCAAGACGATCAACTTCGGCATCATCTACGGCATGTCGGCCTTCGGCCTCGCCTCCCGCCTCGGCATTCCGCCGGCCGAGGGGCGCTCGATCATCGAGGCCTATTTCGCGCAATACCCCGGCATCCGGCAGGAGATGGAACGCTGCAAGGAGGAGGCGCGGACCCACGGCTTCGTCCGTACCCCCTTCGGCCGCAAATTGTGGATCCCCGACATCGCGACCAAGGACCCGGTGCGCCGTGCCGGGGCCGAACGCGCGGCCATCAACGCCCCCTTCCAGGGCGGCGCCGCCGAGATCATCAAGCGCGCCATGGTCCGCTTGCCGCGCGCGCTGAAGGAAGCCGGCCTCACGGCCCGCATGCTGTTGCAGGTCCATGACGAACTGGTCTTCGAAGTGCCCGAGGCCGAGGTCGCCGCCACCTCAGCAGTGGTGAAGGACATCATGGAATCCGTCGCGACGCTGCGCGTGCCGCTCTCGGTCGAGGTCGGCACCGGCCATTCCTGGGCGGAGGCGCACTGATCGTGGCGGCCGGCTGGACGGCGCAGGAACGCCGCACCCTGGCGCAGATCTGCGCTGCGCATTTCGTCAGCCACGTGCATTACCTGACGATCCCGCCGCTGTTCCCGCTGCTCCGGGAGGCGCTCGGCGTGTCGTATGTCGAGCTCGGCCTGGCGCTGACCGCCTTCAACGTCGTCTCCGCCTTCACCCAGGCGCCGATGGGCTTCGTCGTCGATCGCGCCGGGCCGCGGCGGATGCTGGCGGCGGCGCTGATCCTCGGCGGGGCGTCGTTCATCTTGCTCGGCCTGACCGGGACCTATGCCTGGCTGATCGCGGCCGCCGCCATGGCGGGGCTGGCGAACAGCGTCTACCACCCGGCGGACTACGCCATCCTCGGCGCCTCGATGGCCGAGGAACGGGTCGGGCGCGCCTTCTCGATCCACACCTTCGCCGGCTTCCTGGGTGGGGCGATCGCGCCCGCCTTCGTGCTCGGCATCGCGGCGTGGTTGGGCATGGGGGCGGCGCTGGTCGCGGCGGGGCTGCTCGGGCCCATTGCGGCGGTGCCGCTGATCTTCGGCACCGCGCCGGCGATGGCGCCGCGGCCCGTGGCGGTGAAGTCGGCGGGGGGTTCGGCGCGGATCAGCGCGGTGCTGTCCCCCGCCGTGCTGGCGATGACGCTGTTCTTCGTGACGCTGGCGATGTCCAACGGCGGCATCCAGAACTTCTCGGTCGCCGCCTGGGTCGATGGGCAGGGCCTGTCGCTGACCATGGCGAACGCCGCGCTGACCACCTTCCTGTTCGCCAGCGCCGGTGGCGTGCTCGCGGGTGGTGTGATCGCGGATCGCACCCGCAACCATGGATTGGTCGCGGCCTTCGGCTTCGGTTCGGCCGCGGCGCTGATGCTGTTGGTGGGCAGCGGAACGCTGCCGGGGGTGGTGCTGGTCCCGGTCATGGCGGCGGCGGGCTTCCTGTCGGGCATGATCATGCCGTCCCGCGACATGCTGGTGCGTGCCGCCGCGCCGCCGGGCCAGGCGGGCGCGGTATTCGGCATCGTTTCGACCGGCTTCAACATCGGCGGCATGGCCGGCCCGCCGCTCTATGGCTGGCTGCTCGATGCCGGCCAGCCCATGTTGGTGTTCTTCGCCGCGGCGTCCTTCATGCTGCTGACGGCGGTGATGGCGCTGGCGCAGGAATGGCGGCTGCGCCGCCGCCGGGCCGCCGCCACCGCCCCTGCGGAGTGATTGCTGCCGTCACCTGCACTTGATGCGCGATCGTGTCATACTGCGCGCGCCGCAGGGGGTGCGTGCGCCGGGTTCTGGCGCCGCGGTTTGACGGACCAGGGAACAGGTCGCTTTGGTGAACCGGCCGATTACGACGCGCTTGATGGACCGGCCGATGCGGCCCGGCGTCATCCTCGCCGCCGCGGTCATCCTGCCCGCGTTGCTCTTCGCCATCCTGATCCGCCACGAAAGCAGCCATCGCCGGGATGCCCTGCGGCTGGACGGCACGATCGCGGTCATGGTCGCCCGCGAACAGACACTGCGAATCCTCGATGCCGGCATCCTGGCGCTCGACCGGGTGGAGGATGCGCTGGCCGGAAGCAGCTGGACGCAGATCCAGGCGCGGCGGGCATCGTTGCAGACGGAGTTCCGTCGCATCGAGGCCGCGCAATCCGGCCCCGTGGCGATCCTGGCGGCGATCCGCCCGGATGGCCGCGTCGCGGTGACGGGCGGACCAGACCAGGCGCCGAATGCCGACGCCACTGGGTTCGAGGCCGTTCGCTCTGGGCGCGAGGCGAATCGCGCCGTGATCTTCGAAGCGCCGCCGCGCGAACTTGCCGCGCAGGGTGCGGGCCTCGTGATCGGGCGCGGCCGCGCGCCGGAAGGTCGTCCCTTCGACGGCACGTTCCTGGCCGTGCTGCGCGCCGAGGCGTTCTTCACCGCCTGGGGCTCGGAGAACCGGCGGCCCGGCGCCCGCTTCGCGCTGGTGCGCGACGACGGGGCCATCCTGCTCCGGCAGGGCGCGGCGCCCGACATGCCGACGGCGATCGCTCCGCAGGACCCGCTGCGCCGTGCGATCGCGTTGGACCGCCCGCAGGCCGCGCCGCTGTCTGCCGACCCGTTCGGTGACGGCGAGACGCAGTTCATCACCTGGCGCAGGCTCGGCAGCGTGCCGGTCAGCATCGTCTACACCGTGCCGGCGCTGCCGGAGGAACGGCTGTCCTTCTTCAACATGGCGCTGATCGGCATCGCCTGCTTCCTGGCCGGCCTGCTGCTGGCGCTGCTCGCCTTCACCGGGCGGCGGCGGGTGCGGCGCGACCGCGAGACCTTCCAGCGGCTGGAGGCGAATGCCTCGGACCTGCGCGCCGAGATCGCCCGGCGCGAAGCCGCCGAGGACGGGCTGCGCAATGCGCAGCGGATGGAAGGGCTGGGGCGGCTGACCGGCGGTGTCGCGCACGACTTCAACAACCTGCTGACAGCGATCCTCGGCACGGCGCGCGCGCTGGAACGCCATCTCGGCGCCAAGGCGGATGAGCGGACCAAGCGTCTGCTCGGCGCCACGGTGGCGGCGGTGGATCGCGGGGCGCGGCTGAATGCCAGCCTGCTGGCCTTCGCGCGGCGCCAGCCGCTGGTGCTTGCCACCGTGGATGCCAATGCGCTGGTGCGGGAATTCCATCCGTTGCTGCGCCGCGCGCTCGACGAATCGGTCACGCTGGATCTCGCGCTGGATCAGAAGCTGCCGCCCTGCCGTGCGGATGCCGCGCAGCTCGAAGCGGCGCTTCTCAATCTCGTGATCAACGCGCGGGACGCCATGCCGCGCGGCGGCGCCATCCGCATCGTCTCCCGCCGGGCCTGGCTGCAGGAGCAGGCGCTGGCCGGCAATCCGGAGGCGCAGCCCGGCCCCTACGTCGCGATCGAGGTGCGCGACACCGGCGAGGGCATGAAGGAGGACGTGCGCGAGCGCGCCTTCGAACCCTTCTTCACCACCAAGAAGGACGGCCAGGGCACAGGGCTCGGCCTGTCGCAGGTCTTCGGCTTCATGCGCCAGATCGGTGGACATGTGGCGATCCAGTCGGCCCAACGGCGCGGCACGACGGTCACGCTGTACCTGCCGCTCGGCTCCGAGACCGATCTCACCTCGGCGCGCCCCAACGCTCCAGCCAGCGGGGCGCCGGTTTCCGGCGCCGGCATCTCGGTGCTGGTGGTGGAGGATGAGCCCGCGGTGCGCAGCGTGGCGGTGGAGATGCTGACGGATGCCGGCTTCTCCGTCCTCGCCGCGCCGGATGGGCCCACCGCGCTGCAATTACTGCAGGAGGGCGTGCCCGCCGACATCGTCTTCTCCGACGTGGTGATGCCCGGCGGCATGAGCGGCATGGACCTGGCGCGCGAGGCGCGCGAATTGCGCCCCGGCGTGGGCGTGCTGCTGGCCTCCGGCTATGCCGCGGAGGCGTTGGACAAGCATGGCGGCGCCGGCGAGTTCGAGCTGATCGGCAAGCCCTACGATCTCGACGTCGTGCTCGGCCGCATCTTCGCGCTGGCGCAGCAGCGGCGCGAGGCGGAGGCGGCTGCGCCGCAGGGCGACCGGACGGCCGAACTCGCCTCGCGGCGATAGGCGAAGGCGCTCTACCCCGGCGCCTCCTCCCCCTGCGCATGGGCGAGCAGGTCGTCGCGGCGGCAGACCTGCAGCGCTGCCTCATGCGTTGCTTCCAGCAGCACCGGCGGGGCGCTGCCGGCGCGGCGCGCTTCCTCCCACCGCGCCGCGCACAGGCACCAGCGATCGCCCGGCCGCAGGCCGGCGAAGCCGTATTCGGGCCGGGGCGTGGACAGGTCGTTGCCGGTCGCCTGGCTGAAGGCGAGAAAGGCGGCGTTCACCTCGACGCAGACGACATGCAGGCCGACATCCTCGGGGCCGGTGTTGCAGCAGCCGTCGCGGTAGAATCCGGTCAGCGGTGCGACGGAGCATGGCAACAGAACGCCGCCGAGCACGTTACGCGCCTGTGGCCGGGGCGGCAGTCCGCGGATCGGGCCTTCGTCCAGCGGCATCAGAAGTCGCTGACCCGGCCCTTGCGTTCCCAATCGCCGAAGCGGGTGGGTTCGGGGCCGGTGGGGCCGCCGATTTCCTTCGGCAGCTTCGGGGCCCCCGGCTCCGGCGCAAGGGGCTTCGGCGCGGGTTCCGGGGCCGGGGTGGCGGCAGGCGGGGCGGCGGGGTCGGGGGGCGTCTCGGTCATGGTAGGGATGATGTAGTCTTTCGCCGGCTCCGGCGCAGCAATGGGGACGAAGCGATGGGTGGATATGTGCGGACCGCGGTGCTGCTGGCGGCCCTGACGGCGCTGTTCGGCGGGCTTGGCTTCGTGATCGCGGGGCAGCAGGGGATGATCCTCGCGCTGCTGTTCGCGGGCGCGATGAACCTGTTCGCCTGGTGGAACAGCGACCGGATGGTGCTGCGCATGCAGAATGCGCAGCCGATCGGCCCGCATGACGCGCCAAGGCTGTACGAGATGACGGCGCAACTCGCCCAGCGGGCCGGGCTGCCCATGCCGGCGCTCTACGTGATCCATGAGGACCAGCCCAACGCCTTCGCCACCGGCCGTAGCCCGGCCAATGCGGCGGTGGCGGTGAACACCGGCCTGCTCGACCTGATGAGCGAGGATGAGGTGGCGGGCGTGATCGCGCATGAGCTCGCGCATATCCGCAACCGCGACACGCTGATCATGACGGTGACGGCGACCGTTGCGGGTGCGATTTCGATGCTGGCGAATTTCGGGATGATCTTCGGCGGCGGGAACCGCGACCGGAACGGCGGCAGCCCCTTCGGGCCGATCGCGATGATCCTGATGCTGATCCTCGCCCCGCTGGCCGCCGCGGTGGTGCAGATGGCGATCAGCCGGTCGCGCGAATACGAGGCAGACCGCGTGGGGGCGGAGATCACCGGCAATCCGCTGGGTCTCGCATCGGCACTGCAGCGGCTGGACCACTACGCGCACCAGATCGTCAACCAGCGGGCCGAGGCCAATCCGGCCGCGGCGCACATGTTCATCATCAACCCATTGTCGGGCGCGCGGATGGACAATCTGTTCTCGACACATCCGCGCACCGAGAACCGCGTGGCGGCGCTGGAACAATTGGCGGCGCGGATGGGCCAGGGCGGGGGTGGCTGGTCGGCGCCGGCGCAGCCCGCCCCCGGCCCCTGGGGCACCGGCGGCAAGCGCAACCCTTGGGGGTAAGCGCGGGGGCCTCCGGCCGGATGGGCGCCGCCCGCCCTGGGGGCGGTTAACTCAACGTGCTGAGATCCTGAAACCAGTGCTGCGCCTGGGTGTAGCCGCGCACGTTGCGTCCCAGCGCATGCGGGTTGGTGTCGTGCACGACATAGACCAGCAGCGCCTCGTTCACCGCCTTCTCATGCACCTTGCGCATCAGCGCGTCCTGCTCGGCGACGTCGAAGGACTGCATCGCACTGTCGATCAGGCGGTCCATCTCGGCATCGCGGTAGTGGGACCAGTTCACGCCGGTCGGCGCGATCTGGTTGGAATGGAAGAAGCGGATGAAGGCGTAGAGCGGATCCGACGTCACATAGGCGACGTTGTTCGCGGTGATGGTGCCGCCGCGCGCGATCTCGCCCGCCGCGCCCTGGCGCCAGCTTGTGTAGGAGACTTCGAGTTCGACGACCTGGAATTCGACCTGGATGCCGACCTCGCGCCAGGCGGACTGGATGTACTCGTTCATCGGCATGGACAGCATCTGGCCCGACCCGCCGGACGGCACCAGGAAGCGTGTGCGCAGCGGGTTCTGCGGGCTGAAGCCGGCCTCGCGCACCAGCCGCCGCGCCTCGTCGATGTCGGTGCGGATGCGGAATTCCGGCTGGCCGAACCAGGGCGATGACGGATCGACCACGCCGACAGCCGGCTTCGCCAGGCCGTTCAGTAGGCCCACCACCTCATCGCGGTTGATGGCGAGGTTGGCCGCCTTGCGCAGGCGGATGTCGCGCCAGGGCGAGCCTTCGAGCAGGCTGAGATGATAGTTCCAGACATGCGGCGTGACGTTCTCGACGATGCGCGCGCCAGACTGGCGCAGGCGCGGCACCAGGTCGGGGGCGGGTGTTTCGATCATGTCGATCTGGCCGGAGATCAGCGCGTTGGAACGCGTGGTCGCTTCCGGCGCGACCATCAGGACGATGCGGTCCACCTTGGGGATGCGCCTCGGGTCCCAGTAGCCGGCGTTCTTCACCAGCTCGGCGCTTTGCCGCGGCACCAGCCGCGCGAGGCGGAAGGGGCCGGTGCCGGATGGCTCGGACGCGAAGCGGTCCCAGGAATTGCCAAGCTTCGCGTATTGCGCCGGGGAGGAGATGAGGAACCACAGCATCTGGTACGGGAAGAAGCTGTCCACCGCGCGGGTGGTGACCTCCACGGTCAGCGCGTCGATCTTTCGGTATGACGCGACGGAGGGCAGGCGGGGGCGGACCTGCGCGGCCTGACGCTGATCGAAATGCGGTGCCTGGCTGTTCAGCACCTTCTCGAAATTCCAGATCACCGCGTCGGCATCGAAGGCCGAGCCGTCGTGGAACGTCACGCCCTGCCGGAGGCGGAAGACCCATTTGCGGCGATCGGCGGGATCGGCCTCCCATGAGGTCGCGAGGCCGGGGACCAGCTTCCCGGGCCGGTCGGCCACGTCCATCTCCCAGGCCACCAGCGGGTCGTAGAGCGTGTAGCCCGTGAACTGGTAGGCGCCCGCGCCGCGATCCGGCTGGCCGGTGGTCTGCGGGATGTCGGCCATGGAGATGCCATAGCGGATGACGCGTTCCTGCTGCGCGGCGGCGGGAGCGGGCAGCCCGGCGACGCCGGTGGCGGCCGCACTCATCAGGGAACGACGGGAGAAGGGCGGGATGGTCATATGCGTGCAGCCCCTGAACGGTTTGGATTCAGTGGATGCAATGCATGTGCCGGGCGGGCGCCAAGGATCGGCATTCCAAAGGCCACTGGCCTTTGGTGGGGTGGCTTGGAGGGGCAAAGCCCCTCCAATCTACGCATTCAGAACAGCAACCCCTTCCGTAGCATCCCATGCACCCCCTTCTCCCCGTTCACCGTCTGCGTCACGCGGAAGTCCACCGCCAGCGAGCAGAACTGGTAGGCATCGGCATCGGAGAGATTCGTGCGGGAGCAGATGAACGCGATCATCTCCCGCAGCGCCTGCTTCATGGCGAGGTCAAGGTCCTCGTTCAGCCCCATGGTGATGAAGTGGGTCTTCGTCTCCGCGCGGGGGAATTTCAGCACCGGGTCGCGCGCGCCGCCGCCCTTCACCAGCGACAGCCGGAAATGCCCGGTCAGGCAGATCTCCAGCGCGTTGATGCAGACCTCGCCATCGCCCTGCACGCCGTGGCCGTCGCCGGCGGAGAAGAGCGCGCCTTCGTTGAACACCGGCAGGTACAGCGTGGTGCCTGCGGTCAGTTCCTTGTTGTCGAGATTGCCGCCCATGGCGCGCGGCTCCTTCGTGTTGACGGCGCCCCAGTCGCGCGGCGGGGCCACGCCCATCACGCCGAAGAACGGGGCGAGCGGCAGGTCCATGCCGCCCTCCTTCGGGCCGAAGGGTAGGCGGCAGGTCATCGCCGCCTTGTCCACCGGGATGTGCAGCGTGCGGCGATAGGGGAAATCCTCCGGCAGCGTGCCGAACAGCGGGCGGAAGCCGCAGAAGCCCCAGTCGGCGCCGAGCTCGATCTTCTCGATGTCGATGCGCAGCGCGTCGCCGGGTTCGGCGCCGCGCACCTCGACGGGACCGGTGATGATGTGCGCGCCGAGCCGCGGCAGCTTCGCATGGACCTCCCGCAGCACCGGATGCACCGCCATCATCTTCTCCTGCGGCGGCATCACCTCCGGCCCGCCCGACAGGCATTCGAGGACGACGAGCTCGCCCGGATCGATCGAGGCCACGGGCGGGAAGGAGGCATCGAAGGCGCCCCACCGGCAATTCGCCAGGGATGCGGGGACGCGGACGGGTTCGCTCATGCTCGGCTCCTGCGGATCGCGCAATCCAAGCAGGAATGACGCCCCGCGGGAACCTCGCTGCCGCGCTACAGCCAGCCTTTGCGCCGGAAATACAGGACCGGAAGGATGGCGCTGACCACCATCAGCGCGATCGCGAGCGGATAGCCGTATTCCCATTTCAGCTCGGGCATGTTGTCGTAATTCATGCCGTAGATGCTGGCGATCAGCGTCGGCGGCATCAGCGCGACGGAGGCCACGGTGAAGGTCTTGATGATCGCGTTCTGCTCGACGTTGATGACGCCGAGCACGGCATCGAGCAGGAACTGCGCCTTGCCGTTCAGGAAGGAGGCGTGCTCGACCAGCGATCGCACGTCGCGCACCAGCGTCTTGATGAGCGTCTGGTTCTCCTTGCGCACCGCCGTCGCCTTCTCGGCGCCGACGAAGGCGAGGATGCGGTTGAGGCCGAGCAGCGTCTCCGAGGTCCGCGTGGTGACTTCACCGACCTGGCCGAGGGTGATCAGCGTTTCCTTCAGCTGGTCGTCGCGGCGGTTCGCCTTGATGTTGGCCCGCGCGGCGCGGAAGGTCCGCTGCGACGCGCGATCCATGTCCGAACCCACGCGTTCCAGCACGTCGGCGAGCCGGTCCACGATCTGCTCGAACAGATGCAGCATCACCGCGTCGGGGGAGGTCAGCAGCGCCGCCGGCTGGCGCTGGGCGCGCGTGCCGAAGACGGTGAAGGCCTTGGGTGTCGCGTAGCGCACCGTCACCAGCGTGGTGTTGGTCAGCACGAAGGATATCGCGGTCGAACTGTATTCCCCGGTGTCCACGCCGTAGAGGAAGTTGGCGGTGAGGAACAGCGCGTCATCCTCGCGATACAGCCGGGACGAGCTCTCGATCTCCTGCATCTCCTCCCGCGTCGGGATTTCGAGGCGCAGCGCGTTCTGGACCGCCCGTTCCTCCTCCTGCGTCGGGTTCAGCAGATCGATCCATACGGCGCGGCGCAGCGCCTCGGGCTCGGCCACGGCGGCGGCGGCTTCGCGCACCTCATTGGGCAACACGGCCGTGATGTCGGACATCGCGCCTTCGCGCACGCGACAGCGGCCGTCCTCGACCGTCCAGGTCGTCAGCATGACGGGGGGACCCTCCGCACTTCGCGATACAGGCGCTTCTAGACACGTCCCGCGGGCAGCGCCAAGCCGCGATGACGCAAACGGATGGACGCGCGGTCATGCCCTGGCCAGATGCCCGGCGGGGCCGCCGCGCATGGGGTCAGCCGGACGCGGCCGGGGGCAGGGCGAAACGCCGCGCGACCTCGGGGAAATCGGCAGCTTCGCGGTGGCGGCCGGACGGCTGGGTACCGTCCCCGGCCCGCACCAGCTGGCAGCATTGCAGCCCGGCGGCGGCGGCGGCGTCGAGTTCCTCGGCCACGTCGGACAGGAACAGGATCTCGTCGGGCGGCAGGTGCAGCGCATGGGCGATGGCGGTGTAGGACGCCGCGTCCCGCTTGCCGCCGACCCTGGTGTCGAAATAGGCGGTGAACAGGGGCGTCAGGTCGCCCGCCTCCGAATGCCCGAACAGCAGGCGCTGCGCATCGACCGAGCCAGAGGAATAGACCGCAAGCCGCAGCCCGGCTTTTGCCCAGGCCCGCAGGCAGGGCGCGACATCCGGCCAGAGATGGCCCTTCAGTCGCCCGTCGAGGTAGCCGGCGCGCCAGATCTGCCCCTGCAGGGCCTTGAGCGGCGTGACCTTGGCATCCTCGGCCATCCACAGCCGCAGCACCGAACGCGGATCCTGCTCGCGCGCGATGTTGCGCACCTCGGCGAGGATGGACCCGACCTCGGGGTCGTCCCCATGCCCGTCGAGGAAGGCGTCGAGCTCCGCCTCGGCGAAGGGGAACAGCGTCTCCTTCACGAAGGCGATGGCGCTGGTCGTGCCCTCGATGTCGGTCAGGATGCAGGACAGCGCCATGGCGCGTTCAGCCGACCGAGACGGGGATGCGCGCGGCGATGTCGCTGCCCGTGTAGTGCGGCGTCCAGCCCGTGGTGTCGGTGAAGACGCGCAGCGCGGTGACGTGCGGGACCTCCCCGGCGTCGAACCAGTGCTTCGTGTTGGCGGGCACCGAGATCAGGTCGCCCCGCGTGCAGTGCGCGTCGTAGATCTTCCCTTCCACATGCATGACGAAATTGCCCGCGCCTTCGTGGAAGAAGCGGACCTCGTCCTCGGTGTGGATATGTTCGGACAGGAACTTCGCGCGGATCGCATCCTTCTGCGGATGGTCGGCGGTCAGGCGAATGACGTCCGCCGTGCCGGCCTTGCTTTCCTTCAGGAAGGCGTCGAGCTGCGGGCGATAGGCGGCGAGCACCGCGTCAGGCTCCGCACCCTCGGGCAGGGCGGCGACCGGCCAGCGTTCGAAGCGCACGCCGATCGGCGCGAGGGCCTCGGCGATCTTCGCGGCGTCGTCGGTATGGAAGGTCTCGGCGCCGGTCGCGGCGTCGCGGATCGTCAGCAGGCTCATCGCGGGTGCCTCCCTTCTTCCAGATGGCAGAGGAGCATGAATTCCAGCGCCTCCAGCCGCGTCATGGCGGCGTTCATGTCGGTGCCCCAGACATAGACGCCATGGCCGCGGATCAGATAGCCCGGCGGGGCGCCAGGCGCATCATCCCACAAGGCATCCAGGGCGCGTTGCAGGCGTGGAATGTCCTGGTCGTTGTCGAGCACCGGCAGGTCGATCGCAACCTCATGCGTCGGCCCGCCGGGAAATGCCTTCAACAATTCATATCCGGCGAGGCGGATGGTCGCCCCCGCGCGGCGCGACAGCACGGTGTTGGCGATGGAATGGCCGTGCAGCACCGCCCCGGCATCGGCGAAGCGGCGATAGATGCCGCAATGGAGCAGCGTCTCGTAGGACGGCCGCGCGCCGCCTTCCAACGACGCACCGGCGGCATCCACCGCCATCACGTCCGCCGGCGTCATCAACCCCTTGTGGCGGCCGGATCGGGTGATGGCGATCTCATCCGGTCCCAGCCGGATCGAGATGTTGCCCGCCGTGGCCGGTACCCAGCCCATCGCGTCCATGCGGCGGCCGGCCGCGGTGATGGCGATGGCGGCGTCTTCGAAGGTCATCGCGGGAGCCCCCCGGATGCTGCGCGGCCCTGACACGACACCGGCCCGTCCCCCGGCCCGGCGCCGCCTTGTCGGGCGCCTCGGGCAGGGGGACGGGCCGGTGCCGCCGTCCGGTGCGGGCGGTCAGGCCGCGGGGCGGTTGCCCGGCTGCGGCTGCGCCTGGGTGGCGGAAGCCTGGCCCTGCTGCGGACCCGGAATGTTTCCGGCCGGCGGCGTTGCCGGGGCCTGCGCCTCCATCGAGGCGTCCTTCTCGTCTTCCTTGATGTTCGCCTTGAAGGACTTGATGCCCTTCGCCAGGTCGCCCATCAGGCCACTGATCTTGCCGCTGCCGAACAGCAGCAGGATGACAAGCAGCACGACCAGCCAGTGCCAGATGCTGAACGAACCCATGGTGGCGCCTCGATCCCGTTTATGGCCGCGCCCCGGCGGGGCGGCCCTGATCCGTCTGAACGGGGCGCAACCTAGTGTCCCGGCGGCGCCCGCGCAAATCCACATGGGGCATCCGGGCTTCCGCCGCAACCGCTCTTGACGCCGGGCCGGGCCGAAAGCATCTGTCGGTCTCGATCCGGGCCCCTCTGGCGGCCGCCGGCCCTTCGTGGGCGGCGTCCGTGATGTCGGATCGCGTGGGAAACCGCGCGATTCGAGGCCCTCTTTGGCCGATGCGTCGAATCGCGCCAGAGAGGAGCGTTACGGGGATGGAATTCCTCACGGCTGAATGGTTGGACAAGCCCCTGTGGATGTGGGGCGGCTTCCTGTCGGTGGTGCTGGCACTGCTCGCCTTCGACCTCGGCGTGCTGAACCGCAAGGACAGGGAGATGGGGATCGCCCAGAGCCTGTGGCTCTCGGCCTTCTACATCGGCTTCGCGACGCTGTTCGGCGCGGGCATCTGGTGGGCGCATGAGGCCGGCGCGCTGACGACGGCCGACGGCACCCATGCGGGCGTCGCCTTCTTCACGGGCTTCTTCATCGAGAAGGCGTTGTCGATCGACAACGTCTTCGTCATCAGCCTGATCTTCACCTACTTCGCCATTCCCCGCGCCTATCAATACCGCGCGCTGGTCTGGGGCATCATCGGCGTCATCGTGCTGCGCGGCATCATGATCGCGGTGGGTGCGGCGCTGGTGCAGGAATATTCCTGGGTGCTGTACATCTTCGGCGCCTTCCTGATCGCCACCGGCATCAAGATGCTGGTGGTGCCGGAAGGGGATCCGGACATCGCGCAGAACCCGGTGGTGCGCTTCATGCGCCGGCACATGCGGGTGTCCGACACGCTGCACGGCCAGAAGTTCTTCGTGCGCGAGGCCGACCCGAAGACCGGCGCGATGGTGCGGGTGGCCACGCCGCTGTTCCTCGCGCTGGTGGTGATCAACATCGCCGACCTGATCTTCGCGGTGGATTCGGTGCCGGCCATCTTCGCCATCACCACCGACACCTTCATCGTCTACACCGCGAACATCATGGCGATCCTCGGCCTGCGCGCGCTGTACTTCGCGCTCGCCGCCATGGTGCATCGCTTCCACTACCTGAAGTATGCGCTCGCGCTGGTGCTGGTGTTCATCGGGGCGAAGATCTTCTGGAACCAGATCGTGGGGAAGGTGGACCCGGCCATTTCGCTCGGCGTCACGCTGGCGATGATCCTCAGCGGCGTCCTCTATTCGCTGTGGCGCACGCGGAAGGACACGATGGTTGCCTGACGGGCGGGGCGCGGCAGCCAAGCCGCGCCCTTTCCCTTCAGCCGTCCAGGCGGATGTTGAGGCGGCGGATCATGCCGCCCCAGCGTTCCGTCTCCTCCGCCAGGAAGGCGGTGGCCTCGGCCGGGGTAGTCGCCATCACCTCGAAGCCGGCGTCCTCCAACCGGCGGCGCGCAGCGGGTTCGCGCAGGCCGCGCTGTGTCTCGGCGGCGAGCCGCGCGACGCGCTCGGGCGGGGTCGAGGCCGGCACCACCATGGTCTGCCAGCCATAGGATTCGGCATTGGCCAGGCCCTGTTCGGCCAGCGTCGGCACCTGCGGCGTCGGCGCGAAGCGTCCGGCGGAGGTCACAGCGATGGCGCGGATCTGCCCGGCCTGCACCTGCGGCAGCACGGCGGCGGTCGTGACCATCATCGCCTGGATGCGCCCCGCGACGAGGTCGAGCGTCGCGGGCGGGAAGCCGCGATAGGCGACGTGCAGCATCTCAAGCCCGCCAGACCGGCTCAGCAGGTCCAGCATGCCGAGATGCCCGCCCGATCCCGACCCCACCGAGCCGAAGGCCAACTTGCCCGGATTGGCCCGCAGATGCGCGAGGAAGCCGGCCAGGTCGGTGACCGGCAGGTCGTTGTTCACCACCAGGAACTGCGGCCCGCGCGCCAGCAGCGACACCGCGATCAGATCCTTCACGGGGTCGTAGGGCAGGTTCGGATACAGCGCCGGGGCGGTGGTCAGCGGGCCGTTGATCGACAGGCCGATGGTGTGCCCGTCCGTCGCCTTGGCGATGGCATCGGTGCCGATGTTGCCGCCCGCGCCGGCGCGGTTGTCCACCACCACGGGATGGCCGAGCACCTTGGCCAGGTGCTCCGCCACCACGCGCCCGGTCAGGTCGGGGCTCGATCCGCCGGGAAAGGGCACGATGAAGCGCAGCGGGCGGTCCGGCCAGGCATCCTGCGCGCGCGCCGCGGCGGAAGGCAGCAGCGCAGCGGCGGGCAGGGCGGCGATCAGGCCGCGGCGGGTGAGGGTCATCGGGTTTCCTCCGGCAGGGCGACGCAACGCGGTCCCGGGCAATGGACCGCCGTTGCGGCAGTCCTATGCCCGGCATCGGGCGGAGGGAAGCGGCCGGCGCCACGGAATGTGCATTCACACATGCCTAAGTGCTGGTGATACAATCTGGGCGGGTTCCAGGCCCCTCGGAGCGCAACCCATGACTGCATGCCTTCGCGTGGCATGTCTTGGTGCCGGGCTGCTCGGCCTGCCGGGATGCGCCACGCTCGCCATGAATGCGGCGCTGCGGGCCCATCACCCGCAACCCGCCTGGAACGGGGAGGTGGCGCTCGCCTCCGAACCCGCCGGCGCCCAATGCGCCATTCATCGCGGCGACCGCGTCGTCGCCGAGGTGTCCGCCGCCCCCGGCACGGTGCAGTTGGCGCGATCCCACGCCGTGCTGGAGGTGCGCTGCCGCGCGGAAGGCTACCTCGAAACGGCCGAGGCACTGCGGCCTTTCGACGACCCCGCGGTGTTCCGCATGGCGCCGAACGGCATCATCGGCGCGACGGCGACGGTGATCAGCCTCGCCTCGGCGCGGACCATGCGCTACCCGGGCCAGGTCAGCATTGCGATGGTCCCCGCCGTCTTCCCGGATGAGGATGCTCGCACCCAGTTCTTCGAGGCACGGCGCGGTGCGATCCTCGCCGCCCGCGCGGCGCGCTTGGCGCTGGCCGACGAACGCTGCCGCGCCCAGCCCGACACCACCTGCGACCCGGCGCTGCTGGTGCTGCGGCAGGAACAGGAAGACGACCTCGCGCGGCTGGACCGCATGCGCGCGCAGGCACAGGTCAGGCAGGCCACGGGCGTGCGGGTCGCGGCGGCAGATACTTCGCAGTGAAGACCTCGGCCGGCGCGGGCCGGCGGGGCAGCTTCAGCGCGGTGGCGATCACCTCGGTCCCGGCCGCGATCCGCGCCGGATCGGTATCGCCCAGGCCGAAGGTGAAGCGGTCCGGATGCGCCATCTCCCGCCCGATGGTGCCTTGCAGGCGGCGCAGCTCGACCGCCGGGATCAGCTTCGGCCGCGTGGCGCAGAGGCTCGCGACGGCACGCGCCGGATCGGCGATCGCCGAGGCCATGCCCGCGCAGACGGCGCGCAGCAGGCCCTCCAGCAGCACCGGATCGCCATCGAGCAGCGCGCGCGATGCCACCAGCGTGTTGCCGTGCAGTTCCGGCAGCCATTCGGCGTAGTCCAGGAAGCGCAGCCGAGGCACCAGGGCGTGCAGCCCCGCCGCCTCGAGCGAGGCGATGATCGTGTTGGCGAAACCGAAGACGCCATCCGCGGCATCTTCCTCCAGCATGCGCCGTGCCTGGTCGGCGAGGCTCGCGGGGTCCGGGATGATCGTCACCGAGGCCGCATCGAAACCGGCGCGCAGCGCCAGCGCGGGGAAGGCGCGCAGCGCGGCGTCACGCCCATGGCCGCTGATCCGCCGCCCCGCGAGGTCCGCCGCCTGCCGGACTGGCCCGTCCGCAGCCACCGCGACGGTCAGCGGCGTGCGGTTGAAGCCGACGAAGACTCCGGACGGGCCGCTGCCCGGCGACGCATGCCCCAGCCGCGCCACCAGCGCCGGAAGGTCGCCATAGGCGAGATCGCAGGTCGCATCGTCCATGTCCTCGATCGAGGCCGCCGCGCCACCGCCGGCCAGGAACTCCGGCGCGATGCCTTCGCGCGCGAAGAGACCCTCGGCCTCCGCGAGGAAGAAGCCGGCGAGCGGACCGGACGGGCCGCCATTGAGCAGGATGCGGAGCGGGCGCATCAGCCGGCCTCCGGGCGCAAGGCGCGGGCGTCCGGCGGCGGCAGGAAGCGGTCGGTGAAGACGTCCTCGACGCGCGGAGGGGGCAGGCCCGCGGCACCCGCCTGCAGCGCCAGGCCACGGGCGAAGCGCGCGGGGGCGATGCCGCCGAAGCTGCCGCGCCCGGCCATCTCGACCGCGAGTGTCGTCCGCCACCGCACGCGCTCCGCCGCGCGGTTGGCCGTGGGCGCGAAGGACAGCACGGCATCCATCGCCGCTTCGGGATCGTCCAGCGCGGCATCCAGGCCACGATCCAGCACGGCGAGAAGGCGCTTCAGCGCCTCCGGCTCCTCGGCGATCAGCCGGGCGGAGGCCATGAGCGCGCTGCCATGCAGGTCGGGTGCGAGGCGGTCGTAGCGCAGCCAGGTGACCTCCCCCGTCGCGTCGCGCCCAGCCGCGGCGAGTGCCGCGGTCAGCGTGCTGACATAGGCGAAGAGGCCATCCGCCTCCCCGGCCCGCACGCGATCCCATAGCGCGACCATCGACCCTTCTGCCGGGATCACCTGCGTTGCCGCCGGGTCCAGCCCCTGCGCGGCGCAGAGGGCCGGGAACAACCGCAGCCCGACATCGGAGGCGTGGCCGATCAACCGCCGCCCGGCGAGGTCGCCCGATGCCCCGATCGGCAGGGCGATGGCGGCGGCCGAGGCAGCGAAGGTCGCATGGATGCCGCGCGGCGTGCCGGCGGGATCGCGCATCGCGATTTCCGCCAGCGCATGGATGTCGCCATAGCCGAGGTCGTGGCCGCCGGCCGCCATCGCCCCCGCCGCCGTCCATGCGCCCTGTCCCGGTTCCAGATCGAGCGCGATCCCGGCCTCCGCCAGCCAGCCGCGGCGGATGGCCAGCAACAGCCAGCATTGCGGGCCGGAAAAGCCGGCATTGAGCCGCATGCGCCAGTGCTTCACCTCGATCCCCACTCCCGCATCCGCCGCCATGCTGCGGCGCAACAAGCCGCTTGCCCGGCATCATTCCACCGTGCCAGCCTCGGAACGGCAACACTCCGAAGGATAGCCCGCATGCTGCGCTCCGGTCGCCGGCGCCTGGTCCTCGCTGCCATGGGTGGCGTTCTGGCCCGTCCGGCCCTGGTTGCCGCGCAGGGGGCCTGGCCGAACCGGCCCGTGCGCATCCTGATCTCCTTCCCGCCCGGCGGGTCGAGCGACGTGGTCGCGCGCATCGTCGCGCCGCATCTGTCCGAACGCTTCGGCCGCCCCTTCGTTGTCGACAACCGACCCGGCGCCGGCGGCATGGTGGCGGCCAATGCGCTGAAGCGGGAGCCGGCGGATGGCTACGCCTTCCTGCTGTCGAACAACGCGCCCTTCACCATCGCGCCGACGATGTTCCCGAAGATCACCTACGACGCCATCGCGGATTTCAGCCATGTCGCCTATCTCGGCGCGACCTTCGGCGGGCTGGTGACGCATCCGTCGCTCGGCGCGCGCACGGTGGCGGAACTGATCGCCAAGGCACGCGCCGCGCCGGGCCAGTTGAACTACGGGTCGAGCGGCATCGGTTCGATCGGCCACATCACCGGGGCGACCTTTGCACGCATGGCCGGCGTGGACATGGTTCACATCCCCTATCGCGGCGCCGCCGCGCTGCGCACGGAGCTGACCAACGGCACGGTGCAGATGTCCTTCGAGGGACTGGCCAGCGCCCTGCCTGCCGTGCAGGCCGGGCAGCTAGTCGGCGTGGCCGTGGCGGCGGAGCGGCGGATCTCCATTGCTCCGGAGGTGCCGACCTTCCGCGAGAGCGGCCAGGACATCGTCATCAAGAACTGGCACGGGATGAGCGCACCGGCGGGCCTGCCGGCCGCGATCGCCGAGCCCCTGCACGCGGCGCTGGCCGAGATCTGCGCGCGCCCCGACGTGATCGAGGCCTTCCTGCGCATCGGCAACTTCGTCGAGCCGATGAGCTCTGCCGACTTCCGCACCTTCGTCGCGGAACAGATCGCGCTGTGGCGGCCGATGATCATCGAGGCGGATGCGGTCGACCGCTCCTGAGCGGCGGTCCTACCGCGCCTCGGCCATCAGTCGCCCGCCATGGACGAAGCCGAAGGTCGGGAAATTCGTCTGGCCGAGCGCGCTTGACGGCGGATACCAGACCCGCACGAGTGACCAGTCGTTGTTCGGCGAGACATCCACCACCGGCTGGTCTCGCGCGATACGCCCGCGATTGCCGCCCGACGCCCAGTTGGCGTGGTCCACGCGGATTTCGCGGGAGGAGACGACGCGCGTCACGACCGACAGATGGCCGCTGCGATTGCGCTGGGTGCGCATGAACACCAGCACCGATCCGGTGCGCGGGCTGCGCGAACGGTCATAGCGGCCCGACTGCGCGGCCGCGTCCCACCACTGCCAGGCGTCGCCGGACAGGTCGATGCCGCTGCGCGCTCGCGCATACGGCACGCAGGAGGTATCGCCCCCAGAATATCCCGGCACAGAGCCCCCCGGCCCCGTACCACGCGTGCTGCCGCAGGCCCCCAAGGCCAATGCGGCCAGTATCGCGATCATGCGAAGCATGACCCCGAACCCCCTGATTCCCCTGACTTATCCTTATCACGACTCGATACGCCTGTGCAGCAGGTTCTGGCCGGTTCCCGCGTTCGCCCGCCGAGGCCATGCTGCGCGCCGCATGAGCAGGGGATTCGCGATGGACGGGCAGGCCACACCGGCGGTGGAGAGTGGGATCGAGGACGGCGTGGCGACGCTGTGGCTGTCCCGGCCCGAGCGCGGCAATGCCATGGGCGCGGAGATGGTCGCCGCCATCGACGCATCGCTGGATGCCGCGCTTGCCGCCGGGGCGCGGCTGATCGTGCTGCGCGGGCGCGGGCGGAATTTCTGCACCGGGCTCGATCTCGCGGATCTCGAGACCATCACCGATGGCGAACTCGCGCTGCGCATCATCCGTATCGAGCTGCTGTTGCAGCGGATCCACGCCCTGCCGGTGACGACCCTGGCGGTCGCGGGCGGGCGCGTCTTCGGCGCCGGGGCGGATCTGTTCGCCGCCTGCGACCACCGGCTGGCGCTGCCTGGTGCGAGCTTCGCCTTCCCTGGCCCGGCCTTCGGGCTGGTGCTCGGCACGGGGCGGCTGGCGGGGCTGGTCGGCGATGGGACCGCGCGCGGATTGCTGCTGGCAGGTGCGCCGGTGGATGCGGTGCGGGCGGGGGCGCTCGGCCTGGTGAGCGGAATCGTCGAGGATGCGGCGCTGGAGGATGCAATCGGTGCCGCGCGCACGGCCGCCGTCCGGCTGGATGCCACGACGGTCGCCGCGTTGCATGCGCGGACGCGGCGGGCGGATGACGACGGGGATCTCGCGGCGCTGGCGCGGTCGGTCGCGCGGCCGGGGCTGAAGGCGCGCGTGGAAGCGTATCGGGCGGCGGCGAGGAAGTAGGCGGAGAGGGGCAGTGCCCCTCTCCAACACACCCTTGTCAGGCCGGCGCGAACATCGGCACCGGTGCGCCGCCTTCTTCCGTCGGCTTGAACACGACCTTCACCTTCTGGCCGATCTTCAGCGCGTCGAGGTCGCAGTCCACGATGTTCGTGAACAGCCGCGGCCCTTCGTCGAGTTCGACATAGGCCACCGCGTGCGGTTCCTTCGTGCGCATGACGGAGAAGGTGTAGATCTTCCCCGTGCCCTTGCTCTCCACCATCTCGACATTGTTCGAGAGGGTGAAGGGCGAGCAGCCGCGCGGATACCAGAAGTGCTTGCCGGTATCCTTGCACAGCCCGATCAGGAACTTGCCCTCGCGGGCGGCGTCCCAGAACGGCTTGGTGGTGGGGTCTTCCTTCGGCGCCGGGATGGCGCGGTTGGCGGCTTGGGTCGCCATGATGATCACTCCCGCTCCATGATGAGGGTGGCGCCGCCGTGGCGATGGCCGAGCAGCCCGCCCACGCCGTTCGCCAAGGCGAGCTTGCAGCCCGGCACCTGGACCTTCGGATGCGCCTCGCCGCGGAGCTGGCGCACTGCCTCGATCACCTTGGTCATGCCGCCGCGGTTCGCCGGGTGGTTGTTGCACAGCCCGCCGCCATCGGTGTTGAAGGGCAGCTTGCCGACGCCGGAGATCAGGTTGCCGTCGGCGACGAAGGCGCCGCCCTTGCCCTTCTCGGCGAAGCCCAGGTCTTCGAGCTGCATCAGCACCGTGATGGTGAAGCTGTCGTAGATCGAGGCGTACTGGATGTCCTTCGGCTTGACCTTGGCTTCCGCGAAGGCCGCGTCGCCGGAGGCCTTCACCGCGGAATAGGACAGGTCGATGCCGCCGGCCGCCTGGTTCTTGGTTGCCTCGGCGCAACCGAGCACCTTCACCAGCGGGCGCTTCAGCGACTTCGCGATCTCCGGGCGGGCGACGATCAGCGCGCCGCCGCCATCGGAGATAACGCAGCAGTCGAGCCGGTGCAGCGGGTCGGACACCATCGGCGAGTTCACCACGTCCTCGACCGTCACGACCTTGGGCAGCATGGCGTGCGGGTTGTACTGGGCGTGGGTGGAGGCGGCGACCTTGATCCAGGCGAGCTGCTCGGAGGTCGTGCCGTATTCATACATGTGGCGCTGCGCGACCATGCCGTAGGAATTCACGACCGTGCGACCCATCGGGATCTCGAAGGGGTCGTCGGGAATGTTCGGCGCCCAGGACCGCGGCACGGTGCCGGTCGCCATGCCCTCGGCGCGCGGCCGGCCGGCCAGCGTGATCAGGGCGACGTTGCAGCGGCCTTCCTTGATCGCCATGGCGGCGTGGCCGACATGCATGACGTAGGAACAGCCGCCCATGTCGGTGGAATCGACATGGCGCAGCTTCGTGAGCCCCATGTAGTCCGCCATGTTGATGGGCCCGAGGCCCGGGGCGGCACCGGTGCAGAAGAAGCCGTCCACATCGTCCTTCGATAGGCCGGCATCCTGCAGGGCGCCGTAGGCGACCTCGGCGTGAAGCTGCGCGACCGACTGTTTCTCGGCCTTGCGCGTCGGGTGCTCGAAAGCCCCGACGAGATAGGCCTGGCCGTTGATGCTCATGACGGGAGCGGTTCCTCCTGCTGGTTCAAGCGCGGCGCAGGGAAGCAGCGCAGCGGCCGGCTGTCGAGGGGGCGGGCCGACCGATCGGTCGGCGGCGACGCGGCGGGGTGATCAGCAGGGGAGAAAGGAAGTCCCGCCGGGCACCGTGCGGGATTGCACGGCACCCGGCGGGGTTTCGCTGCCTGGCTGGGGGGCAATATCAGCGCGGCAGGAACTCGGCGAAATATTCGTAGCTGTCGGCATTCATCTGCGCGGCAGCCGGGTCGTCCTTGGCCAGCGCCTCGGCACGGGCGGGCTGGTAGGCATGGTCGCGGGTGCCGAGGGCGAGGTGGCTCATCTCATGCAGGATGATGCCGCCCTGGCTGTCCTGGCCGGTGCGCGCCGCACGGAAGAAGGCCGGGCAGACGCCCATGACTTCGCGTGCATTCCCGCCCCAGCGGACATAGGCGAAGGTCTGGCCGCGGCAGGATTCCGCACGGTTGCATTCGTAGGTCAGGCGGGGTTCGCGCTCGTCCAGGCCGCGCGAGATGGCGCGGAAGTTCTTGGCGATGGCCCCGGCCGGATTGGTGCCGAAGAAGCGGGCGAGGTGCGGACGGATCGCTTCGGGTTCCAGAGCCAGGGACGCGATCGAGGCATTGGTCATCTGGCGGGCGTCGGCGAAGCCGCGGCGGATCGTGGTGCGTTGTTCCTCGGTGCAGGCGCCGTTCTGCGACAGCGCCTGGCGCTCGCCGCCCTTCACGCCCTGCGCCGCGAGCGGCAGCGGGGCCAGCATCAGCGTAGCAAGGGCGGCGGCGGTGGCGAAGGTCTTGCGCATCTCGAACTGCCTTCCGATTGGGTGGCAGACGGAGCATGGCCGCATTGTGGCGGGCCGGCGCTGAAACGATTCAGGGTATGGTTCTTGGCCTCAGGCACCGGTGCCGCCATGCGGCGGTTGGCTTGTGCGCCCTGCGCTCCAGGCCCGATGCCGGGGCATCGGGCCAATCGATCAGGCTTCGACGGCCGCCGGGCCGGCGCGGCGCTTTTCCTGCGCGTTCCGCAGCAGCGCGATGCCGCGATACAGCCCGTGCACCATCTTGGAGTAGGGCATCACCAGGAAGAAGGCGAAGACCAGCCCGAGATGGATGGCAAGCATCAGCCCCATCGCCCCGGTGTGGCGAACGACCAGCAGCAGCAGCCCGGTGGCCGCGATCAGGAACAGCAGGGCGAGGATGGCGAATTCCCCGCCCATCACCTTGCGCGACACCGGACCGGGGTCGGTGACGATCTTCACCTGGGCGAGCCCCGCGGTGCCGATCATCATCAGAACGCCGCCCCAGGTGCCGAACTGCACGGGCAGGGAGAAGAAGGCGTGCGGCGATTTCCAATCGAAGACGTAGTGGTAGATCGTGCCGGTGCAGGTGGCCGCGAAGCACAGCAGGAAGCCGTACATCAGCGCCTGGTGCAGCCAGCGCCGGCGCGTCGAGAAACCCTCGTCGAGGTCGTTGCAGCCATGCCCACCGCCGCCGAGGTTGCGCATGGTGGCGATGTCCACCGCCGCTTCCGTCGTGGGCGCTGGCGCGAAGCCGCCGCCGGCGCCGCCCGTCGCGCGCATGTAGGATCGCGCGCCCATCGTCATGGCGACGATCGCGAAGCCGAAGGTCAGCACGCCGAGGCTGATCATCAGCCAGTGCGGGATGATGCGGAAGAACGCCCCGGCGCCGCGCTGCGCCGACCACAGCACCGCCGGGTCCTGCAGCGCGACGGTCAGGATCAGCCCCAACGCCACGCCGAGCGCCGCGGCCAGCGACACGACGGTGCCGTTGCGTTCGAACAGCGCCCCGAACCCCGCCGGCCAGGCATGCTTCGCATAGGATTCCTGCCGGATCTCCGCGAAGGTCGCAGGCAGGTTGATCCCGAAGGCGTGCGGCGGCGCGTATTGGCAGGCGTGGTAGCAGCCCTTGCAGCCGTGACACAGGTTGGCGAGATGCGTCAGGTCGCCTTCGGTGAAGGACCGGCGCATCGTCATGGCGGGGAAGACGGCGCAGTAGCTCTCGCAATACCGGCAGGCATTGCAGACTTCCATGAACCGGCGGGCGTCCGCGATCGTCTCGGATTCCTGGGCCATCGCGTCAGTTCCTCACCAATTTCGCGGCTTCCGCCCCGGCGATGCGACCGAACACCGTGCCGATCGCCATGCCGAAGCCGGCCAGGTAGCCCTGGCCCAGGATGTTGCCGGACATGATCTCGCCGGAGGCGAACATGTTCGCGGAAGGCTTGCCGTCGGCCATCACCACGCGCGCTTGCTCATTCACTTTCACCGACAGGAAGGTGAAGGTGATGCCGGGCCGCAGCGGGTGGCAGTAATAGGGCGGCTTGTCGATGCGCCGTGCCCAATGCGATTTCGGCGGTGTCAGCCCTTCTGTGCTGCAGTCGTCGAGCGACTGCGCCTGGAAGGTGCCGGGCTGCACGGCGGCGTTGTAGTCGGCGACGACCTTCTCCAGCTTCGCCGCATCGAGGCCGATGATGCCGGCGAGTTCCGCGATCGTATCCGCGCGATACGGTGCGAAGACCGGCGGCAGGTAGTTGAGTTGCGCCTGGGAATCATTGATGGCGAAGGCGACCTGGCCGGGCTGTTGCGCGATCAGCCGACCCCAGATGGCGTAGCGCTTCGGCCAGACATCCTCGCCTTCATCGTAGAAGCGTTCGACGTCGCGGTTCACCACGACAGAGAAAGGCACGCAGTCGAGCCGCATGGCGAGGCCGCCATCTTCCATCGGCGCGCGGGCGTCATTCGCCACCGCGTGGAACTGGGTGGGGTCGCCGACCTCCTGCACGCCCTGTTCCAGCAAATCCTTCAGCAGCCGGCCCTGGGCATAGGGCGTGCCACGGATCTGGAAGTTGTCGGCTGCATCGCCCCAGTACTTCCGCAGCCATTCGCGATTGGCCTGGAAGCCACCAGCTGAGGCGACGAAGGCCTTGAACTTGATGGTGGCCGGGAAGCCGCGGTGGGAGACGATAGCCTCGGTCGCGAAGCCATCCTTCACCACGACGTGCTGCACCTCGGTGTCATACAGGATGGTGATGCCGAGGGCTTCGGCCGTGCGGTAGAGCGCGTTGATCAGCGCCTTGCCGCCCCCGAGGAAGAAGGCATTCGTGCGCGACAGCGACAGCGTGCCCGACAGCGAGGGTTGGAACACGACGCCGCAGGATTCGAGGAACTTCGGCGCTTCCTCGGAGGCGCGGATGCACATGCGCGCGAGCGGTTCGTCGGTCTTGCCCGCGGTGACGCGGCGCAGATCGTCCCAGTATTCCTCCTCGAGGTAGGACTCCGTCAGAACCCCGGTTGGGCCGTGATGGAGCGAGCGCACATTGCGCGTGTGGCGCGAATTGCCGCCGCGCATGGGCCTCGGCGCATGTTCCGCCACGACCACGGTCGCGCCCGCCCGGCGTGCGGTGATGGCGGCACACAGCGCGGCATTGCCGCCGCCGGCGATCAGGACGTCGAAGGTCTGTGTCAGGTCCACCATGCGGCCATGCCCTTCGGCGTCACGCGTTCTGTATCCAACTGAATCCAGTCATATACCAAAGCTCGGTGATGACAAGGCCCGGGTGTGAGGAAGGTCACGCGCATCATCCCGTCGCGATGCCGTCCTGCAACATTGCGAATCTTATACAGGCCGCGCCGGCGGCACCCAGGCCCCGTGCAAGACACCCCTCGAACCACGGGAGAGATCCATGGGTATCCTGAAGCTCACGCTGTTTCACGTCGGCCCGGTCTCGCACTGGGCGAACAAGGTGTTCCAGAAGCAGGTCGAGAAGGGCAACGCGTTCCTGAAGCCCTACGGCCTGAAGTACGATGTCTATCCGGCCGCCGGGAGCATGGATCTGGACTGGAGCGCGCCGGTGATGGAGGACGCCTCCACGGCCGAAGGCCTGGGCCAGCGCCTTGCGCTGCGGGCCGCGGCCCATGCGCGCTACGCCAGCTTCGACAACCGGCTCCCCGTGATCCTGTGCCAGATCAAAGGCGGTGGCGGGGAATCACCGGGCTCGATTGCCTACAAGCTCAACTGGCTGCCCTGGGTCATGATGGATGCCTTCGACCTGAACGAGGATGGCCTCACCCTGACCCATGAGGCCGGCCACTGCGCCGGGCTGAAGCATCCGGGGCATGGGGCCACCGGGGATTCCCGCCTGGTCGACGACCTGGGCCACGCCCAGACGGACAACGTGATGGCCTATGGCACCTTCAATGATGCCACGCAGAAATACGAGGGGCGGTCCCTGGTCATGGATTGGCAGGTCGACGCTTTCCGCCACGCCTACTTCTATTCGGCCTGATGGTGCCCATGGGCTTGCCTATCGCCGGCGCTGCGCCGTCGGCTATAGGTTCGCCATGGACGGCGTTCCGACATCCTCGCGCGATCTCGGGCTGGAAGCCTATCTGCGTATCAGGGCGGCCATCCGTGATGGCTCCCTCGCACCCGGCGACAGGCTGACGGAGACCGACCTTGCCGGACGCTTCGGCGTCTCCCGCACGCCGGTGCGCCAAGCCATCGCGCGGCTCGAGGCCGAGGGGCTGCTGACCCATGAGGCGCGGCGCGGCCTGACGGTGACGCGGCCGGACCACCAGCAGGTGGTTGAACTCTACGTCATGCGGGAAGTGCTGGAAGGTGCCGCCGCGCGCCTTGCCGCCCAGCACGCCAGCGAGACCGAAATCGCAGCCATGGCCGAAATCGTGGAGGGCGAGCCCGCCGCCTTCGGTGATGCCGCGGCGCTGGCGGCGGTGAACCAGCGGCTGCACGGCCTGCTCTACCTGGCCGCGCATAACCGCTACCTGCTGCGCAGCCTGGAACAACTGGCGGCCACCATGTCGCTGCTGCCGACTCTGCTGACGCATGGCGGCCGCGCGGAACAGGCGCATGCGGAACATCGCGCCATCCTCGATGCCATCGTGAAGCGCGACGGCGATGCGGCCGAAGCGGCGGCTCGCAAGCATGCGCGTGCCGCGCAGAAGCATCGCCTGGCATGGATGGTCGGCACCATCGGCGTGCCGCTCGCCGCGCCGGGGGCGGCCGGGGCCGATTGACTCGCGGGCCGGCGCGCCAAAGGCTGACGCCTTCACATGCCGGAGAGATAACCGATGAAACGTCTTCCGCTCGCCCTGGCGGCGGCCTGCCTGCTCGGTTTCGCGCAGCCGGCCCGGTCGCAGACCCTGGCCATGGCGGTGGAGGCACCCTTCGGGCTCGATCCGCATTTCCTCTTCGCCGGGCCGAACATGGCCGCGGCGCGCCACATCTACGACAGCCTGATCAACCGCGACCCAGAAAGCCGCTTCATCCGCGGCATCGTGGAATCCTGGGCGATGGTCGAGCCGCTGGTCTGGGAACTGCGGCTGCGCCGCGGCGTCACCTTCCACGATGGCAGCCCGTTCACTGCCGATGACGTCGCCTTCTCGATCGCCCGCGTGCCGAGCCTGCCCAACAATCCCGGGCCCTATACCTCGAACCTGCGCACCATCGTGCGGGTGGAGGTGGTGGACCCGCACACCGTCCGTCTTCACACGGACCAGCCCAACCCGGTGCTGCCGGGCCAGTTGACCAACATCTTCGTCGTGTCGAAGCGCGCGGCGGAGGGCGCATCGACCTCTGACTTCAACAGCGGGCGCGCGGCGATCGGCACCGGTCCCTTCCGGCTGGAGCAGGCGCGCGGCCAGGAAGGCATGACGGTCACGCGCAACGACGCCTTCTGGGGCGACAAGGCGGCCTATCAGCGCGTCGATATCCGTGTCATCGGCAATGACGCCTCGCGCCTCGCGGCCCTTCTCAGCGGCGATATCGAGATCATCGAGAGCGTACCGCCCGCCGATGTCGAGCGGCTGCAGCGCGATGCGCGACTGTCCGTGTTCCGGCGCAATTCCGACCGCATCATGTACCTGCTGCCCAATGTGCGGCTGGACCAGTTCCCGCTGATCACCGATGCGAATGGCCAGGTGCTGCCGCGCAACCCGCTGCGCGACGTGCGCGTGCGCCAGGCCTTGTCCATCGCGCTGGATCGCCAGGCGCTGGTGGCGCGCGGGCTGGATGGCCAGGGTGTGGCGACAGTGCAGATGGTGCCGGAACAGTTCGGTGGCTTCGACCCGGCCATCACCGTGCCCGCCGCCGATCCGGCCCGCGCCCGCGCCCTGCTGGCCGAGGCCGGATACCCCAACGGCTTCGGCCTGACGCTGGGCTGTTCCAACAATCGCTATGTCAACGATGCGCGGGTGTGCCAGGCGGCGGGGCAGATGCTGACGCGGGCGGGCTTCCATGTGCGGGTGGAAACGCAGCCCTGGAACGTCTTCTCACCGCGGACCCTGGCGAACAGGAACGACCTGCCGCTGATGCTCTATGGGCTGTCGCTGTCCTCGTCGCGCGATGCCTCCTACATCCTGTCAACGGCTGTGCATACGCGGGTGCCGGACCAGGCCTTCGGCCAGGGCAATCGCGGTGGGTTCAGCGATGCGCGGCTGGATGGGCTGGTCCAGCATGTCATTGGCAATGCGGGCGAGGGGCGCGATGCAGAGCTGCGGCATGTCGCACGGGAATCGCTGGAGCAGGTGCCGTTCATCCCGCTCTACAACCAGGTCGTGGTGGTCGCGGCGCGGCGCGGCATTGAATATACGCCGCGCATGGACGAACAGATGGTTGCGTATCACGCGCGCCCGGCGGCGCGCTGACGGTCAGGCCGCCAGCGCATCCTTAACGAAGCGCCCGCCGAGCATGATGGCGGGGAGGTGCTCGCCCTGCCCCGCCAGCAGGGCGAGGTTCTTCAGCGGGTCGCCCTCGACCACGATCAGGTCGGCATGCGCGCCGGGGGCGACGCAGCCGATGCGCCCTTCCGACATCAGCAGCTTCGCCGCATTGACGGTGGTACTGCGGATCACCTCGATGGCCGGCAGCACCTCCCCGCGGATGACGAATTCACGCGACTGGTGCCGGTGCATGTCGCCGAGCAGGTCCGTGCCGAAGGCCATCGTCAGGCCCGCATCGCGCATGATCTCGAGCGAGCGCAGCCCGGCGGTGCGCACATCGTCGATCTTGGCGACGGATTCCGCCGGGAGGCCAAGCGACGCGCCCTCCTCCTTCAGCGCCTGGTAGGTGACGAGGGTCGGGCAGGCGATCGCGCCGCGTTCGGCGGCGAAGCGCGCGGTCGCCGACTGGATCAGGTTGCAGTGTTCCAGGCTGCGCACGCCGCATTCCACCGCGCGACGGATGGCGCTGTCGGTATAGAGATGCGCGGCCACGTAGGTCCCGGCATTCTCCGCTTCCTCGACCGATGCCAGCACTTCCTCCCCCGAGAAGCCGACGAAGGCGATGGGGTCGGTGGGGGAGGCGACGCCGCCATTGGCCATGATCTTGATGTAGTCGGCGCCGGCCTTGATCTCCTCCCGGCAGGCGCGGCGCACATCGTCCACGCCATCGACCAGCCGCCCGAGGCTGCCAAGGCGCGAGGCGAAGAAGGCCGTGTCGCGCGTGTCGTGTCGGCCGCGGAAGTCGCAATGCCCGCCCGTCTGCGACAGCGCCTTACCCGAGATGTTCAACCGCGGCCCGTCGAAATGCCCCTCGTCGCGCGCCATGCGCAGCCCATGGGTGCAGCCGCCGAGGTCGCGCACCGTGGTGAAGCCGCGCATCAGCATGCCGTGCATGATCTTCGCGGCACGGAAGGCGACCACTGCATCGGGCAGCATGGCGTTGAGGCCGAGATTCACCACCCCGGCGACGACATGCACATGCGCGTCAATCAGTCCGGGCATCAGTGTGCGGCCGCGCAGGTCGATGCGGCGTGCCATGGCTGCCATGATGGGCTTGTCGCTGACTTCCTTGATGCTGCCGCCCTCGACCAGGACATGGCCGGGCACGGCGCCATCGGCGGTGCCATCCAGGATGGCAGCGTTCTCGAACAGGACGGCGTCGGTCATGGGGGCAGTCTCCGGAAATCAGGCAGCAGCAAGGTCGGCGGCGCGACGGATCGCGCCGGGCAGAAAGCCGGCAATCACTTCCGCCTCGTCAAGGTGATGCGCGGCGAAGGATCCCGCAGCATCGAGGATGTTCATCGTCCCCACCACCACGCCGCCCTCGCGCACCGGGATGTTGATGCAGGCGCCGCAGCCGAGGCGTTCGATCAGCGCATGGTCGGGGAAGGCCCAGCGGATGGCATCCATGTCGTTGCCGAGCCACGGACGGGCCTGCTTCAGCACATGCTCGCCCCAGGGTGTGGGACCCATCTGCTTGCGGCCCGTCAACGGATAGGCGGCAGGGTCGGAGGAAAAGATACGCTCCACCTCCGTCCCATCCGCCATGACGAACAACACGGTGAACAGCCGATGACCGATCAGTGCATGACTCGCTGCCTCGGCCGCGCGGAACACCGTGGCGGGATCGCGCTGGTCGGCGGCCGCCTTGGCCAGGGCGATCAGGGTCGGGGGCAGCGCCACGGTCATGCGGGGGCCTTCTGGTTCAGCTCGGGGAACAATCCACGCTGGCGGAAGCGCAGCAACAGGATCAGGGCTACGCCGACCGAGGCTTCCCGCAGCGCAGCGGCCTGCACGGCGGTGACACCGGGCACGATCTCGGCGGCGAAGCGCGTGGCCTCCAGGAAGGCGATCAGGATGTAGGCGCCGATCGCCGCACCGGTCGGGCGCCCGTTGCCACCGGCCGTCACCGCCAGGAAGACATAGATGGTGATCAGCGGCTGGAAAATCTCGGGCGCGATGTAGGAGGTGTAGTGGCCGTACAGGGCGCCGGCCAGCGCGCCGATGGCGGCGGCGATGGCGAAGGCCTCGGCCTTCAGCCGCGTCACGCGCTTGCCGGCGACGGCGGCGACGATCTGGTCCTCCCGCACCGCGCGCAACGCACGGCCCCAGGGGGATGCCACCAGCCGTCGCAGCGCCAGCCACACCAGGCCGAGCAATGCGCTGACCACGATCAGTGCCGCGACATGGAAACCCTGCCCCCAGTCGCGCGGCAGCCCGGCGGGAATGCCGGAGATGCCATCCGTGCCGCCGGTTAACCAGATCTCGTTGGAGGCGACGACGCGCACCGCCTCCGCGAAGCCGAGCGTGACGATGGCGAGGTAGTCGTCGCGCAGTCGCAGCGTCGAGACGCAGACCACAAAGCCCGCCACCGCGCCGGCCGCCATCGCCGCGACCAGCCCGAGGGGCACCGGCGCCCCACCCCATTTCACCAGCGTCGCCGATGCATAGGCGCCGATGGCGAAGAACCCCGCGAGGCCGAGATTGACCAGCCCGGTGACGCCCCAGGCGAGGCAGAGGCTCTGCGCCAGCAGCGCGTAGATGCCGCCGATCACCAGCAGGAAGATGATGTAGGAGATCATCAGGAGGCTCGCGCGCCAAAGATGCCGGCCGGCCGCAGCGTCAGCACCACCAGGATGGCGACGAAGCCGACCACGAGCCGGTAGGCCGGGCTGAAGGCAAGCACGGCGAGTTCCTCCGCGAGGCCGATGGCGATGGCGCCGGTCACCGCGCCGGGGATCGACCCCAGCCCGCCCAGCACGGCGGCGGCGAAGATCGACAGCACCAGCCGGTTGCCGACCAGCGGATCGACCGAGGTATCCAGCCCGACCAGCATGCCGCCCATGCCCGCGAGCCCCGCGCCCACCGCCACCGTCACCGCCGCGACGCGCGCCGGATCGACGCCACGCAGCAAAGCGAGATCGCGGTTGTCGGCGACCGCGCGCATCGCGCGGCCGGTGCGGCTGTAGCGCAGGAAGGCCCAGAGCAGCGCCATACAGGTCAGCGCGAGGCCGAAATTCTGCACCTGCTGCGGCCCGACGCGATACTCGCCGAAGCGCCAATCGCGCAGCAGCGGCAGGTCGAAGCCGCGCAAATCGTTGCCGAAGCCGAAGCGCAGCACGTTCTCGATGACCAGCCCGGCGGCCAGCGAGGCGATCGCCATCATCAGCGCGCCCGCGGATTCAAGCGGCTTCACCGCCACCCATTGCAGCGCGAGCCCCGCCAGCGCCGCGACGGCGAAGGCGAGCGGCAATGCCGCGACCATCGGCAGGCCGAAGGCGGTGTTGCCGACCCAGCCCGCATAGGCACCCACCGTCGCCAGTGCGCCGATCGCGAAGTTCGGATAGTTGAGGACCGCGAAGATCGCCGTGAAGCCCAACGCCGGCACCGCAAGGATGGTGCCGGCGATCACGCCGTTGATCAGCGCCTGGATCAGCGCTTCAGTCATCAGGCGATGCGGATCAGCGTCTGGCGACCGGCGCGCACCTGTTCATAGCGGAACTGGCAGTCGGCGATGTCGCCCGCATCGGTGAAGTCGCAGGGGCCGGAGGCGCCGTCGTAGTCCACTTTCTTCCCTGCCGCGATGGCGCGCAGCCCGTCCAGCGCATTGTCCACGCGATCCCCGCCGCCCTGGCTGACCTTGCGGATGTTGTCGTGGATCGCCTGGCCGGTGCCGTCGCCGCCCTGCGCCATCGCCATCAGCACCAGGTTGATGTGGTCGTAGATCTGGCAGGTGTAGGGGTCGGGGTTGTCGTTGCCGACGATGCGCTTCACGCGGTCGAAGCCCGCCGAGCCTTCCGCCGGCGACGGCGCGAGGGTGTAGATCCCTTCCGTCACCTCATGCGGCAGCGAGCCGATCATCTGCTGGTTCACCGAATAGGCATAGGCGAGGACCTTGCCCCGGAAGCCGGCGCGGAAGATGTCGCGCAGCAGGACCGTGGTGTCGGGCGTGTAGCCACCGAGCACCAGAACCTCCGGCCGCGCGCGCAGCGCCTGGTCCACCTCGGTGCGCAGCGACGGCTTGTTGTTGTCGTAGATCAGCATGTCGATGCTGCCGCCGCCGCGTTCCAGCGCCGCCTTCATGTTGGCGAGCTGGGACTGGGTGAAGGGCGTCTGCGGCGCCATGAAGAAGGCGCGCTTGGCGCCGAGCTCCAGGATGTATTCGCCGAACTTGCGGCCCTGCAGCGTGGTGTTGGGCTGGGTGCGGATCAGCCATCCATTGTGCGGCAGGGCGGTGATGGAATCCGCGCCGGAGACGGTGGCGAGGAACGTCTTGCTCTCCCAGCACAGCGGCGCCACCGCCGTCGTCACCGCCGAGGCCCAGGTGCCCATGATGGCGGCGACGCGGTCCACGTCGATCAGCTTGCGCGCGGCACGCAGCCCAGCCTCGGGGTTGGTCTGGTCGTCCTCGCTGACCAGTTGCACCTGGCGGCCGAGCACGCCGCCGGCGCCGTTCACCTCGGCGATCACGGCGCGCACGCAATTGGCCATGACCGGGCCATAGGGGCCGCCGGCGCCGGTCAGCGGCGTCAGCGTGCCGAGCCGGATCGGTGCGCCCTGTGCGGGGACCAGCGAGGGCATGGCGAGGAGCGAGGCGCCGGCGATCAGCGCCGCGCGACGGGTGGTGGTGATCATCGGGTTGTCTCCCTGTCGGTCCCTGTGCCGTCCATCCTGCCCTCCCCGCGTCCGCCGAGGAACAGGCGTCGTATTGCCGGATCGCGCGCCAGGTCCGGTGCCGGGCCCTCATGCGCGCAGCGACCATCGACCAGCACCAGCGCGCGGTCGGAGATCTGCATCGCCTGCAGTGCGTTCTGTTCCACCATCAATACGGCGACACCGGATTCGGCGGTGGCGCGCACCAGGGCGAACAGGTCCGTCGCCGCCATGGGCGACAGGCCGGCGGTCGGCTCGTCGAGCAGCAGGACGCGCGGTTCGCTCATCAACGCCTGGCCCATGGCGAGGATCTGGCGCTGCCCGCCGGACATGGTGCGTGCAGCCTGGCGGCGGCGTTCCGCCAGCAGCGGGAAGCGGTCCATCACCGCCGTCATGCGCGCCTTCGCGCGGCGCGGGTCGAGGAAGCACCCCATGACGAGGTTCTCCTCGACGCTCAGGGTGCCGAAGACGTTACGCTCCTGCGGCACCAGGGCCATGCCGGCCTCGATCACCGCGCGCGGCGCCTGTCCGGTGACGTCCTTGCCATCCAGGGAGACACGGCCCGCGCGCGGGCGCAGCAGGCCGGTCAGCAGCTTCAGCACAGTGGATTTGCCCGCACCGTTCGGGCCGATGACGCAGACGAGTTCCCCCGGCGCGACGCCGAAGGACACGCCCTTCACCACATGGTCGGCCGCGACATAGCCGCCGGTCAGGTCCTGCACCGTCAACGCGGTCATCGCGCGCCCCCGAGATAGGCGTCCTGCACGGCCGCATCCTCCCGGATCTGAGCGAAGGACCCTTCGGCGAGCGTCCGCCCGGCCGCCATGACGACGACATGGTCCGAGATGCGTTCGATCAGCGCCATGTCGTGCTCGACCAGCAGGATGGTGCGGCCCTCGGCGACGATGGCGCGCAGCAGGTCGCCGATCTCCTCGGCAAGTGTCGGGTTCACGCCGGCGGCAGGTTCGTCCAGCAGCATCAGCGCCGGTTCGGCCATCAGCGCGCGACCGATCTCGAGTAGCTTCTTCTGCCCGCCGGACAGCGCCGTGACCTGGTTGTCGATGACATGGGACAGGCGCAGACGCTGCGCGATGGCCAGCGCCTGTTCGGCCAGCGCCTGCTCGCGCCGGCGTGCCGCGGCGGCGCCGAGCAGCGATGCGGTCCAGTTCTCGCCCGGCTGGTCCCGGCCGTAGAGCATCAGGTGCTCGAACACCGACAGCTTCGGAAAGCCGCGGGCGATCTGGAAGGACCGGACCATGCCGCGCGAAGTGATCTGTTCTGGCCTGAGGCCGAGGATCTCCTCCCCGCGCAGCCGCACGCTGCCGGCATGCGGGCGGACCAGGCCGGAGACGGCGTTGAACAGCGTGGTCTTGCCCGCGCCGTTGGGGCCGATCAGCGCAGTGATGCGTCCGGGCATGACGCCGAAGGCGACGCCGTCCAGCGCGGCCAGCCCACCGAAGGACAGGCGTAGCCCGTCCACCGCCATCAGCGTGTCGCCCGTTTCTGAAGCCTCCATGGGCCGCAGCACGAACGATTCCGCGCCGGCTGGCAAGGGGGCTCAGGCGTGGGCGAACAAGGGTTGGCCCGGATGCTCCCAGCGCGCGCGCAGCACGGAACCCGATTCACTTTCGGTGATGAAGATGTCGCGGTTGTCATGCCCGCCGAAGCAGACATTGGTAGTGCCGAGCCCACGCGGGGAGCGGATGCGCAGCAGCGGTTCGCCGAGGCGGGAGAAGATCCAGACCGTTCCCATCCCCGCATGGGCGACCACCAGATTGCCCTGCGTGTCGAGTGCCATCCCATCCGGCCCGGCGAGACCGCCCGACATGGCGATGAAGCGCCCGACGCGGATGACGCCGCCATCCGGCGTGATGGGCACGCGCCAGATGGCATTGTCGCGCGTCGCGGCGACGTAGAGCGTGTGGCCGTCCGGCGTCAGCACCAGCCCGTTCGGGCTCGGCACGTTGGACACCAGTGCATCGGCCTGGTCGGCACCCGCCCGCAGGCGATAGGCGCGACCGGCCGGGTCGTGCAGTCCCGTCTGGCCCTGGTCGGTGAAATACAAATCGCCATTCATCGCGAAGGTGCAGTCATTGACGCCACGGAAGCCTTCCCGCCGCGCGCGCGGCACCAGCGGCGTGACTGCGCCGGTCGTGGGGTCGAGCCGCAGCAAACCGCGCTTCGCATCGGTGATCGCCGCCCAGCCGTCGCGATGAAAGGCAAGGCCGTTGGGCTCCCCGTCGTAGTCCGCGACGACGCTCCATTCACCCGCCGGGTTCACTTTGAAGATGCGGCCGAAGACGATATCGGTCAGCCACAGGTTGCCGGCGCGATCGAAGGACGGGCCTTCCAGGAAGGAGTGCGGCGTCGGCCCCGGGCGGCCGTACAGCCATTCGCTGCCGCGGTCGCGGATGCGCAGCGCCTCCGGCACTTCGGTGTGGATCTCGGCGGTGACGGAGGGTGGTGCGGCGTACATAATTCAACCCAGGGTGATGTTGGCGAGGCGGATCAGCCGCGCGGCGCGGTCGCGCTGCGCGACGACGAAGGCGGCGAAATCCTCGGGGCTGGTGCCGAGCGGGACGATGCCGATCTGCTCCATGCGCTGGCGTACATCCGGTTGGTTCAGGGCGAAGATCGCAGCGGCATGAAGCCGCGCCACCGCGGCGGGCGACGATCCGGCGACGGTCCACAGCCCGTTCCACTCGTCGAAATCGAAGCCGCGATAGCCCTGTTCATCCAGCGTGGACATGTCGGGCAGGGCGACGATGCGGCGCAGCCCCGCCGCACCCAGCGCGCGCAACCGCCCGCCCTGCACATGCGCCGTTGCCGCGGCGGCGGAGGCGAAGGCGCAGCCGACATTGCCCGCGATCAGGTCGGTCATGGCCGGCCCGCCGCCGCGGTAGGGCACATGGGTCATCTCGACGCCGGCGATGCGGTTGAATTCCACCATCGCGAGATGCGCGCCGGTGCCGTTGCCGGAGGATGCATAGGAGATCGCACCGGGCCGCGCCTTCGCCGCCGCCATCAGATCGGCCGCGCTGCGCCAGGGCGCATTGGCCGCCACGACCAGCATCTGCGGCTGCCAGGTCAATTGCGTGATGGGCGCGAAGGCAGTGGCGTAGTCGAAGGGCAGGCCGGTCATCAGCGTCGGGTTCACGACATGGCCCATGCTGTCGAGCAGCAGCGTATGGCCGTCCTTCGGTGAGCGCGCGACTTCCCCCGCACCGATCGCGCCGCCGGCGCCGCCGCGGTTCTCGACGACAATGTTCTGGCCGAGCTGCGCCATCAGATGCGGCAGCAGCAGGCGCGCGACGGTATCGGTCCCGCCGCCCGGCGGATAGGGCGGGATGAGGCGCAGCGGCTGCGTCGGGAAGGCCTGCGCCAGGGCGGGCCGACAGAGCGGCGGCAGCAGCGCGGCGGCGAACAGCGCGCGACGTGGCAGGGACATGGACGGGTTCCTCACGGCTTTGGCGAAGCCTGCGCCGCGGCGCCGGGCAGGTCCAGCCGTGTCAATCGTCGCGTCTTGGCCCTTGCCGCCCGGCGTCCCGGCGCAACATCATCGCCATCATCCGCCCGGGATGCGAAGGGAGTGCTTCATGCGCAGCAGGTTCCGCATCGAACGCCGCAGGACGCTCGTAGGCGGCGCGGCCTTCGCGCTGGTGGCCGTGGCCGGCGCGCGCGTGCCCGCGGCGCAGGCGCTCGATCGTGTTTCCTTCCAGACCAACTGGCTCGCCCAGGCAGAACAGGGCGGCTACTACCAGGCGGTCGCGGCGGGCATCTATCGCCGCCATGGGATCGAGTGCGACCTGCGCATGGGCGGGCCGCAGCAGAACCTCGCGCAGCTGCTGCTGGCCGGGCGCGTGGACATGGTGATGTCGAACGGGTTCCAGGCCCTGTCCTATGTGCGGGAGAACCTGCCCTTCCTGACCATCGCCGCGATCATGCAGAAGGATCCGCAGATCCTGATGAGCCACGAGGAAGCCGGCATCACCGGCTTCGAGCAGATGCGCGGGCGCCCGCTGCTGATCGGCGCTGGCGGGCGCATCACCTACTGGCCCTTCCTGCGTGCGCGTTTCGGCCTCACCGACGACCAGATCCGTCCCTATACCTTCAACCTGCAACCTTTCCTCGCCGACAAGGGCGCGATCCAGCAGGGCTTCCTGACCTCGGAGCCCTTCTCCGCCATGCAGGCCGGGGCGCGGCCGCGGGTGCACCTGATCGCCGATGCGGGGTTTCCCAACTACCAGACGACCATCGACATCTCGCGTCGCATGGTCGAGCAGAAGGCCGATGTCGTGCAGCGATTCGTCAGCGCGACGATCGAAGGCTGGGCGCAGTACATGCGTGGCCAGGATGTCGAGGCGGCGAACCGCATGATCATGCGCGACAACCCGGAGATGACGGCCGACCGCATCGCCTATGCCGTGCGGGTGATGAACGAGCGCGGCATCGTCGTCTCCGGCGATGCCGAGACGCTCGGCATCGGGGCGATGACCGATGCGCGGTGGGAGAATTTCTACACCATCATGCGCGATGCCGGCGCGGCGCCACCGGGGCTCGACATCAAGCGCGCCTACTCGCTGCAATTCGTGAACAAGCGGGTGGGGCTGACTTGACGCTCGTCGCGCTGCGGGGGGTCGGCAAGCGCTACGCCACCGGGACGCTGGCGCTGGACGGTATCGACCTGGCGATCACGGAGGGTGATTTCCTGGCGCTGCTCGGGCCTTCGGGCTGCGGCAAGTCCACGCTCCTGCGCATCCTGGCCGGGCTCACCGCGCCTTCGTCCGGCACGCTGGACTGGGCCGCCGCCGATCCGCGCCGCGACATCGGCTTCGTGTTCCAGGAACCGACGCTGATGCCCTGGGCGAGCGTGATGCGCAACGTCACCCTGCCGCTGGAACTCGCCGGGGTGAATCGCGGCGAAGCCGAGGACCGCGCCGCCGAATGGCTGACCCGCGTCGAGCTGAAGGGCTTCGAGCGTGCCTATCCGCGCGCGTTGTCGGGTGGGATGAAGATGCGCGTGTCGATCGCCCGCGCCCTGGTGACGCGCCCGCGCCTGCTGCTGCTGGACGAACCCTTCGCCGCGCTGGACGAGATCACCCGCTTCCGCCTGAACAACGACCTGCTGCGACTGTGGCAGGCGGAACGCTTCACCGTCGTCTTCGTCACCCATTCGGTGTTCGAGAGCGTCTTCCTTGCCCGGCGTATCGCGGTGATGGCGCCGCGGCCGGGCCGCATCGCACAGTCACTGACGATCGACGCGCCGGCCGGTCATGGCGAGGAATTCCGAACCTCCGCCGAATACGCCGCGCAGTGCCGCATCGTCTCCGAGGCCCTGCACGCTGCCATGGAGCACGCGGCGTGAAGGAGACATGGCTGCGCGTGCTGGCACCGACCGTCATCGCCCTGCTGTTCCTTGGCGGGTGGGAGGCGATGGTGCGGATCAACGCCATCCCGCCCTATATCCTGCCCGGGCCGATGCTGGTGGCGCGGACGCTGGTGCAGGATTGGGCGACGCTGTCGGTCTCGCTGCTGGTAACCCTGAAGATCACCGCCATGGCGCTGGCGGTCGCGGCGTCGCTGGGGCTGCTGCTGGCGGTGCTGTTCGCGCAGTCCCGCATCATCGAGCTGTCGCTGCTGCCCTTCGCCGTCATCCTGCAGGTGACGCCGATCGTCGCCATCGCGCCGCTGATCATCATCTGGGCGGATGATGTCACGCTGTCCCTCCTGATCTGTGCCTGGATCGTCGCCTTCTTCCCGATCCTGTCGAACACGATCGTCGGGCTGCGATCCGCCGACCGCAATCTGGTGGACCTGTTCCGGCTGTATCGCGCGAGCCGCTGGCAGATGCTGTGGCGGTTGCTGCTGCCCTCCGCGCTGCCCTACTTCCTCGCGGGACTGCGCATCTCCGGCGGGCTCGCGCTGATCGGGGCGATCGTCGCGGAATTCGTCGCGGGCACGGGCGGCAACGCGTCAGGGCTCGCCTTCCGCATCCTGGAAGCCGGATACCAGTTGCAGATCCCGCGCATGTTCGCCGCGCTGGCGCTGGTGTCCGGCATGGGGGTGGCGATCTTCCTGCTGCTCACGCTGCTGTCGCACCTGCTGCTGCGCCGCTGGCACGAAAGCGCGATGGGCCGCGGGGATGCGCCGTGAGCCGTCAGCCCCCGACGCAGTCGTAGCGCAGCCCGCGCGCCAGCCAGCAACCCACCGTCGCGCCGGTCGCGCGCCCGGACGCTTCGCGATGAATGGCAATGGTCCAGTCACCCGGGGGGGTGTGATCCAGCGCGCGCGGGCAGGGCAGGGCCCACAGATCGGGCCCGATCGGATCGAGCAATTCCATGCGGCCCGTACCGAGCATCCCGGAGAAGCCGCCGTAGAGCGTGCCGCCGGCATCGGCGATGGTCAGGTCCGCCCCGAGCTCCGCGCAACGATACCGCCCCGCGGCATCGCGGCGCGGCTCTCCATTGGCGGGGCGCAGCAGCGTGGTGGTGTTCTCCTTCGCGCGGTCCATGCGCAGGCCCTGCGAGGTCGGCTGCAGCCGCGTCTGGGGATTGTCGGCCGAACCGTCGGCTCGCAGGTCCAGCAGTTCCGGACTATGGCCGAAGCGCAGCCGGATGCGGCCGGGCGAGGCCGGTTCGACGCGTGCGGACAGGCCGGTCTGCGGGTCCGTGTAGGCGCCGCACCAGGACGGTGGCGGCAGGTCGGCGGACGGCGCCGCGCGCTCCTCCCCCAGCGCTGCGGCCAGCAAGTCGAGCAGCGCCGCATGCGCGTCCGACAGATGGTTCAGCATCACCACGACCGAAAGGCGTTCGGCCGCCAGGTGCAGGCGATTGCTGCGCCAGCCGCGCAGCGCGCCGCCATGGCCCGTGGCGGTATGGCCATGCTCGGTGCCGCGCGCCAGGCCGAAGCCATAGAAGGCTGGCGCGCCATCGGCGAAATGCACCGGCGCCGAGAGCCGCCGATACAGCGACCCCGCATCGTCGCGCGTCGCGTCGATATGCTTCTCCCACGCGATCATGTCGTCGAGCGAGGCGCCAATCCCGGCATCCCCGGTCCAATGGATGCGGTTCACGGCCGGGCGGAAGCCGGTGGCCTGGGTGCCCTCATACCCTTCCGTGCCGTCGGGCATGGCGCGGGTATCGGCGGCGAGGAAGGCCGTCTCCATCCCCGCCCGGTCGAAGATGCCGGTGCGGAGCAACTCGGCGAAGCTGCGGCCGGTGCGCGCTTCCAGCATCTCGGTCAGCAGGCGGAAATTCTGGTTCACATAGGAATACTGGGTGCCCGGTGCGAATTGCAGCGATCGCGTGGCGCCGATGACACGGGCTGATTCCTCCAGCCCGAAGGGGGCTTCGGCCGGCGAGCCATGCAGCATGGCCACCGCCCAGTAATCGCGTAGCCCCGACTGGTTGTGCGCGAGGTGCAGCGTGGACGGCAGCGCCCCTTCCAGCAGCGGCAGATGCGCGCGCAGGTCACCGTCCAGCGCGGTTGGGTCCGGCATCTGGTCGAGCAGTGTGCCGCAGGCGAATTGCTTGGTGATGGAGCACATGCGGAACAGCGTGTGGGGGGTGAAGGGCAGGCGCTGCTCGGCATTGGCGAAGCCCCAGGCATGGCGCAGGATCACCTCGCCATTCCGCAGCACGGCCGCGGCGCCACCGGGTCCCGGATAGAGGCGTGGCAGGGCCCCGGCGATGCGTTCGATCGGCGTGTCGGTCATGGTGTCACTGTCGCGCCTGGGCAGCGACTTCGCAAATCGGGGTCTGGGAGATAAATTTGGCAGCAGACGTGCTCGTGAGAGTAGCACAATATCGTGTCACGACCCATGCGTGCGATGGTATGGCCGATGTTGCGGTGCAGCAGCAGCAATGCCAAGGTTCGCGTCTCACCGGAGTGTGACTGATGATCCCGACTGTCGTTGGGCTTGACCACCTCGTCGTTGCCGTACGCGACCTCGATGCCGCGGCGGAAGCGTGGCGCGGGCTCGGTTTCACGCTGTCGCCGCGCGGCCTGCACAGCGCGCATGTCGGCAGCGCCAATTACACGATGATGTTCGGCGAGGACTACCTCGAACTGCTCGCGGTGCTGGTGCCGCAGCCGCACAACCAGGCGCTGCGCGACTTCCTGGCGCGGCGCGAAGGGCTGGAGCGCGCCGCCTTCACCACCACCGATGCCGCCGCCGGCGCCGACGCACTGCGGGCGCGCGGAATCGATTCCGTCGGGCCGCTGCATTTCGGCCGCCCGGTGCCGATGCCCGATGGCAGCAGCGCGGAGGCACGCTTCAGCGTGTTCCGCTTCCCGGCGTCGCTCTACCCCGCCGGCCTGGGCATCTTCGCCTGCCAGCACCACACGCCGGAGGCCGTCTGGGTGCCGTCCCTGCAGGCGCATCCGAATGGCGTGACGCGCATCCTGCGCGCCCTGGCGACCACCGAGGACCCGGCCGGCGCGGCCGCGAAGCTCGCGGCGACGATCGACAGCACGGTACGGCAGGATGGTGACTATCATCTGGTGGCGACCGGGCCAGGCCGCGCCGATATCGCCTTTGCACCGCGCGCCATCGTCGCCCGGCTCGCGCAATGCCGCGAGGACGCGCTACCCGTGGAAGGCGGCGCCGGCATGGTCCTTGCGACGCCGACGCCGCGTCCGCCGGGCCTTGCCAACGGCGTTGCCGTGATCTTCCAGACTGCCTGATCCACGCGACCGGAGAGATGACCATGACCGGACCGAACCGCCGCGAGATGCTGTTGCTCGGCGCCGCCGCGATGATTCCCACCAGCGTCGCGGCGCAGGAGACACCGCGCCGCGGCGGCGTGCTGACGGTGCATTTCTCCACCGAGCAGCGCATCCTGAACCCGTCCCTCCAGGCTTCCACCGGCGTCTACATCGTCGGCGGCAAGATGCAGGAGGCGCTGGTCGATCTCGACGCCCAGGGCAATCCGGTCGGCGTGCTGGCGGAATCCTGGGAGAGCGCGCCGGACGGCCTGACCCATGTGTTCCGCCTGCGTCGCGGCGTCACCTGGCATGACGGCAAGGACTTCACCTCGGCCGATGTCGCCTTCTCGGCGATGGAGATGTGGAAGAAGATCCTCAACTACGGGACGACGATGCAGCAGTTCCTGGCGGAAGTGCAGACGCCGGACCCGCATACCGCGATCTTCAAGTATGAACGCCCGATGCCGCAGGGCCTGCTGCTGCGCGGCCTGCCGGACCTCGGCTACGTGTCCCCGAAGCATATCTTCGAGACCGGGGACATCCGGCAGAATCCGGCGAACAACGCGCCGATCGGCACCGGCCCCTTCAAATTCGTCCAGTACGAGCGCGGGCAGCACATCATCGCCGAGCGCAATCCCAACTACTGGCGCAACAACATGCCCTATCTCGACCGCGTCATCTGGCGCGTGGTGGGCGATCGCGCTGCGGCGGCGGCGCAGATGGAATCGGGACAGTTGCTGTTCAGCCCGTATTCCGCGCTGTCGATCGCCGACATGCAGCGGCTCGGCCGCGACCCGCGCTTCGAATCCACGACGCGCGGCAATGAGGGCAATGTTCGCACCAACACGCTGGAATTCAACTTCCGCAATCCGATCCTGGCCGACATCCGCGTGCGCAAGGCGATCGCGCATTCGCTGAACGTGCCCTTCTTCATCGAGAACTTCCTCGGTCCCTTCGCCAAGCCAGGCACCGGGCCGATCCCCTCGGTCTCCACCGACTACTATCCGACCGCGCCCATGCCGCAATACGGCTTCGACATCGCGGCGGCGAACCGCCTGCTGGACGAGGCCGGGCATCGCCGCGGCGCCGGCGGCGTGCGCTTCAACCTGCGCCTCAACCCCGCCCCCTGGGGCGAGGACATCGCGCTATGGACCACCTTCATCCAACAATCGCTGCAGCAGGTCGGCATCCGCGTGGAGATCGTGCGCCTGGATGCCGCCGGCTTCCTGCGCAGCGTCTACAACGACTGGAACTTCGATCTCGCGACCGGCTGGCATCAGTATCGCTCGGACCCTGCCGTCAGCACCACGGTGTGGTATCGCTCCGGCAGCCCGCGCGGCGCGCCCTGGACCAACCAGTGGGGTTGGACCGATGCGAACATCGACGCGATCATCGACAATGCGGCGACCGAGCCGGATGCGGTGAAGCGCAAGGCGCTCTACGGCGACTTCGTGCGTTCGGTACAGACCGAATTGCCGCTGTGGATGCCGATCGAGCAGATCTTCGTCTCGGTGTTCAACCGTCGCATCCGCAATGCGGGCAACAATCCGCGCTGGGCCTCGTCCTCCTGGCATGACACCTGGCTGGCATCTTGAGGGTTCTTCGCCTCGCGCTGTGGCGGCTCGCAGCATCGCTGCCGACCCTGCTGCTGATCCTCGCCGGGATGTTCCTGCTGCTGCAACTCGCACCCGGCGACACCGTGGATGCGCTGATGGCGCAGATGGGCGGCGGCGACGCGGCGCTGGCCGAGGAGTTGCGTCGCTTCTACGGCCTGGACCTCGGGATCGCGGCGCAGCTCTGGAACTACCTGGTGCGGCTGGCGACGCTCGACCTCGGCTTCTCCGCGATCTACGGCAAGCCGGTCGCGACGGTCATTCTTGAGAGGCTGCCGCCGACCATCCTGCTGATGGCTGCGTCCCTGTCCTTCGCTTTCTTCTTCGGCCTGGTGCTGGGGGTGGTGGCCGCGCGGCGGGTGAATAGATGGCCGGATACGCTGATCTCGACGCTCGGGCTGATGTTCTACGCCACGCCGTCCTTCTGGTTCGGGTTGATGGCGATCGTGCTGTTCAGCGTCTATCTGCAATGGCTGCCGGCGGGTGGTTTCACCGACATCACGCAATCCTATACCGGCATCGCTGCGGTGCTGGACATCGCGCAGCACCTGGTGCTGCCGACGCTGACGCTGGGACTGATCTTCCTCGCCATCTACCTGCGCATCATGCGCGCCTCGATGCTTGAGGTGCTGAGCCTCGACTTCGTGCGTACCGCCCGCGCCAAGGGGCTGACCGAAACGCGCGTGGTGGCGAAGCACGTGCTGCGCAATGCCATGCTGCCGATGGTGACGCTCATCGGGTTGCAGGCAGGAACGATGCTGGGTGGATCGGTGGTGGTCGAAAGCGTCTTCGCGCTGCCCGGCCTTGGGCGGCTGGCCTATGAGAGCGTCGTGCAGCGCGATCTCAACACGCTGCTCGGCATCGTCTTCGTCTCGGCATTGCTGGTGATCACCATCAACTTCCTGGTCGATATCCTCTATGCGCGGCTTGATCCGCGCATCTCGGCGGGGTCCTGATGCGGGCACTCAAGGCCTATGCGCGCAGCCCCTCGGCGCTGATCGGGTCGGCCGTCCTGATCGCGCTGCTGGTGATGGGGGTGGGGGCGTCCTGGTTCTATCCGAATGATCCGCTTGGCTTGGCGGGGCGGCCGCTGCAATGGCCGGGGGCCAATCCACGCTTTCCGCTCGGCACCGATCCGTCGGGGCGGGACATCGCGGCGCAGCTGTTCCACGGCGCGCGCATCTCGCTGCTGATCGGTTTCGTCGCCACCTCCATCGCGGTGGTGATCGGCATTGCCATCGGCGCGGTCGCGGGCTTCTACGGTGGCGCGACCGACACGGCGCTGATGCGCCTGACCGAGGCCTTCCAGACCTTGCCGAACTTCCTGCTGCTGCTGGTGCTGGTGGCGGTGTTCGGCAGCACGATGGAAACGGTGACGGTCGCCATCGGTCTGGTGTCCTGGCCGCCGGTGGCGCGCCTGACGCGGGCGGAGTTCCTGTCCCTGCGCACGCGGGAATTCGTGCAGGCCTGCCGCGTGCAGGGGCTGGGCGATGCGCATCTGATCCTGCGGGAAGTGCTGCCGAACGCGCTGCCGCCGGTGATCGTCTATGCCTCCGTCGTCATGGCGGTGGCGATCCTGTTGGAGAGTGCGCTCGCCTTCCTGCAACTCTCCGACCCCAACGTGCCATCCTGGGGCAATCTGATCGGCTTGGGGCGCAATGTGCTGCGGGTGGAGTGGTACGTCTCGGCCATTCCGGGTGTCGCGATCCTGCTGACCATTCTCGGTGTTTCACTGGTCGGGCAGGGGTTGAACGATGCGCTGAATCCGCGCCTGGCGGGCGGCCGATGACGCGGCTGCAGATCGACGGGCTGACGGTCCGGTTGCCACGCGGCGCAGATCGGCAGAATGCGATCGAGAACGTCTCCCTCTCGGTCGCCTCGGGCGAGATCCTCTGTGTGGTCGGTGAGAGCGGGTCGGGCAAGTCGGTCACGGCATCGGCCGTGATGGGTCTGCTGGCGCCCGGCTTGTCCATCGCCGCGGGACACATGGCGCTGGCCGGGGAGGATCTCTGCGCCCTGTCGCCCGAAGCCTGGCGTGCCGTGCGCGGGCGCCGCGTTGCCATGGTCTTCCAGGAACCGATGACGGCGTTGAACCCGCTGATGAGCGTCGGCGCGCAGATCGGCGAGATGTGGCGTGTCCATCTCGGCCTCGATGCCGCGGAGGCACAGCGCCGCGCCCTGGCCGCCCTGCGCGAGGTCAATCTGCCGGACCCCGAGGGCGCCTTGCGCGCCTTCCCGCATGAACTCTCCGGCGGCCAGCGCCAGCGCGTGATGATCGCCATGGCGCTTGCGCTGGAACCGGAAGTGCTGATCTGCGACGAGCCCACCACCGCGCTTGACGTGACGACGCAGGCGCAGGTGCTGGCGCTGATCAAGGACCTTCAGAAGCGCCACGGCACCGCGGTGCTGTTCATCACCCATGATTTCGGCGTGGTGGCGGAGATCGCGGATCGCGTCGCGGTGATGCGCCTGGGCGAAGTGGTGGAGGAGGGCACGGCGCGCGAGGTGCTGACCCATCCGCAGCACGACTACACGCGCGCGCTGCTCGCCGCTGTGCCGGGCCTGCATGCGCCGGAACCGCGCGTGCTGTCATCCGATACGGTGCTCGAAGTGCGCGGCCTGACCAAGACCTATGCCAGCCGCGGCCTGTTCCGGCGCCGCAAGCCGGTGCGCGCGCTGGATGGCGTGTCTGTCGCGCTGAAGCGCGGTTCGACGCTGGCCGTGGTGGGGGAGAGCGGATCGGGCAAGTCCACCCTGGCGCGTTGCGTTGTCGGCCTTCTTGGCAGCGATGGTGGCGAGGTCATGATTGGCGGTGCGCCGCTGCCTGCGAAGCGGCGGGAAGCCGCCCAGCGCGTGCAGATGGTGTTCCAGGACCCCTATGCCTCACTGAATCCGCGCCGCCGCGTTGGCGCGCAGGTGGCGCAGGGGCCGATCGCGGCCGGCGTGGCGGCGGCTGAGGCGCAGGCCGAGGCGCGGCGCCTGTTCACCCTGGTCGGGTTGGAGGCGGATGCCACGGATCGCTTTCCGCATGAATTCTCCGGCGGTCAGCGCCAGCGCATCGGCATCGCCCGCGCGCTGGCGATGAAGCCGGAGGTGCTGGTGGCGGACGAACCCGTCAGTGCGCTCGATGTCAGCGTGCAGGCGCAGGTGCTGGCGCTGTTGCGCGACTTGCAGGACCGGCTGGGCCTGTCGATCCTGTTCATCACGCACGATCTGCGCGTGGCGGCGCAACTCTGCGACGAGGTCGCGGTGATGCGCAACGGCGTGGTGGAGGAAGCCGGACCGATCCAATCCGTCTTCGCCGCGCCGCGCAGCGACTACACGCGCAGCCTTATCGAGGCGATCCCGGGTCGGGCGCTGTTCGGCGCCTGAGTTCCAACGGCCGCGTTCAGCATCCTGCGCACCCGGCCCTAGGCAAGGCCCCGGGCCGGATGAAGGTAGTCACGCCTTGAAATACCACTGTTCCGGATGCCCGCCCCAGGGCGTGCGGATGTGCTGGGACACGCCGGTGCGGGCCGGGACATTCTCCAGCTTCTCGTTCACCACGCGCACGCCCATGAAAGCGGGTGAAAGGCCGACCACGCCGATGCCCCATTGCTGCTCGACGGCGATCTTCCAGATCTCCTGCGCGGTACGCGTGCGTTCGGCTTGGCGCTGACCGGCCGCGGCGCGCATCAACTGGAAGGCGCGCAGCATCTCGGGCTCGGTCGGGGCGGTGCCGCGCTCGCCATTGGACGCGAACCACAGCGCATGGGCATTGCCCATCACGCCCGCGGTCGGATCCACCGGCAAGGCATAGCGCGGGTAGAGATACAGGCTCTCCGTCCCGTTGTTGGTCCACATCAGGATCTGGTTCTGGTCGTTCAGCGCGCGGGTGATGGCAAGGCCGCGTTCCATCACTTTCACATCGCCTGCCAGGCCGATCTGGCGCCAATGCTGGACGATCATCTCCGCCTGCTGCGGCCAGGTGGGCGAAAGTGTCTGCGCCACCGCGATCTCGATGCGCAGGCGCTGGCCATTGTCGCGGCGCAGGCGGTAACCCTCGCGGTCCTTGCGCGTCAGCCCGACCGCGTCGAGCAGCGCATTGGCCTGGCGCGGGTCATGGGTGGACCATTTGGTGCGCCATTCCTCGCCCGGGCTTTCGGGGATGATGCGATCGGGAATGACCGAGCCCGGCGTGCCGAGGCCGAGCCAGAAGGCCTCGTTCAACTGCTCCCGATCGATGCCGAGCGACATGGCGCGGCGGAACCGTGCGTCGGCCAGCAGCGCACCGATCTCGCGATCCTCGGTGTAGGTCAGGTTCGGGAACAGCACCGTGTCGCCGCCATTGAAGCCCGGATCGAGATGCACGCGGTAGCGGCTGCGCGCGCGGTTCTCCAGCAGGATCGGCAGCTTGCCGAGATCGATGAAGCGTTCCTGGTAATCGTAGTCTCCGGCGACGGCGCGCAGGTTCACGACCTCGGGATTCTCGGCGAGCGTCAGCTGCACGCGGTCGATGTAAGGTAGCTGATTGCCCTCGGTATCGACGGCATAGAAATACGGATTGCGTTCCAGCACCCATTGCTGGCCGGTGATGGGCTGAGTCATCCGCCAGGCGCAGAGTGTCGGCAGGTCGCGGTTCAGACGCCAGTCCGATCGCGCGCGGAACAGTTGCACCCAGTTGGAGAAGCCCGCGGCGCGCGCCTGCGCGGTCAGTGTTTCAAGCGGCGTGTACTTCGGCAGCAATTGGCTGAGGTAGTGCTTCGGCGCATAGACACTGTAGGCGCGCCCATCGGATTGCTGCCGCGTCTGGCCGCCGCCCACCAGCGTGTCGCCCGCCAGCAGATACGGGAACAGATAGTTCGGTTCCTCGAAAATGAAGACGACCGACGTCTCGTCCACCTTCTCGACACGGCCGGGCTTGCCGCCGGCGAACATCTCTGGTGCCGGCGCGGCGACCAGGTCGCGGTTCTGGTACAGATCCTCGAACCAGAACACCCAGTCATCGGCGGTATGCGGCGTGCCGTCGGACCAGCGCATACCCTTGCGCAGGAAGACCGTGGTGCGGAGACCATCCTCGCTGACCTCGTACCCCTTGCAGAGGCAGGGTGCGATCTCGGTGCCCGTCTTGTCGAAGAAGAAAGGCTTGTCCGCGGACATGATGCGGTTGCCGTTCTCGCTGTCGCTCGGCCCGATGAAGCCGCGGCGCCAAGTGCCGCCATAGCGCCCGATACTGCGCAGCGGCTGGATCACCATCACGTCCTGCGGCAGGCGTTGTTCGACCGGCGGCAGGCGGCCGGCGCGCACCTGCTCGGTGAGCATCGGCGCTTCCTTGAACTGCCGCGGCCGGCGCGCGGGGTCATCGATCAGGGTGGGGCCTTCGAGCTCCCCCACCAAGCCGGATTCCCGGACCTGCCCGGCTGACTGCGCCAGCGCGGCGGAGGCGAGGCCGGTCGTTGCCAGCAGGGTCGCCCCGAATTCGCGTCGCTTCATGACGTCCTCCCTTGTTGTTTCAGGCCACGCCGGCGAGTTCGATCTCCCCGGCGCGGTGGCAACTGGTCCAGCGACCCGGCGTCACCTCGGTCAGTTCGGGGCGCTCGGTGCGGCAGCGGTCCTGCACATAGGGGCAGCGCGGATGGAAGGCGCAGCCCGGCGGCGGCCTGGCGGGGTCCGCGACCTCTCCCGTCGCCTTCATCTGGCGGCCGCGACGCATCGGGTCGGGCGCCGGCACGGCGGCAAGCAGTGTCTCGGTATAGGGATGGCGCGGGCTGCGATACAGCGCATCGGTCGGCGCGATCTCGACGATGCGCCCGACATACATCACCGCGACGCGGTCGCTGACATGGCGCACCACGGACAGGTCGTGCGCGACGAACAACATCGACAGCTTCAGCCGGTCCTGCAGGTCCAGCAGCAGATTGATGATCTGCGCCTGCACGCTGACATCGAGCGCGCTGACCGGTTCGTCCGCCACCACCAGGCGCGGATTCAGCGCCAGCGCGCGGGCGATGCCGATGCGCTGGCGCTGCCCGCCCGAGAAGGCGTGCGGGAATCGTGTGCGGGCCACCGCGGGCATCTGCACCAGGTCGAGCAGTTCCAGCACGCGTGCATTACGCTCGGCGGCCGGCACACCGTTCACCTTCAGCGGCTCGGCGATGATGTCGCCCACCATCATGCGCGGATTCAGCGACGAATACGGGTCCTGGAAGATCATCTGGATGTGCCGCCGCAGCGGCCGCATCGCGCGCTTGGACAGGCGCGCGAGATCGACGTTGTCGCTGCCTTCCGGGCTGAATCGGATCGCGCCCGAGGTCGGTGTCAGGGCGCGCAGGATGCAGCGGGAGACGGTGGTCTTGCCACAGCCGCTCTCGCCCACCAGCGCGAGCGTCTCTCCCGCCGCGATATGGAAGGACACGCCATCCACCGCGCGGACACGTCCGACCTCCCGCCGCAGCATGCCGGCATGGATCGGGTAGTGCTTCTTGAGGTCATCCACCTCGAGCACGTTCATGACGTCACCTCGAGGAAGCAGGACGCGCCGGCACGGCCGGGTGCCAGTGGCGGTGGTGATGACGCGTCGCAACGCCCGGGCATGAAGTCCGCGCAGCGCGGATGGAAGGCGCAGCCCGTGGGTCGCGCGCCGGGATGCGGCACCGCGCCGCCGATCGTCGCGAGGCGTTGGCGCGGCGTGGCCAGGATGGTCGGCACGGCGCGCAGTAGCGCCCGAGTGTAGGGATGGCGCGGCGTCGCGAACAATTCGGCGACCGGGGCATATTCGACGACGCGGCCGAGATACATCACCGCGACCTCGTCACACATCTCCGCGATCACGCCCATGTCGTGGGTGATCAGCATCAGCGCGATCCCCTTGTCACGCTGCAGCCGCCGCAGCAGGTCCAGCACCTGCGCCTGCGTCGTGACGTCCAACGCCGTGGTCGGCTCGTCCGCGATCAGGATATCGGGGTCGCCTGCCAGCGCCATCGCGATGCCGACACGCTGGCGCAGCCCGCCACTGAGCTGGAAGGGATAGGCATCGACGCGCAATTCGGGGCGCGGGATACCGACCTCCCCGAGCAGCTCGATGGCGCGGTCGCGCGCCGCCGCCTTGGAGATGTCGGCGTGCTGGCGCACCGCCTCGATGATCTGGTTGCCGACCGTGTAGTGGACGGACAGCGCCGTCATCGGTTCCTGGAAGATCAACCCGATCCGCCCGCCACGGATGCCGCGCATGCGGCGGGATTCCGGGTCCATGGCGATCAGGTCGGTCTCGTCCCCCGAGCCGGGGTCGAGCAGGATGCGCCCGCCGACGATCCTGCCCGGCCGGTCGAGGATGCGCAGGATCGAGCGCGCCGTGACCGACTTGCCGCAGCCGCTTTCGCCAACGATGCCAAGCGTCCGCCCAGCATGCAGGTCGAAGGATACGCCTTCGAGCGCGCGCACCGTGCCCTGTTCCATCTCGAAATGGACGGCGAGGTCGCGGACGGCGAGGGATGTGCGTTCAGCCATAGGGATCCGCTGCGTCGCGCAGCCCGTCACCGAGGAAGTTGAAGGCGAGGATCACCAGGATCACCGGCACCGCCGCCGAGAGCAGCCAGGGCGCATTGGCCAGCACCTGGATGTTCTGCGCATCCTGCAACAGGATCCCCCAGGAGATCGCCGGCGGTCGCAGCCCGAGGCCGAGGAAGGACAGCGCCGTCTCGGACACGATCATCGCCGGCAGCGCCAGGCTGACCGCCGCGATGATGTGGGACGCGAAGGAAGGCAGCATGTGGCGGAAAATGATCCGCCCCTGCGAGGCGCCGGCGAGTTCCGCGGCGATGACGAAATCCTCCTCCCGCAGGGATAGGAAGCGCCCGCGCACCACGCGCGCGAGATCGGTCCACCCGATCAGCGAGATGATGACGGTGATGGCGAAATAGACTTGCGTGGTGCTCCAGGTGTTCGGCAGCGCGGCGGCGAGGCCCATCCACAGCGGGATGGTGGGGATGGATCGCAGAACCTCGATGATGCGCTGGATGAAGGTATCCACCCAGCCGCCATAGAGCCCCGATATGCCACCAAGGATGATGCCGAGCAGCAGGCTGAGCGTCACGCCCGCGAGGCCGATCGACAGCGACACCCGCGTCGCTACGATCATGCGCGAGAACAGGTCTCGGCCAAGCTGGTCCGTACCGAGCAGGAAGATGCCATCGGTGCGCTGCCCGCCCTCGATGCCGATCAGGTGGATGTCGGTCTCGAACAGGCCGAGCAGGTTGTAGGTATATCCGCGCGTGAACAGCCGCACCGGCAGCCTGCGGTTCGGGTCCGGCGTATAGACGAGCTGGAAGGTCTGCCGGTCCCGCACGCCGCGCAGGCCATAGACATGCGGGTTGAAGCCGTCCTCGTCGAACAGGTGGATCGCCTGCGGCGGGATGAAGGATCGCCGCGCATCCGTCGCATGCGGGTCGTTGATCGCGAGGAAATCCGCGAAGGCCGCGACCATGTAGAACAGGACGATGATCACCATGCTGACCACCGCGAGCCGATGCTTGCGGAAGCGCCACCAGGTGAGCTGAAGCTGTGTCGCCTCCGCCCAGCGGTCCTGCGATGCGGCGGTGGTGGCGCTCATGACCGTCCCTCCAGCCGGATGCGAGGATCGATCCACATCAGCAGCAGATCGGAGATCAGTGTGCCGACCACCGTCATCACGCCAAGCAGCAGCACGATCGCGCCGGCGAGGAACATGTCCTGCGCCACCAGCGCCTGCAGCAGCAGCGGCCCCACGGTCGGCAGGCCGAGCACCAGCGACACCACGATGCTGCCCGACACCAGGTAGGGAAACAGATAAGCGATCGAGGACGCGAAGGGGTTCAAGGCCGCGCGCACTGGATATTTCAAAACGACGCGTCGTTCCGACAATCCCTTGGCGCGCGCCGTCACGACATAGGGCCGCCGCAACTCATCCAGCAGGTTGGCGCGCATGATGCGGATCAGTTGCGCGGTGCCCGCCAGCGCCAGCACCGCCGCCGGCAGCGGCAGGTGCTTCATCAGGTCCCACACCCGCGCCCAGGACCAGTCCGCCTGCACGAATTCCGGCGAGAACAGCCCGCCGACCGACAGGCCGAGATAGCGGAAGCCGAGATACATCAGGATCAGCGCCAGCAGGAAGTTCGGCACCGCCAGCCCGATGAAGCCGAGCGTCGTGAAGACGTAGTCGCCGATCGAATACTGCCGCACCGCCGAATAGATGCCGATTGGCAGCGCGATCGCCCAGGTCAGGAACAAGGCGGCGAGCGAGACCACCATGGTCAGCCACAGCCGGTCGCCGATCACCTCGTTCACCGGCCGGCGCCACACCATCGAGACGCCGAAATCCCCCTGCAGCACACGCCCCATCCAGCGCGCGTATTGCACGATGACAGGCTGGTCCAAGCCGTATTCGATGCGCATCGCCGCGGCCTGGTCCTGCGACACCGAACTGCCGCTGGCGACGAGGTTGGCGATATAGGCATCGACGAAGTCACCCGGCGGCAGCCGGATGATCACGAAGGTCAGCGCCGAGATGAAGACGCAGGTAACGAGCGCAAGGCCGAGGCGCTGCAGCAGGTAGCTCAGCATGCAGGCACGCGGCCTGCCGGGGCCCCGGGCATCCTGTCGTTTCCTCTCCACGCGCCCGATCCGTGCCGGGCTGCTTGGCGCGAAGTAAACACGCGCAAATGGCGGGCGGCAAGCAGCGCCCGGCGCGTCACTCCGCCCGGATGCCCAGTTGCCGGATCACCGGATCGAAGGTTGCCCAACCGCTGCGCAGATTGGCCATGAACTGGTCGGGTCCATTCGCGCCATCCACGGCCATGCCGATGCCGGCGAAGCGCTCCCGCAGCTCCGGCGTCGCGGCGCCCTGGCGGATTTCCTCGGCGATGCGGTCGATGATGGGGCGTGGCGTGCCGGTCGGCGCCATCACGCCGAACCAGGAGATGACATCGTAATCCGCCGGCCCGCCGGCCGAAGCGATGGCGGGCACGCCGGGCACCAGCGCGGAAGGCTGGGCGCTGGTGACGCCGAGAGCCCGCAGCTGGCCGGAGGAGACGAGCCGCCCGGCGGCGGCCGGCGTGTCGAAGCCGAAATCCACCTGGCCGCCGAGCAGTGCGGCAAGGGCGGGGCCGCTACCCTGGAAAGGGACGTGCAACGCCTCCAGCCCCGCCTTGGCGAGGAACAGCGCGGTGACGAGGTGCTGCGCGCCGCCGACGCCCGAGGAGTTGTGCGAATACTTCCCCGGACTGGCCTTCAGCAGATCGATGAAGGCGCGTAGGTCGCGCGCGGGGAAATCCGGCTTCACCAGCGCGATGAAGGGCGCGGCGCCAAGGCTCGCGACCGGCGCCAGCTCCTTCTCCACATCATAGGGCGTGCGCGTCACCAGCGGCCCGAAGGTGATCGGCCCGATGGAGGCGGCCAGCAGCGTATAGCCATCGGGCGTGCCCTTCGCGACGGCGTTGGTGCCGATCTGCCCACCCGCGCCCGGACGGTTGTCGGGCACCACGGGCTGGCCCAGCCTTTCGGTCAGCAACTGTGCGATCAGCCGCGCGGCCACATCGGTCTGCTGGCCAGGCGGCCAGGGGATGATCATGCGGAGCGGCCGATTGGGCCAGGGTGCGGCGGACTGCTGCTGTGCGGCGACGCTGCCGGGGCGCAGCGCCGCGAGGCCGAGCAGCGGCGCTGCGGCAAGGGTACGGCGACGGATCATGGAAGTCCTCCGGGCATTCTTATGCTTGGCGGCCATGGTGGCGCAGGTGGCACCGCCTGGCAAAGCCATTCCGGAGAGTTCACGAAGCGATCGAGGGCCAGGCGTCTAAAGGGCTTTGCGGGACTGCGCCGCGGCGACGCAGCCCCGAAGCCAGGATCAGGCGACGCGGTCCTTCTCGGGAACCGCCTCGCCCTTCGACACGCGCAGGATGTTCCCCAGCCAATGGGCGACGCCCTTGCGTGAATTCTCGAAGGCGGTGGACGCCGTGTGCGGCGTGACAATCACATTCGGCATGCGCAGCAGCGGATGATCCTTCGGCGGCGGCTCGGCCTCGAACACATCCACCGCCGCGCCGGCGAGCGTGCCGTCCTCCAGCGCGCGGATCAGGTCGGCTTCCACCACCACGCCGCCGCGCGCGACATTCACCAGCAGCGCGCCGCGCTTCATCAGCCCGAAGGCGCGCGCGTCGATCATCCCCTTCGTCTCGGGCGAGAGCGGGCAGTTCAGCGAGACGATGTCGCTCTGCCGCAGCAGGTCGTCGAGCGTGGCGTATTCGACGCCGAGCGCGGCTTCCTCGGCCGCCGGGATGCGGTTGCGGTTGTGGTAGAGGATGCGACAGTCGAAGCCGGCCAGGCGCTTCGCCACGCCCTTGCCGATCGAGCCCAGCCCGATGATGCCCACGGTCTTGCCCGTGACCATGATGCTGCGCTTCCAGACCTCGTTCTTCTCCCACCCGCCGGCGGCGGTGGAGATATGCGCCGGCACGATGCGGCGCGCGAGGGCGATCATCGCGCCGATGGTGAATTCGGCGACCGGCGCGGCGTTGCTGCCGGTGGTACGGGCGACCTGGATGCCGCGCGCACGGCAGGCGTCTATGTCGATGTTGTCCACGCCCACGCCCCATTTGTGGAACAGCTTCACCTTGGGTGACGCGGCGACGATCTCGGCGGTGACCGGCACATCCCACCAGACGCCGTAATGGGCATCGGCCATCGCCGCCTTCAGGTCATCTGGCGTGCGGCCCGTCACGGCGCTGACGGTGAATCCCTCGGGCAGCAATTCCCGGATGATGCCCATCATCTCCTCGGCGACGGGCTGCAGCATCGCGATCTTCTGCGTCATGGTCAGCCGCCCGCCAGGACCTTGGCGGTCGCACCGCTGATGTCGCCGAGCTTCTCACCCGCCGCGACACGACCCTGCGTCGCAAGGCCGCGTTCCTGCCGCGCGATCGCCGCGCGGGCCTCGGCCTCGGCTTCCTCGGGCGGCAATACGAGTACGCCGGATTCGTCGCACAGCACCGCATCGCCGGGGGAGACCACGACGCCGCCGATCGCCACCGGCACGTTCAGCCGCCCGCCCAGGTCGTAGATGCGCGTCGTGATCGGTGCGAGGCCGCGGCCCCACAGTGGGAAGTCGGAGGCCTCGACTTCCTCGAGATCGGTGCAGGGGCCATCGACCACACCGGCTTTCGCACCCGCCGCCTTCGCCGCCACGGTGACGCCGCCACCCCAGCAGGCGTGGCGCGTGTCGCCGAGGCGATCCACCACCAGCACGTCGCCCGGCCGCAGCAGGCCGAGCGCGTGATGCAGCAGCGTGGAATCCGGCCCCGGGATCTGCACCGTGATCGCCGTTCCCGCGACGCGGCGGCCGCGCAGCAGCGCCTGCACGCCACGATCGACGAAGCCCCAGTGGCGCCAGTGGCCGACCGTTGCGGTTTCCGTCTGCTCCAGCAGAGCGACGACCTCGGCGCTGATCTGCGCCGGCATGGGGCCGAGTTGATATTTCGGCATGGACTTACTCCTTCGAAAGGGTGCGGGTCAGGCCCGCGGCGCGTTCGACCAGCAGCACGATGGCGAGCGCGATGACGATCAGCATCATGGACAGCGCGGCGAGCATCGGGTCGGTGCGGTTCTCGGCATAGCGAAACAGCTCGACCGGCAGCGTCGTCAGCCGTGGCCCCACCAGGAACAGGGAGATCACCGTCTCATCGAAGCTGACGAGGAAGGTGAGCGCGGCCGCCGCGAGCACGCCCGGCGCTGCCAGCGGCACGGTGACGCGCAGCGCCGCGCGGATCGGCGAAGCGCCGAGCGTGCGCGCCGCCGCTTCCAGTTCCGCCGGCACGCCGCCGATCGCCGTGGTCATGATGCGCACGGCGAAGGGCACCGCGACGGTGCAATGCGCGAGTACCAGCCCCGGCCAGGTCGCCACCAGCTTCAACGGCTGCAAGGCCAGCAGCAGCGCGAGGCCCAGCACCAGCGTTGGCAGCAGCAGCGGTGCGGCGAGCAGCGTCGCGATCGCGCCGCGCCCCGGAAAGTCGAGCCGCGCAATGGCATAGGAAGCCGGCAGCCCCAGCAGCAGCGACAGCATCGCGACCGACGTTGCGAGAATGGCCGAGGTCGCGAGCGCGGAGAGGATCTCCGCATTGCCGAGCAGCGCGACATACCAGCGCAGCGACAGGCCAGGCGGCGGGAAGGAGAGGAACTCGCCGGAGGAGAAGGAGACGGTGGCCACCACCACCGCCGGCGCCAACAGCAGAAGGAAGCCGGCCACGGCGCCGGCGATCACCACCGGTCCCGGCCGGCGTGGGCCCGCGCGATTCACGCGCGGCTCCGCGGCAGGAGGCCGCGCAGGGCGAAGGCGGTACCCAGCGCCATCAGCAGCATCACCGCGAGCGCGGCCGCCGCCGGCCAATCCACCGTTTGCAGGGCGAGGTCGTAGATCTCTGTCGCCACCACGAAGACGCGCCCGCCACCCATCAGCCGTGGCGTGACGAAGGCCGAGGCACCCAGCACGACGGTCAGCGCGAAGGCCGCCGCCAGCGCCGGCGCGGAGAGCGGCAGGGTGACGCGCAGGAAGGTGCGCAGACGACCAGCGCCAAGCGTCGCCGCCGCTTCCTCCAGCCGCGCATCGAGCCGTCCGAGGCCGGCGATCAGCACCAGCACCGCATAGGGCATCAGGCTCTCGACCAGGCCGATGCGCACGCCGGTCCAGTTGTTGATGAGCCGCTGCGGCGGCAGGCCGACCAGCGCCAGCACGCCATTCACCATCCCGGAATCGCCGAGGATCGCGATCCAGCCGATGACCCGCGCCGTGCCCGACACCAGCAGAGGCGCGACGGCGGCGAGCGCGAGCGGTCCCCGCCAGCGCCCGGGTGCTGCGCGGATCGCCAACGCCACCGGAAAGGCCAGCGCCACCGCCATCGCCGCGCAGCCGGCGGCGAGCAGGATCGTGTCGCCTGCCAGGTCCGGCATCATGTCGTCATCGAGCAGCCTAACGTAGGTCGCGACCGTCAGATCCGGCTGCATCGCGCCGATGTCGTCGGTGCGGTTCAGGCTCATCCGCAGCAGGATCGCTGCCGGCCACAGGAAGCCGAGCCCGATGACGAGAAGCGACGGCAGGCAGAGCAGCCAGCCGATCATGCCGCGAAGACGCGCAGCGCGTCCGGTTCCAGGGTGGCGGCGGTGGTGTCGCCCGGACGCCAGGCGGCGGTGGCGGGGACCTCCGCAAGCAACGGGCCGAGCGGCGTCTCCAGCGCCAGCAGCGCCGTCGCCCCTTCATAGGTGCGTGTGGCGATGCGCGCGGGGATCGCGCCATCCGGGCCGATCGCGACATGGTGCGGGCGGATGAAGGCCTCGACGTTGCCGCCTGTCGGCGTTGCTGCGGCCGTCAGGGCGAGGCCGCCAGCCCGCAGGAGGCCCGGTGCTTCGACCGTTGCCGCGAAGCGAGAGGAGCGGCCGACGAAGCCGGCGACGAAGCGCGTCGCGGGGCGTTCGAACAGATCCTCCGGCGTGCCGCATTGTTCAAGGCGACCGCTGTTCATCACCGCAACCAGGTCGGCCATGGCGAGCGCCTCGGCCTGGTCGTGCGTGACGAAGACCGCGGTGGTGCCGAGGCGGCGTTGCAGGGCGCGGATTTCCTCCCGTACCCCATCGCGCATCTGCGCATCGAGCGCGGAGAGCGGTTCGTCGAGCAGCAGCAACTCCGGCCGGATCGCCAGTGCGCGGGCCAGCGCGACGCGCTGCTGCTGGCCGCCGGACAGCGCGCGCGGCTTGCGCGCGGCGTAGTCGGTCAAGCCAACCAGCGCGAGCGCCTCGGCGATGCGCGCGTTGCGATCGGCACGTGACAGGCGGCGCGTCTCCAGCCCGAAGCCGACATTGCCCGCCGCCGTCATATGCGGGAACAGCGCATAGGACTGGAAGACGACACCCATGTTGCGCGCTTCCGGCGGCAGCGGGGTGACGTCGCGCCCATCCACCACGACGCGGCCGGCGTCGGCGCGTTCCAGACCGGCGATCATGCGCAGCGTCGTCGTCTTGCCGCAGCCCGATGGGCCGAGCAGCGCGAGCAGCGCCCCGCGCGGTAACGACAGGCTGAGCGTATCCACCGCCGGCGGGTTGGTGCCGAAGCGGCGCGTCAGCCTCTCGAGTTCGAGGTGCATGCTCAGCGCGACGCGGCGGCGATCACGTCCCGGCGCCAGCGCTGGTTCCAGGGCTCGCGCAGGCGCAGCATCTCGTTCCAGTCGAGCGGGATGACGCGGCTGCGGTATTCCGGCGCGAGCGCGGTGCGCGCCATCGCGGCGGGGGCCACCTGCGCGCGCGTATTGGTCGGGCCGTAGAACATGCGCTCAGTGAAGGCGGCCTGCGGCCCGGCCGAGAGCGCATGGTTGAAGAAGGCCACGGCGCGGGCGCGGTTCTTCGATCCGGTGACGATGTTGATGGTGTTGATCTGGAACACCGTGCCTTCGGCCGGCAGCACCACGCCGATGCGCCCCTGCGATTGGTCGGCATAGAGCTGCGCGCGGGCGTTCCAGCCGGTCGCGAAGCGCACCTGGTCGTTCAGGATCAGCGTGTAGCCGTCCGGGTTTGGATCGAAGGTCTGCACCGCGGGGGCGAGTTCGCGCAGCCGCGGCAGGGCGGCGCCGATGTTGCGCCAGTCGCCGCCGTTCGCATGGGCGAGGATCGCGGTGAAGGCGAGACCCTGGATGTTCGGCGGTGCCGACAACGCGATGCGCCCGCGCTGCGCCGGATCCCACATCGCGGCGAGGCCGGTGGGCGCGGGGCGTACGCTGCGCGTGTCATAGACCATCACCAGGTGGTCGTAGGTGACGGCCGGCCCGCAATTGCCGCCGGCCTCACGCGCCATCGGATCGAGTTCGGCGAGGATGGGGAAATCTGCGGGATTGATGCGTTCCACCAGCCCTTCCGCGCAGGCGAGGGCGGCGGTGGTGACGTCCATGATGACGACATCGGTCTGCGGATCGGCCTTCTGTGCGCGCAGCGTGCCGAGCATCTGCGCGCTGGTGCCGCCTTCCGCATACTGCACGGGGCCGAAGGGGTTCACGACGACGGAGGTGTAGTTGTCGCGGAAGATTCCGGCATAGGCCATCAGGGTCATCGGCGCCTGCGCGCGCGCGACGGCAGGCGCGAGCAAGGCAGCGAGGCAGAGCGTGAAGCGCAGCATGATTGTTCCCACCGTTCCGGCTGGTTCGGCGCGGAGACTTGCGCCCTTCCGGATGCGAGTAAACCCCAAAATGCTGCGCCGCAGCGGCATCACCATTCACCCTCATGCAACTGCACGACATGCCCCGGCGAGACCTCGCGGTACTGCCGTTTCGGAGGGCTGAAATCCGGCGCGCGAACGGGGCTGCGAATTTCGTCATTGGAGAGACCGCGACGAATGGCGCGACGCGCGGGATCCGGCACCGGCACCGCGGCCATGAGCCGCTTGGTGTAGGGATGCTGCGGAGATTCGAAGATGGCGGCACGCGGGCCGATTTCTACGATCTCCCCCATGAACATCACGGCGATGCGGTGGCTGACGCGTTCGACCACTGCGATGTCATGGGAAATGAAGAGATAGGCGAGGCCGAGCTCGGCCTGCAGGTCGAGCATCAGGTTCAGCACCTGCGCCTTGATCGAGACGTCGAGGGCGGAGACCGCCTCATCCGCCACGATCAGCCGCGGTGCGAGGGTGAGTGCGCGGGCGATGCACAGGCGCTGGCGCTGCCCGCCGGAAAATTCATGCGGGTAGCGCGACGCCATGTCGGGCGACAGGCCGACCTTGCGCAGCAGGGTCGCGACGCGGTCCTGTGCCTCCGCCTTGCCGGCGAGGCCATGGACGATGATCGGTTCCGTCAGCGCATCCCCGACGCGGCGCCGGGGGTTGAGGCTCGCGAAGGGATCCTGGAAGACCATTTGCATGCGCCGGCGCATTTGCCGCAGTGCCGTCTTGTCGAGCGAGGCGACGTCGGTGCCCTCGAACAGGATCCGACCGCGGGTCGGCGGCACCAGGCGCAGGATCGACCGGCCGGTGGTTGATTTGCCGCAGCCGGATTCACCGACAAGAGCCAGCGTCTCGCCGGCATGGAGCGTGAAGGAGACATCCTCCACCGCATGTACCCGCCCCGTGACGCGCGACAGCACGCCGCCACGGATGTCGAAGCGCGTGACGAGATTCGCGACTTCCAGCAGCGGGCGCTCGGCGGCCTGGACGGTATCGGGCACTTCGACCGGGGTGTCGCTGCCGCCCGCCGCAATGTCCACGACCGGAAAGCGCATCGGTCGACCATGCCCGATCATGGAACCGAGCTGCGGCACGGCGGCGAGCAAGGCGCGAGTATAGGGGGCACGCGGAGCGCGGAAGATCGCGGCTGTCGCACCGGCTTCCACGGCGCGGCCCTTGAACATCACCACGGTGCGGTCCGCGATCTCAGCCACCACGCCCATGTCGTGCGTGATGAAGAGGACGGACATGCCTTCCTCCTCCTGCAGCATCTTCACCAGCTCGATGATCTGCGCCTGGATGGTGACGTCGAGCGCGGTAGTCGGCTCATCCGCGATCAGCAGCTTCGGCTTGCAGGCCAGCGCCATGGCGATCATCACGCGCTGGCGCATGCCGCCGGAGAAGCGGTGCGGGTATTCGTGGAAGCGCGATGCGGCGGCGGGGATGCGGACACGTTCGAACAGGCGCAGCGCCTCGGCTTCGGCCGCCGCGCGGTTCATGCCGCGGTGATAGACCAGCGCCTCGGCCACCTGGAACCCAACGGTCAGCACCGGGTTGAGGCTGGTCATCGGTTCCTGGAAGATCATCGCGACATCGTTGCCGCGCACGCCGCGCATCTCCGATTCCGGCAGGGCGAGCAGGTCGCGCCCATCCAGCGTGATGCGCCCTTCCACCTTGGAATTGGCCGGCGGCAGCAGGCCCATGATGGACAGCGCGGTGACGGACTTGCCGGAACCGGATTCACCGACGATCGCGACCGTCTCGCGCGGGCCGATGTCGAAGGCGAGATCCTCCACCACTCGCCGCCAGGCGCCATCCACCCGGAAGGAAACGTTGAGCCCCGTGATGCTGAGGACGGGGGGGATCACTGCTCGCCCTTCAGCTTGGGGTCCACCGCATCGCGCAGCCCGTCGCCCAGCAGGTTCAGCGCGAAGACCACGACCAGGATCGCGACACCCGGGGCGAGCGCGAGCCAGTAGCTGTCGAGGATGTTCTCGAACCCTTCCCGGATCATGCCGCCCCAGGTCGGCGTCGGCGGCTTCAGGCCGAGCCCGATGAACGCAAGCGAGGCCTCCGTCCGGATCGCGCTGGCGAGCCAGAGCGAGGACATCACCAGGATCTCGGCGAAGATGTTCGGCAGGATGTGGACGAACATGATGCGCGTGTCGGAATAGCCGAGCGAGCGGCAGGCCTCGATGAACTCCCGCTCCTTGACGGATATGGTCGGCGCGCGGGCGATGCGCGCAAAGGCGGGGATGGAGGTGAAGGCGATGGCGACGATGATGTTGATCAGCGTCGGGCCGAGCACCGCAACGATGATCAGGCCGAGGATCAATGCCGGAAAGGCCAGCATGACATCCATCGCCTGCATGACGATCACGTCGAACCGTCCGCCATGCCAGCCGGCGAGGATGCCGATGGTGGATCCGATCACCATCGCCGCCAGTGTTGAAGCGAGGCCGATCAGCAGCGAATACCGCGCACCGTAGAGCAGGCGTGAGAGTATGTCCCGCCCGAAATAGTCGGTGCCGAGCGGGTATTCTGCCGAGGGCGGTTGCAGCTTGGCGAAGAAATCCTGATCCAGCGGATCATGCGGCGCGATCCAGGGGGCGAGGATGGCGAACACCACCACCAGCAGGAAGACGCCAAGCCCAAGCCACGATGTCTTGTTCGCATTGAAGGCGCGGATGGTGGCGGCCAGCGCCGAATCATTTGCGGTCGCGGCGCTCATTTCAGTTTCACCCGCGGGTCGGCGGCGCCATAGGCGAGGTCGGTCAGCAGGTTCACCACGATGACGACCAGCGTGTAGATCACCATCATCCCCTGCAGCATGGTGTAGTCACGCTGGTTCAGCGCACCGACGATGAGCTTCCCAAGGCCCGGGCGGTTGAACACGATCTCCGTCAGCACGGAATTGCCGATCAGCACGCCGAGATAGAGGCCGACGATAGTGATGACCGGGATCAGCGCATTGCGCAGCGCATGTCGCCAAACCACGACGCGCCAGGGCACGCCCTTGGCGCGTGCGGTGCGGACATAGTCCTCCGATAGCACTTCCAGCATCGCGGAGCGCGTCACGCGGGTGATGTAGGCCGCCATGATGAGGCCGAGATTGAAGGCCGGCAGCGCCAGCGACCGCAGCCAGGAACCGAGGCTGTCCGACTGCGCCGAGATCACCGGGAACCAGCGCAGCTGGATGGCGAAGACGATCAGCAGCAGGATGCCCGAGACAAAGGCGGGGAAGGACAGCCCGAGCAGCGAGACCAGCCGCGTCACGTAGTCCGGGATCAGGTTGCGGTTCACTGCCGCCCAGACGCCGAGGGGAATGCCCATCGCCGCGCCGATCACCAGCGCCGCGACGGTGAGTTCGAGCGTCCAGGGCAGGACGTCCATCACCTCGAACAGCACGGGCCGTCCGGTGACGAGGGACACGCCCCAATCCCCCCGCAATGCGCCGAACAGGAATTCGACATACTGCGTGGTCAGTGGCCGATCGAGGCCGAGGCGGACGCGCATCGCCGCGATCGCATCGGCCGTTGCCTGGTCCCCCAGCACCACCTGCGCGGGGTCGCCGGGGACCACGCGCACGATGAAGAACACCAGCGTCAGCACCGCCCACAGCGTGATGACAGCGAAGCCGAGCCGCCTGGCGACGAAGGCGGTCACGCCGTCAGCGCGTGAAGCGCGTGGTCTCGAGCAGCGGCGGCGCCAGGTTCAGCGACGCCTTCAGCTCGTAGCCGAGGTCGAGATTGGTGCGATAGGCCCAGAGCTGCATCTGCTCATAGACCGGCACGGCGCAGACCTCGCGCACGATCTTCACCTGCGCCTCGCGCCATTGGGCGATGGCGCGGTCGCGGTTGGTCTCGCCGCGCGCGGCATCGATCTCGGCATCCGCGACGCGGCAATGGGAGAAGTTCGTCACCGCCGTCGGCGTGCCGACGATCGAGCGCGAATGGAAGAACTGCGTCAGGTAGACATCGGCGACCGGGAAGCGCGCCGCCTGGAAATGCACCACCTGGCTCAAGTTCTGGCGGATCTGCGCGTGGAAGGTGGCGTGCTCCACCGGCGTGATCTCCAGCGTAATGCCCGCGCGGCGGAGCTGCGCCTGCACGCCTTCCATCACGCTCATCATCCCGGGCAGCGTCGTATGGATGGCGCGGATGGTGATGCCGTTCGGGTGCCCGGCCTCGGTCAGCAGGGCGCGGGCGCGGGCGACGTCCGGCGGCAGCAGCGGCGCATCCGGATTGTGGCCGAGATAGCCGCGCGGCACGACCGACAGCGCGGTGACCGAGGTATTCTGCCCACGCAGCTGCACGATCTGTTCGCGATTGATCGCATGCGCGATGGCCTGCCGCACGCGGATGTCGTTCAGCGGCGGCATGGTCATGTTGAGATGGATGACCGACATCTCCGCAGGCTGCATCGCCACCACGCGGACATTCGGCAGTTGCTGGGTGCGGGTGAACCACGTCTGGTCCTGGCGGCCATAGATCATGTCGAGCTCACCCGCCTGGAAGGCGAGGTCGCGCGCGGCGTCCGAGGGGATGAAGCGATACATAACCTCGCGGATCTGCGGCCGGCCGCGAAAATACTGGTCGTTGGCGACGAGGCGGCCGTATTGCTGCGGCACGTATTCGGCGAAGGCGAAGGGGCCGGTGCCGATCGGGCGGCGACGGAAACCTTCGTTGCCCAACTGCTCGACCGCGGCCTTGCAGACCTGGAAGCCGCCCGCGTAGTTCATCACCGCGCCGAGCAGGCTCGGGATGTTCTCCTTCAGCGTGATGCGCACGGTGTAGCGATCCACCGCCTCCACACGGTCGAAGGCCACATAGTCCGAGGAAAAGGCCGAGGTATCGCGCGTCGCCGCGCGGTTCAGCGAGAAGACTGCATCCTCGGCGGTGAATTCGCCGAAGCCGCCATGGCACTGCACGCCACGACGCAGATGGAAGGTCCAGGTTCTCCCGTCAGTGGAACTTTCCCAGCGTTCCGCGAGATCCGGTTCCATGAATTCCGGCGACAATTCGCCGGGCTTGATGCGCACCAGCCCGTTGAAGATCCACTGCAGGAAGCCGCGGCCCGGCGTCGAGGAATTGAGATGCGGATCAAGCACCCCCGCATCGGCGGAGGCGATGCCGACCCGGAGCGTTGTCGATTGCGCCCAGACCGGAGCCGCCATGCCCAGGGACACGGCAACGCCGAGCGCCGCCACGGTCGCGATCCGCCTGATCATCCTGCCTCTCCTGTATTCTTGCGAGGAGTGTTTCATGCGGCGCGGGGGTGGTGCAAGCATGCCGGCTGCCGCGGAACGGAGCCGACGATGCCCAAGCTGATCCTCGCCCATGCCCTGCTGCCGGAAGGCTGGCGCCGCGAGGTGCTGGTCGAGATCGACGCCGTCGGGCGCATCACGGCCGTGCGCTCCGATGCGCAGGACGCCGCCGCTGAGCAGAACGACGCCATCGCCCTGCCCGGTCTGCCCAACCTGCATTCGCACGCGTTCCAGCGCGGCATGGCGGGGCTGTCGGAGCATGCCGGCGCGGCGGATGATTCCTTCTGGACCTGGCGCGAGGTGATGTATCGCTTCCTCGCGCGGCTGACGCCGGATGATGTCGAGGCCATCGCCACCCTTGCCTATGCCGAGATGCTGGAATCCGGCTTCACCCGCGTCGGCGAATTCCACTACCTGCACCATGACCCGGATGGCCGGCCCTATGCCGACGTCGCGGAGATGGCGACGCGCATCGCCGCAGCGGCGGCGGCGACCGGCATCAACCTGACCCTGCTGCCCTGTTTCTACGCGCATGGGGAGGTCGGCGGCGGCCCGCCAGTGCCGGGACAGCGACGCTTCCTGTCGGACCGGGACGGCTTCGCCGCGCTGGTCGCTGGCAGCCGCCGGGCCATCGCCGGGATGCCGGGCGCGAGTTTCGGCCTCGCGCCACATTCGCTGCGCGCGGCCACCTTCGAGGAGATCCGCGATATCGCCGGCCTCGCCGCGCCGGAGGAACCCCTTCACATCCATGCCGCGGAGCAGGTGAAGGAAGTCGAGGCCTGCCGCGCCATCCTCGGTCGGCCGCCGATCACCGCGCTGCTCGACGAGGCACCGCTGTCCGCGCGCTGGTGCCTGATCCACGCGACCCATGGCACGGAGGTGGAACTGCGCGGCGTCGCGGCTGCCGGCGCCGTGGTCGGGCTTTGCCCGGTGACGGAGAGCAATCTCGGCGACGGCATCTTCCCGGCCCTGGCGTATCGCGAGGCCGGCGGCCGCTTCGGCATCGGCACCGATTCCAACATCCTGATTGCGGCGGCGGAGGAACTCCGCACGCTCGAATACTCGCAGCGTCTCGCACATCGCAGCCGCAATGCGCTTGCCCCGCGCGCGGCCTCCACGGCGCGCACCTTGTGGGACGCGACGCTGGCGGGCGGCGCGCAGGCGCTCGGCGCTGGCCCCGCGGGCATCCAGGCCGGCGCCTGGGCGGACCTGGTGCTGCTCGATCCCGCGCATTCGTCACTCGCCGCGCGCAGTGGCGATCGTTGGCTGGATGCGCTGGTCTTCGCCACGCGCGGCGGGCCGATCCGGGATGTGCTGGTGCGCGGGCGGCGCGTCGTGGCGGATGGGCGCCACCCGGCGCGCGCGGCGGCCGAGGCGCGCGTGGCCACGATCCTCACGCGCATCCTCGCCGATTGACGCTGTGGCGCGCACGCCTATCGTCATTGCATGGCAGAACCCGATCCGACCTCGATCGCCGGCAAGGCCTTCCCGCTCCGCGGCGATTTCGACCACGTCGTGGTCGGTGCCGGGGAAGCCGGCATCGCCGCCGCGCGCGCCGCGGCCGCGACCGGCGCCAGGACCCTGCTGGTGGATGAACACCCGCTCGATCCCGGCCTGTTCGGCCTCGACATCCCCTACCTGTTCGGCGCGCGTTTCGATGCCGCGATCCTGAATGCGGCGCGGATGGAAGAACGCGTCGTCGCCGCACGCCCCGGGCTGATGGTGGCGATGGAGGAGGGGGTCGAGGTCGCGCTCGGCACTGCCGCCTGGGGTGGCTTCGTGAAGGGGCAGGCCAGCCGTGCCATGCCGAAGCCGCTGCTCGGCCTGGCGGATCGGGACGCCGCCTGGCTGGTGGCCTTCGATCGGCTGACCATCGCGACTGGTGCGCGCGACGTTGTTCTGCCCTTCCCGGGCTGGACGCTGCCCGGCGTGATGGGCGCGCGCGGCTTCGATGCGGTGTTGCGGCTCTATGGCGCCTTCACCGGGCGGCGCATTGCGGTGGTGGGTGGCGGCGCGCTTGCGGTGGGCGTTGTCATGGCGGCCCGCGCCGTGGGCCTGGATGTCGTGGCGCATCTCGTGACGCCGGGGCCGCTGCGGATCGAGGGGCGGGAGGAGGTGACGGGCCTCGCCTGGCAGGACGGCGCGACCTGGAAGGATGTCGCCTGCGACACCGTCGTCATGGCAGTGGACACGGTCCCGATGGTGGATCTGCCAGACCTGCTTGGCTGCGCCATGCGCTGGGATCCATCGCGGGGCGGCTTCGTGCCGAATGCGTCGGATGTCGTTGCCATCATGGGCGATGCCGCCGGCACCGCGCCCGCCGCGCGTGCGGCCTGGCTGGACGCCGCCCTCGCCGAGGACCACGCGCTGGTCTGCGCCTGCGAGGATGTCACCGCCGGCGATCTGCGCGCGCTGCGTCCGCCGCGCTACCTCGCCGCGGCGGGGCCCGAGGCGGGGCTCGGTGCGCTCGGTGCGCTGAACCAGGACCAGGTGAAGCGGCTGACGCGCGCCGGCATGGGTCCCTGCCAGGGACGCCGCTGCCGGGAAGCGGTGCATGCGTTGCTGTCGCGCGACGGGCCGGCGCCGCTTGCGTCCCATCGCGCGCCGCTGCGGCCCTTGCCGCTGTCGGTGCTCGCGGCGCTGGAGGAAGACCCCGCGCTGCGCGCCAACTGGACCGGCTGGTTCGGCATCGCCGCGCAATGGCTGCCGCATTGGGAGCCGGTGCCGGAGAACGCCGAATATATCGGCGGCCGGCTCAGCGGAGAGGATGTGGTGAAGTGATCGTCATCGTCGGCGGCGGCGTCACCGGCCTGTCCACCGCCTTCTGGCTGGCGCGGGATGGCCATCCCGTCACGGTGGTCGAGAAAGGTATCGTCGGCTGGGAGGCGAGCGGGCGGAACGGCGGCGGCTGCACCCATCCCTATTCGCCACTGTTCCAGGAAGAACAGCGGTTGTGGCCGATGATGGACGAGCTGCTCGGCCATCCCACGGAATGGCGGCCGCATCGGCTGAAGGTGGCCCTGGATGACGGGCAACTCGACCGGATGTGGAAGTCCACGAAGCTCGCCAGCGACCAGGGCTTCGAGGCAGTGGCGCTGGATCGCACCGAGCTGCGCGCGCTGGTGCCCTGGGTGGGCGACAACGCCGTGGGCGGCATCCATTGGAAGTATGGCGGCCACGCCAATCCGCAGCGCACCAGCCAGGCCTATGCCTGGGCGGTGGAACGCCTTGGCGGGCGCATCCTGCAGCACACCGCGGTGCGCGGCATCCGCACGCAGGGCGGGCGCGCGGTGGCGGTCGAGACCAGCGCGGGCGAGATCGGCTGCGACGCCGTGGTGATCGCGGCAGGGCCACACACGGCGGCGCTGGCGGCGCCGCTCGGCCATCGCGTGCCGATGGCGCCCGCGCGCGTCGAGATGATCGTCACCGAACCGCTGCCGCCGATCGCCACGGGCGGCGTGGATGGCAACGGGCTGTACGGACGGCAGACGTTGCGCGGCAACCTGGCCTATGGCGGCGGGCCGCATGAGTGGATCGATCTGGACGGCGAGGGCACGCCGCGGCCGGTGAATTCGCCGGTGGTGGCGAGCCTGGCGCGGCGGTTGAACGAGTTGTTCCCGCGCCTCGGCCATGTTCGCGTGATCCGCTCCTGGGGTGGGATCGTCGAGAACACGCCGGATGGAAGGCCGATCCTCGATCGGCTCGAGGATCCGGGGAATGTCGTCGTTGCCAGCATGTCCTCGGTCGGGTTCGGGCTGTCGCCGGCGACAGGCCGCGCGCTGGCGCAACTTGTGCTGCAGGGGCATTGCGACTTCGCGGACCTGTCGCAGTTGAAGCTGTCGCGCTTCGGCAACCTGCCGCTGGATTGGCGCAGCCGGCAGGGCTGGGACGCCCTGCCGGCTTGACGCGTTACGCCCAGGCCCAGTCGTAGACGTTCCAGGTGATGTCCGTGACGTATTGGTTCGGCGTCGGACCCTGCAACTGCTTGCGCTTCAGATGCCCCTGCACGGAACCGCCCTGCGCAGCGAAGGGCACTTCCTCATGCAGGATGGCCTGGATCTGCTTGTAGGTCGTGGCGCGGTCGGCCTGCTCGGTCTGTGTCACACCGAGTTCGAGCAGGCGGTCCACCTCCGCATTCTCGTACTGCACATAGTTGCTGCCCTGGCGATGCTTCACGGGAATCATCTTCGAATGGCAGCGCGCGGTGTAGTCCGGGTCGAGGCCAACGGTCGGGTCCCATGACACAAGCAGCGTATCGAAGCGCGACTGCGTCGTGTATTCGCCCCACACGACCGAGGCCGGCATGTTGCGGATTTCCATCTCCACGCCGATCGCCTTCCAGTTCTGCTGGAACAGTGCCTGGCAACCCTGGCGGCCAGGATTGCCGGCGGTGGTCGACATGGTGAACTTCAGCTGCACGCCGTCCTTGGCGCGGATGCCATCGGGACCTTTGCGCCACCCGGCCTCATCCAGCAGGCGTTCCGCACCGGCCGCATCGTTGGTGTAGTCCCGCAGGTCACGATTATAGGCCCAATGGGTCGGCTGCAGGTACGACAGGGTCCGCGGCCAGGTGCCGAAATAGATGTCGTCGATCGACTTCTGCATCTGGGTCGCCATGGTCAGCGCCCTGCGCACGCGCGGGTCGCTGAACTGCGGCTTGCCGCAATTGTAGTAGATGAACTGCACGTTCGGAGTGGCATAGACGAGAAATTCGCGGTCGGGGAAGGCGCGCGCCTCGGTCCAGCGATCGTTCGGCACGCCGGACAGGGCGAAGTAGTCGATCTCGCCGGTGCGCGCCTGGCCATAGGCCGCCATCTGGTCCGGCACGAATTTGTGGATGAACTGACGCACCTTGGCCGGGCCGCGGTGATAGTTCGGGTTGCGTTCGTAGATCATGTGGCTGCCGGCGGTGCGGCTGCGCAGCAGATACGGTCCGGTGCCGACCGGCTGGCTGTTGAAGGCCGCCGTCTGGATGTTCTGTTCGCGCCCCAGAATGTGCTGCGGCACGATGTGCATGTTCTGCCATGCCCACAGGAACGGCACGAAGGGGCGGGACAACTCCATCTCGATCGTGTGGTCGTCCTTCACGCGGAAGGCCTTGATCAGGTCGAAGCCCGACCGGCTGCGCACCGCCACCGCCGGGTTCATGATGGTCTGGTAGGTGAACTCGACATCCTTGGCGGTGAAGGGCTGGCCGTCGGACCATTTCACGTCGCGCTTCAGATTGACCGTCCAGGTCAGACCATCGGTCGAGATGCCGCCATTCTGCCGTGACGGCACCTGTGCCGCGAGGTTCGGGATGAAGTCGCCTTTTTCGTTCACGTCCCACAGCGCGTCGAAGACGCAGGCCTCGGGCACGTTCTCGGTGCCGGCATTGACGTAGAGCAGCGGGTTGAACTGCACCGGTTCCTGCGTCATGGCGAGGATGATGCGGTCCCGGTTGATCGACTGCCCCCACACGGTGGGCGCTGCCAGCAGCGTCGCGGATCCGGCGAGAATGCCGCGGCGGGAGATCCTGATGGTCATGTCACGAGCCTCCTTCTTCTTGTGGTTTACGGATCCATGCGAAGGCGCGGGTCGAGCGCGTCGCGCAGCCCGTCGCCGAGAAAGTTGAAGCCCATCACGGTCAGCGTGATCGCCACCCCGGGCAGGATGGCGAGCCAGGGCACGGTGTCGAAGTAGCCCTGCGCATTGGTCAGCATGTTGCCCCAGGACGCCAGCGGTGGCTGCACGCCATAGCCGAGATAGGAGATGTAGCTTTCCATCAGCACGGCGGACGCGACCTTCAGCGTCGCCGCCACCAGGATCGGCGCGGCAGCATTCGGCAACAGTTCGCGGAACATGATGCGCGCGCGCGAAGCACCCAACGCGCGCGCCGCGGCGACGAAGTCCTGTTCCTTCAGGTGCAGGATCTCGGCGCGCACGATGCGGCTGACCTCCATCCAGGACGTCAGGCCGATGACGAACGAGATGGACAGCAGCGTCGGCGGCACGAAGGCGGCGACCACCAGCAGCAGGAAGACCTGCGGGAAGCAGAGCATGGTGTCCACGAAGCGCATCAGCACCGTGTCCATCAGCCCACCCAGGAATCCTGCGGTGATGCCAATCAGCGCGCCGGTCATGACGGTCGTGACCATCGCCACCAGCCCGACGGTCAGCGACACCCGCCCGCCATACAGCAGGCGCGACAGCGTGTCGCGGCCCAGCTCATCGGTCCCCAGCGGAAACCGCCAATCGGCGAAGGGCGGACGGAAGCGCAGCGTGGTGTCGAGCAGCGTCGGGTCCTGCGGCGCCAGCACCGGCGCGAACAAGGCCGAGGCCAGCAGCAGCGCCACCACGATGCCGCCGGCCAGTGCCAGGCGATGACGCCGGAAGCGCGACCAGATACGCCCGGCCTGGCCCTGCGGCGTGATGGCGGCGGCACTCATTGCAGCCGCACCCGCGGATCGACCAGGGCGATGGCGATGTCGGCTACCAGGTTGCCGACGATGACGAAGATCGCGGTGAACATCATCATCCCCATCAGCACCGGGTATTCCTTCATGTTCAGCGCATCGACGAACAGCCGTCCCATGCCCGGCCAGCCGAAGATCGTCTCGGTCACCAGCGCGCCGGAGAACAGGAACGGCAATTCGACGCCGAGCAGTGCGATCAGCGGCTTCGCGGCATTGGGGAAGGCGTGGCGCAGCAGCCGCTTGGCCGGCGGCACGCCCTTGGCACGCGCGGTGCGCATGAAGTCCTGGTGCATCACCTCGAGGAAGGCGGAGCGCGAGTAGCGGCTCCAGGTCGCGGTGATGACCAGCGCCAGCACCATGGTCGGCAGCACCAGATGCCGCAGCAGGGAGACGATGTTGCCCTCCTCCCCCAATTCCCACATGCCGCCGGACGGCAGCCAGCGCAGTTCGATGGCGAAGATGAAGATCGCCATCAGGCCGAACCAGAAGGTCGGGAAGGACAGCGCGAACAGCGCGCCGGTCGTCGCCAGCACGTCGAACACCGAATACCGCTTCACCGCCCCGAGCACGCCCACCGACAGGCCGAGCACGATGGCGACCGACAGCGCGCTGCCCATCAGCAGCAGCGTCGCGGGCACGCGTTCCAGGATGACGTCCAGCACCGGCCGCCCGCCGAAGAAGGTGTAGCCCCAATTGCCCGAGAAGATGCCGCTCGCCCATTTGACGTATTGGATGTGGACGGGCTGGTCGAGGCCGAAGATGATCTTGATCCGCTCGATGTCCTGCGCCTGGATCGTCGGGTTCAGCGTATAGACGGCGAGCGGCCCACCCGGTGCGAGGTGCATCAGCCCGAAGCCGATCAGCGACACGCCGATCAGCAGCGGGATCGCTTGCAGCAGCCGCCGCGCCACGAAGCCGATCATGGCGACACCAGATGGCAGGCGACGGCGTGGCCGGGGGCTATGATGCGCGAGGCCGGCGCTTCCTCCGCGCAACGCGGAATCGCCATCGGGCAGCGCGGGTGGAAATGACAGCCGCTCGGCGGCCGCGCCGGGCTTGGCACGTCGCCCTGGGGCACCTGGCGGGCGCGGCGGCGGCCCGGGACCGGTTCGGGCACCGCGGAGAGCAGCGCCTGGGTGTAGGGATGCCGCGCGTCGAAGAACAACGCCTCACGCGGCGCGGTTTCCACCACGCGACCGAGATACATCACCGCCACCCGGTCCGCGACATGGCTGACCACGGCGAGGTTGTGCGAGATCATGATGTAGGCGAGGCCGAGTTCCGCCTGCAGCCGCTTCATCAGGTTGATGATCTGCGCCTGGATCGAGACGTCCAGCGCGCTGACCGGTTCGTCCCCGATCACCAGTTCCGGCCGCAGGGCAAGGGCGCGCGCGATGCCGATGCGCTGGCGCTGCCCGCCGCTGAATTCATGGGGGTAGCGGCGCGCGGCGTCTGGCGGCAAGCCGACCAGGCGCAGCAGCTCCGCGACGCGGTCGGCGCGGTCCCCGGCATCGCCGATGCGGTGGATCTCGAAGGGCGCGGCCAGGATGCCGCCCACCGTCATGCGTGGATTGAGGCTCGCATAAGGGTCCTGGAAGACGATCTGCATGCGCTGGCGGAACGGCGCGAGCTGCCGCGGCGCGTGATGCGCGATCTCCTCCCCGCCGAAGCGGATGGACCCGCCGGAGGGTTCAATGAGCCGCAGAATGGCCTTGCCGGTGGTCGTCTTGCCGCAGCCGCTTTCCCCGACCAGGGCCAGCGTCTCGCCGCGCGCGACCTGCAGCGTCACGCCGTCGACCGCGCGCACGGTGCCGGTGCGCCTTCGCAGAAAGGCGGAGCGGATGGGGAAATGGACCTCAAGGCCCGTGACCCGGAGCAGCGGTTCAGCCATCGACCGGGTTCCAGCAGGCGACGCGATGGCCTGGCGCGAGCGACCCAAGCGGCGGTGGCTCCGCCGCGCAGCCCGAGATGGCGCGGCCGCAGCGCGGCATGAAGGCGCAGCCGCGCGGACGTTCGGCGGCGCTCGGTACCATGCCGGGAATCTCCGGTAGCGTCGGTGCCGGACGCCGTTCGATGCGTGGGATGGAAGCGAGCAGGCCGCGCGCATAGGGGTGGCGCGGTGCCGCGAACAGCGCGGCGACCGGCGCTTCCTCGACGATGCGCCCGGCATACATCACGGCGACGCGGTGCGCCGTCTCCGCGATCACCGCGAGGTCGTGGGTGATCAGCAGGATGGCGCTACCCATCTCGCGCTGCAACTCGGCCAGCAATTCCAGGATCTGCGCCTGCACCGTGACATCGAGCGCGGTGGTCGGTTCGTCGGCGATCAGCACGGAAGGCCGGCAGGCCAGGGCGATCGCGATCATCGCGCGCTGCCGCATGCCGCCGGACAGCAGATGCGGATAGGCGCGCCGCACGCGGGCCGGGTCGGGAATGCCGACCAGCCGCAGCATCTCCTCGGCGCGCGCCGCCGCCGCGCCGGCGGATAGGCCCAAATGCCGCATCAGCGGCTCTGCGATCTGCCGCCCCACGGTCATCACGGGGTTCAGCGAGGTCATCGGTTCCTGGAACACCATGGAGATCGCACGGCCGCGCAGCGCGGACATACGCGTCTCGCTCAGTTCCATGATGTCGGCACCGTCGAGCAGCACCTCCCCGCGCGGCAGGTGGTCGAGCGGCGGTTCCAGCAGACGCATGAGGGTCAGCGCGGTCAGCGTCTTGCCGCTGCCGCTTTCCCCGACAAGGCCGAGCGTCTCGCCGCGATGCAGGTCGAAGGACACGCCATCGACCGCGCGCAGCACATGCGGCGGCACCGGAATGTGCAGCGAGAGGTCGCGGACGCTGAGCAGCGGCGTTTCGGCGGCGAGCGCGCCGGCATCCTCCGGCAGCGTCGCCTGGGCGGTCACGCGATCACCACGCCTTCGCCCGCGCCGGCCTCGATCAGCCAGTGGAAGAAGGGCTCGGCCAGGGTCGAAAAGACCGTCAGCTCGAAGGTCGGCGTATCATCCGCCTGGTGGATGAGGCAGCCGATCTGGGCGATCTGCGTCGTCGCGGCGCTGCCCGGTCCGAAGACGCGGGGATGCAGGTCGATGCGGCAGCCGCGCGCCAGCACGGCGCGTGCGGCGGGGCCAGCAGCGGCGATGGTGACGCGGCCGTGGCTCTGGTCCTCGACTGCGGCGATGCCGGCGAAGGCCTCCGCGGCACGGGTGGCGAGCGCGCCTTCCTCCCTGCGCGGCGCGGTCAGCATCCAGGCGCCCGGTTGGATCCAGATGGCGGTTGCGCCGGCGCCGGCCGCGGAACGGCCCGGCCCTGGCGGCGCTGTGCCGAAGGCCTGCGTCATGGCGGCGGCCAGCGCGGCATCCTGTCCGCGCCGGACCATCACCTGCACGATGTCACGGCGCGGCAGGCTGACGCGCAGCGGCGCTGGCCCCGCCGCGCCGTGATGGCCCGGCGCGGCGAAGGCCGCCAGCGGATGGGTGGGCTCAGGCGCGGACAAGCTGGTTCTCCGGGTCATAGCCATGCGGGGTGACGATCTTCACCGGCACGTCCTCGCCCAACAGTGGATTGGCCGCGCGGATCTCGGTGCCGATCAGCGCCTCCCCATCGCGCAGCATACCGAGGCCGATCCAACCGGGATCGACCACCGACTGCGTTGCACTGGAGATCCAGCCCTGGCTCGCGCCATTGACCAGCAGATGCGACCCGGCGCGGATCTGGCGTTGCGGATCGACGCTGCGCAGGCCCACCAGGCGGGGGCGCGACGGATCCAGCATCCCTGGCCGTTGCGCCAATACGCGCCCGATGAAGTCGCCCTTCTTCTTCAGCATGCGCCCAAGGCCGAGGTCATGGGCCGTGGTCTGGCCGTTCAGTTCCGATCCGGCGACATGCCCCTTCTCGATGCGCAACAGGCCGAGCGCCTCCATGCCATAGGGTTCGATGCCATGCGCCGCGCCGGCCGCCATCGCCGCCTGCCAGACATGCGCCGCGTAACCGGCGGGCATGGCGATCTCATAGGCGAGCTCACCGGAGAAGGAGATGCGGAACAGCCGGGCCGGCACGCCGGCCGCGACACAATCCGATACCGCCATGAAAGGGAAGGCGTCGTTGGACAGGTCGATGCCCTGCACCACGCCGGCCACCACGTCGCGCGCCTTCGGACCGGCGATCGCGATCGCCGCCCATTGGTCGGTGACGCTCGCCAGGCTGACGTCGAGATCCGGCCAGGCGCTGGCGAGATGGAATTCGAGATGCTGCATCACCGGCCCGGCCTGCGCCGTGGTGGTGGTGACGAAGAAGCGCTCCGGCCCGATGCGGCTGGTGGTGCCGTCGTCGAAGACGATGCCGTCTTCCCGCAGCATCAGCCCGTAGCGCGCGCGCCCGACCGGCAGTGTCGAGAAGGTGTTGGCATAGACGCGGTCGAGGAAGGTCGCCGCGTCCGGTCCTTCCACCGCGATCTTGCCCAGCGTCGAGACGTCGCAGATGCCCACGCGCTGGCGCACCGCGCGTGCCTCGCGCTTCACGCTGGCCCAGGCATCGACATCCTCGGACTTCGGGTAGTAGGCGGGACGCTTCCACAGGCCGGCATCCATCCAAACCGCACCGAGCGCGTCGTGCATCGCGTGCAACGAGGTGCGCCGCACGGGCTGGAAATGCTCGCCGACCTCGCCGCCGGCCATCGCGCCCCAGGTGATGGGGGCGGTGTAGGGCCGGAACCGCGGCAGGCCGACCGTCGCCACCGGCTCGCCGCGCGCTTCCGCCAGCACCGCCGCGCCGACGATGCCGCCGGTCTTGCCCTGGTCGGTGCCCATGGCGTGGGTGGTGTAGCGCTTGGCGTGCTCGATATGGCTGAAGCCCTCGCGATGGGCGAGGCGGATGTCGTCGGCCGTCACATCGTCCTGGAGATCGACGAAGGCCTTGCCGTTGCCTTGCACTTCCCAGACCGGATGCGGGCGGTGATCGGGCAGCGGCGCATGCGGCAAGGGGATGTCCGATGCGGCCGCGAAGCCCGCGGCGATCGCCGCGTCGCGCCCGGCCACCGCGCCATCCGCCGCTGCGGCACCAATGCCGTTCACGCCGCGGCAGGCACCGGCGCTGCGTTCGCGCTGCACCGGCGCGCCGGGGATGAAGGCGTGCAGCGCATCGTCCCAGGCGAGCGCAGCGCCCGACATGGATGCAAGATGCACTGCCGGGTTCCAGCCGCCTGAGATCATCAACAGGTCGGCAGGCATCGCATCGCCACGCCCTGCCGCGCCATTCGCGCGCAGTTCGATGCCACGCAGCGCGGTGCCGCCGACAGTGCCGCAGACGACGCTGCCGGCCTTGACGGTGAAGCCGGCCTCCCGCGCATGTTGCATCGCCGGGCTGTCGGCGCGTGGGTCGATGATGGCGGCGATGCGCGTCCCGGCCTCCGCCATCGCGAAGGCGGCGTCATAGGCGCCGTCATGCGTGGCGAAGAGCGCCGCCGCTTCGCCCGCGCGCACGCTGAAGCGCCGCGCGTAGGTCCGCGCCGCGCCGGCGAGCATCACCCCAGGACGGTCATTGCCAGGGAAGGCGACCAGCCGTTCATGCGCGCCGGTCGCGAGCACGACCTCCTTTGCGCGGATCGTCCAGGCGCGCTGGCGCGGAGTGTGCGCGGGCGGTTCTGGCAGGTGATCCGCCAGGCGCTCCACCGCGCCCAGCACGCCCTGATCGTAGAAGCCGAAGACCATGGTCCGCGGCATGACCGTCACTTCGGGGATGCCGTCCAGCGCGGCGATGGTCTCACGGCGCCAGGCCTCGAGGCCGGGTTCGTTCAGCAGGTCGCCGCCGAGCAGGAAATCCTGCTCCGCCAGGATCACGCGCGCGCCGGCCGCGCCAGCCGCGCGTGCCGCCGCGAGGCCCGCCGCACCCGCGCCCACCACCAGCACGTCGCAATGCGCATGGGCGGCGTCGTACCGGTCGGGGTCCGGCAGGCCCGATGCGCGGCCGAGGCCCGCGGCCTTGCGGATCATCGGCTCATAGACCCGTTCCCAGAAGGCGGCGGGCCACATGAAGGTCTTGTAGTAGAAGCCCGCGCCGAGCCAGGGCGAGAGCAACCCGTTCACCGCCATCCAGTCGAAGGCGAGCGAGCCGCGACGATTCTGGCTCGCAGCCGCCAGGCCGTGGAAGAGTTCCGCCACCGTCGCGCGGGTGTTCGGTTCGCGCCGCGCGCCGTCGCGCAACTCGACCAGCGCATTGGGTTCCTCGACGCCGGCCGAGACGATGCCGCGCGGACGGTGATACTTGAAGGAGCGCCCGACCAGCCGCACGCCATTCGCCAGCAGTGCAGAGGCGAGAGTGTCGCCGGCATGGCCTTCAAGGCGACGCCCATCGAAGGTGAAGGCCAGCCGCGTCGCGCGATCGACGTGGCCGCCCTGGGGCAGGCGGTGCGGCTGCGTCATGGCTGCGGCACCTCAAGCGCTTCGGTCGCGGTCGTCACCGCGCGGATCTCATGCGTCACGGTATGGCGCAGCACCTTGAGGAAGGCGCGGCAGCCGGCATTGTGCTGCCACCATTCCACCTGCCAGCCACGCGGATTGGCGCGCAGGTACAGGTAGTCGTGGAAGGCCTCGATCCCCGCTTCGGGGCCGGGGCGCGTCACCGTCGCATCGCCGCGATAGGCGAATTCCGTCTCGTCGCGGGCGCCGCAATGGGGGCAGGGGATGCGCATCCTCTACTGCGCCCAGAAATGGGGGCCATTGCCCCGCTCATCGAGCATGCGGCCCTCGCGGAAGCGGTCCAGCGTGTGTGCGGCGTTGAGCCGGTGCGGCTCATCCTTCGCGATGGTCCAGGCATGGCACCAACCCGAGCCCGGCGTCGCTTTGAAGCCGCCATAGCACCAGCCCGCCGTCATATAGAGGCCCCGCACCGGCGTCTTGCAGATGTAGAAGGACCCGTCCGGCGTCATGTCCATCACCCCCGCCCAGGACCGCAGCCCGCGCAGCCGGCCGAGCGCGGGGATCATGCTGACGCCCGCGGCATAGACATGTTCGGCTTCGCGCAGCGTGCCGCGCTGGCCGTAGGATGGATACCCATCCAGCCCGCCGCCGAAGACCAACCCACCCTTGTCCGACTGGCTGACGTAGAAATGCCCGGCGCCGAAGGTGACGACGCAGTCGATCAGCGGCTTCAGCCCCTCACTGACGAAGGCCTGGAGGAGGTGCGTCTCGATCGGTACGCGGAAGCCGGCCATTTCGGTCAGCGTGCTGGTGCTGCCAGCGACGGCCAGGCCGACCTTCGGTGCGCGGATCTCCCCGCGCGTGGTGCGCACGCCGTGGATGGCGCCGCCTTCCACGATCATGCCGGTGACTTCGCAATGTTCGATGATGTCGACGCCGCGCGCATCGGCGGCATGGGCGAAGCCCCAGGCCACCGCATCGTGGCGTGCCGTGCCGCCACGTCGCTGCAGCAGCCCGCCCATCACCGGGTATCGGCCGTTGTCGAGATCGACGATCGGGCACATCGCCTTCACGCCTTCACGGTCCAGCAGTTCCGCGTCGATGCCGTTCAGTCGCATCGAATTGCCGCGCCGCATCGCCGCGTTGCGTTGCGCATCATTGTGGAACAGGTTGATGACGCCGCGCTGGCTCATCATGACGTTGTAGTTGAGCGACTGCTCCAGCCCTTCCCAGAGCTTCAGCGAATGCTCGTAGAAATTGTTGTTCTCGGGCAGCAGGTAGTTGGAGCGGACGATCGTCGTATTGCGCCCGGTATTGCCCTGGCCGATCAATCCTCGTTCCAGCACGGCGACATTGCGGATGCCGTGCACCTCGGCGAGGTAGAAGGCGGTGGCGAGGCCATGCCCGCCGCCACCGACGACGATGACGTCATAGGCCGGCTTCGGCGCCGCCTTGCGCCAGGCGGGCTTCCAGCCGGCATTGCCGCGGAGCCCCTCGGTGAGAATGCGAAAGCCCGAATAGCCTGCCATCGGGTTCCTTCATGCGAAACCGGATGAAGGTTAGGGGCGTGTCTTCGGCGCTGGCAAGACGTGCAGGGGTGACGCGGCGCGCATTTCCAGCGAGGATGCTCGCAATGCAAGCAGCAGCGCGATGCCCGATGAGGCGGACGCGCCGGGAGGACAAGGTGATGAAGCCACTCCGCAGGATGCTTCTGTGCGCGGCGACGGTCATGCTCGCGCCGTTCGCGGCCCACGCGCAGGACTATCCCAACCGCCCCATCGTCATCGTCGCGGGCGCGGCCGCGGGCGGGCCGACCGACGTGATCTCCCGCATTGTCGGCGAGGCCATGGCACGCCACCTGCCGCAGCCGGTGGTGGTGGAGAACACGCCACCCGCCAATGTCGGCGCGCAGCGCGTCGCGCAGGCGCGGCCCGATGGCTACACGCTGCTGATGTCGAATGTCGGCCTCGCCGCCGGCGCGACGCTGTTCCGTCGCCTGTCCTTCGACACCGCAACGGGCTTCGCGCCGCTGGGGCTGGTGTCCGATGCGGCGATGACCGTCATCGCGCGGCCGGGCTTTCCGGCTGAGGACATGCGCGGCCTGGTCGGCGAGATCACCCGGCGCGGGGAGGCGCTGAACATCGGCACGGCCGGCCTCGCCTCGGCGGCCAATCTCTGCGCGCTGCTGATGCAGCAGCAGGCGCAGAACCGCATGACCATCGTCGCCTTCCGCGGCACGGCGCCGGCGATCACCGAATTGCTGGCAGGACGCATCGACCTGCTCTGCGACCAGGCGACCAATACCGCGCCCTTCATCCGGGAAGGCCGCATCCGCGCCTATTCAGTGACGAGTCCGGCGCGGCTCGCCGGTATGCCGAACGTCCCGACCACCGCCGAGATCGGCGCGAGCGGGATCACGATGAGCACCTGGCACGGGCTGTTCGCGCCGGCCGGCACGCCGGAGGCCATCCAGCAGCGCATCAATGCCGCCTTGCTCGCCGCCTTGCAGGATGAGCGGCTGCGCGCGCGCTTCGCCGAGCTGCAAACCGATGCGGCGACACCCGAGCGCGCGAGCCTCGCCTTCCACCGGCGCTACCACGTCGAGGAGATCGAGCGCTGGCGGCCGATCATCCAGGCGGCGGGGGCCTACGCCGATTAGCCATCGTCGCCGCGGATTCCCGCCGCGGCGATCACCTGCGCAAAGCGGGTCTCGGAGGTGGCGAGGTTCGCCTCGAACTCCACCGACGTCGTGGCGCGGATGACGAAGCCGAGGGCCTGCAGGCGGTCGCGCACCGCCTGGTCGGCCAGGGCATCGCGCCAGGCTTGTTCGAGTGCCGCCACCGCGGCGTCCGGCGTGCCGGCGGGCACCAGCACGCCCTGCGTGCTCGGTACGTCGAAGCCGGGTGCGACGGTTTCGTGGAAGGACGGCACGCTGGGCATCGCGGGGTCCCGGTCCCGCGTGGAGACCGCGAGCGGGACCAGCCTGCCTTCCCGCACATGCGTCGTCACCGCCGGCAGGGTGATGATCATGGCATCCACCTGCCCGGCCAGCAGGTCGAGCGTTGCAGGCCCGCCGCCGCGATAGGGCACATGCGTGACGCTGACGCCAAGCTCGCGGTTCACCATCTCGCTGATGATGTGGGCGATGCCGCCAATGCCCGGGACGGCAAGCGTCACGCGATCCCCCCGCGTCCGCAGCGCGGCGAAATAGCCCTGGACGTCGGTGATGCCCGAGCGCGGATGAGTGAGAAGCAACTGCGCCGCGCTGACCGTCATGGTCACGGCGCGCAGGTTCGGCCGCGCCTTGCCATGGCGCGCACCGGCCAGGATGTCCTGCAGCACCAGCCCGTCGCCCGAAGCGACGAGCATCGCGTGGCCGTCCGGCGCCGCGCGCCCCATCTGCAACGCGGCGACACGCCCGGCGCCACCGCCCTGGTTCTCGACGATGACGGATTGGCCGAGCAGCGTCGTCAAAGGGCCCTGCGCAGCACGGGCGTGGATGTCGAGCGTGCCGCCCGGCGCGGCGGCTACCAGCACGCGCAGTGGCTGGGACGGCCGCCATGCGGATGCCAGGGCAGGGCACGCCAATACCGTGGCCGCCCCGGCCGCGAAGATCGCCCGACGCTTCAACGCCCGCCCTCCACGGAAGATCACGGCCGGGATGCGACGCGGCATCCCGGCCGGTTCGGCCTCAGGCCTGGTCGAGCCGCTCCGTCACGCGCGGCGGCGACATCGGCAGTGCGGTGAAGCGCACGCCCAGCGCGTCATGGACGGCGTTGGCGATGGCCGCGAGCGGCGGGACGATCGGTGCCTCGCCCACGCCGCGCACGCCCTGCGGGTGCTTGGAGTTCGGGATCTCGAGCATGATCGGCTCGATCATTGGCACGTCGGAGCAGACCGGCATGCGGTAATCGAGGAAGGTCGCGTTATCGACCTTGCCGTTCTTGTCGTAGAGGTATTCCTCGGACAGCGCCCAGCCGATGCCCTGCACCACGCCGCCCTGGATCTGCCCCTCGACATAGGACGGATGCAGCGCGCGGCCGACATCCTGCGCGGCGGTGTAGCGCAGCACGCGGATGATGCCGAGATCGACGTCCACCTCGACATCCACGCAATGCGTGGCGAAGCCGGGGTCGGCGCCGGTGGTGTTGAGCTGGACCTGAGTGCCGATCGGCCCGCCCATCTCATTCGCCTTGGCGGCGAGTTCCTTGAGGGACAAGGGCGGGAACTTGCCGGCATTGTCGCCGGCCGGCAGCGCCATGCCGTCCTCCCACTTCACCGCCTCGGCGTCGATCTTCCAGATCTTCGCCGCGCGGTCCTTGAGCTGGCCGATCACCTTCTCGCAAGAGGCGGTCGCGACCATCGCGGACGCAAAGGTCACGCGGCTGCCGCCTGTCAGATTCGAGAAGCCGATGGTCTGCGTGTCGCCGATGATGACGTTGACGCGGGAATGCTCGATGCCGATCAGCTCGGCGACCACGTTCGCGATCGATGCGCGGCTGCCGCCGACATCCGGATGCCCGGTGGTGACAACGACGTTGCCGTCCTCGGTGATATTCACCTGCACCGAGGATTCGCCGCCCGCATTATACCAGAAGCCGGAAGCGACACCGCGGCCGCGCTTCACGCCGGGCCGCGGGTTCTTGTCGAGCGGCGCCTTGTAGTGCGGATGCTTGCGGATCGCGTCGATCGTCTCGACGAAGGTGACGTCGCCGAAATTCGGCCCGTAGATCGCCTTGTCACCAGGCTTGGCGCTGTTGCGCACCCGCATGTCGAGCGGATCGAGGCCAAGCTTCCCGGCGATCTCATCCAGCACGGATTCGGTCGCGAAGGCGCCGTGCGGCGCGCCGGGCGCACGATAGGCCGCGACCTTCGACCGGTTCGACACCACGTCATAGCCGGTCGAGAGCACGTTCGGGATGGCATAGGCCGCGAAGGAGCAACCCACCGGCCCGCGCAGCGGCGAACCGGGCAGCCCGCCCGCCTGCAGGTAGAAGGTGCCCTGGGCCGCGACCAGCGTGCCGTCCTTCTTGGCGCCGATCTTGACGGTCATGAGCGAGCCGGGCGCCGGGCCCGTCGCGCGCTGCACCTCGTCGCGCGACATGACGATCTTGACCGGGCGGCCCGACTTCTTCGACAGCAGCACCGCGATCGGTTCGAGATAGACGATCGTCTTGGCGCCGAAGCCGCCGCCGATCTCGGCCGGGATCGCGCGGATATTGCTCTGCGGGATGCCCGTGAGCAGCGAGGTCATGGCGCGGACCATGAACTGGCCCTGGCTGGACGACCAGATCGTCACCCGTCCATCCGCCGCGTGGGAGACGGTGCAGGCGTGAGGCTCGATATAGCCCTGGTGCACGGGGCGCGTGGTGAAGGTGCGCTCGACGACGAGATCAGCCTCGGCGAAGCCCTTCTCGACGTCGCCGGCCTTCAGCACCATGGTCCCGGTGATGTTCGACGGCTTGCCCTCGAACTGGTTCCATTCATGCAGGATCGGGGCGTCCGGCTTGATCGCGTCCTCGACCTCGATGGCGTGGGGCAGGACCTCGTAGTCCACCTCGATCAGCGCGCAGGCAGCTTCGGCCACCTTCTCGTTGATCGCCGCGACCGCGGCGACGGGGTGGCCGTGGAACAGTGCCTTTTCCCGCGCCATCACGTTGCGGCACATCCAGCGCATGTCCTGGATGCCGAGCATCACGGATTTGTCGAGCGGGAAGTCCACGACGTCCTTCGCCGTGACCACCGCCTTCACGCCGGGCAGCGCCTCGGCCTTGGAGGTGTCGATGGAACGGATCCGCGCATGGGCATGCGGGCTGCGCAGCATCTTGCCCCAGATCATGCCGGGCATGGTGTTGTCGGCCGAATAGGTCGCGCGGCCCGTCACCTTGTCGGCACCGTCGGGGCGGATCGTGCGGGCGCCGATCCACTTGTTGGACATGTCGTTCATCGCGCGGACTCCCTCATGTCGGCGGCCGTTTCCAGCACCGCCCGGACGATCTTGTCATAGCCCGTGCAGCGGCAGAGATTGCCGGCCAGGCCGAAGCGCACCTCCTCCTCCGTCGGGTCGGGGTTCTTCTCCAGCAGCGCGCGCGCCGAGATCAGCACGCCCGGCGTGCAGATGCCGCATTGCAGTGCTGCCATCTCCAGGAACTTCTGCTGCAGCGGATGCAGCGTGTCGCCCTGGGCCATGCCCTCGATGGTGCCGATCGACTTGCCCTCGGCCTCCACCGCCAGCATCAGGCAGGAACACATCAGACGGCCATCGACCGTGACGGAACAGGCACCGCAATCGCCGGTGCCGCAGCCTTCCTTGGTGCCGGTCAGGCCGAGCGAGCCACGCAGCACGTCGAGCAGGCTGGACGATGCGTCGGTGAGGAACTCCGTCGGCTCCCCGTTGATCGTGGTCGTCACATGCGTCTTGGACATCGTCTCAGTTCCCCCCGGCGCGCGCGGCGGCGATCGCCACGGTGCGCTTCAGCAGCACGCCGGCCACCTTGGTGCGGTAGGCGATGGTGCCACGCTTGTCGTTGATGGGTTTGCAGGCGGCGCGGCAGGCGGCGGCCGCCTTTTCCAGCGCCACATCGTCCAGCCGGGTGCCGACCAGCGCCGCCGCGGCATCCGCGACCAGCAGCACGGTCGGCGCGACGGCGCCGAGGCCGATGCGTGCCGCCTTCACCACCCCGCCTTCCATCGTCAGGTTGGCGCCGAGGCCAACCACGGCAATGTCCATCTCGGTGCGCGGGATCATGCGCAGATAGGCGTCCGACGTCCCCCTCGGCCGCGCCGGGAAGGTGAAGGACACGACGATCTCGCCTGTCGTGAGGTTGGTGCGGCCCGGACCGGCAGGCACCGCTTCCACCGGCAATTCGCGCTTGCCATTCGGCCCCTGGATCGTCACCACCGCGCCCGCGGCGACCATCGCCGGAACGCTGTCCCCGGCCGGCGAGGCGTTGCACAGGTTGCCACCCGGCGAGGCCCGGCCCTGCACCTGCTTCGATCCGATCAGGTTGATCGCTTCCAGCACGCCCGGCCAGGCCTTGGCGAAGCCCTTGTGCTCGGCCAGCACGGCGCCAGCCACCGCGGCGCCGATGCGGAATGCGCCGCCGCCGAGGTCCTCGATCGCCGTCATCGCCGGGATCTTCTTGATGTCGATGATCGTGCCCGGCTTGCGGACGCCGGCGCGCATCTGCACCAGCAGGTCGGTGCCGCCCGCCAGGATGCTCGCCGCACCGGCGGCGGCGGCGAAGGCGCCCACCGCCTCATCCAGCGTTTGCGGCGCCAGGTATCGGATATCTGTCATTCCTGCTTCCCATCCCGTTGCATCCCGCTCGCCCGGGAATGCCAGACATGGCTGCGCCTCGGTCGCAGCCGGCCCTTCAGGCTATGCTGCCCGCGCCGCGCAGCATAGCCCCCCGGCACCATCCGGTTGACAGCGCATGGCCAGGGGCTAGGGCTTGCGGGTCAGGAGAAGGGATCGACCATGGCACGTCACCTCAAGCGCGGCCGCGACGCCGAGGCCCGGGCCGAGGACGATGCGAAGGTCCGCGCGACGGTCGAAGGCATCCTCGCCGACATCGCCGCGCGTGGCGATGCTGCGGTGCGGGAGATGTCGATCCGCTTCGACAAGTGGGACCGTGCGGATTTCCGCCTGACGGATACCGAAATCCGCGACTGCCTGTCGCAGCTTTCGTCCCGGGACCTGGACGACATCCGCTTCGCGCAGGAGCAGGTGCGCAACTTCGCGCAACACCAGAAGGACGCGCTGAAGGATATTGAGGTCGAGACGCTGCCCGGTGTGGTCCTGGGGCACAGGAACATTCCGGTGAACTCGGTGGGCTGCTACGTGCCCGGCGGCAAGTATCCGCTGCTCGCTTCGGCGCATATGTCGGTGGTGACGGCAAAGGTGGCGGGCTGCCAGCGCATCATTACCTGCGCCCCGCCCTTCGAGGGCCGGCCGGCGCCAGCCATCGTCGCGGCGCAGCACCTTGCCGGCGCGGATGTGATCTATTGCCTCGGCGGCATCCAGGCGGTGGGCGCGATGGCGCTCGGCACCGCGACCATCGATCCGGTGGACATGCTGGTCGGCCCGGGCAATGCCTTCGTCGCCGAGGCCAAGCGCCAGCTCTACGGCCGCGTCGGCATTGACCTCTTCGCCGGTCCGACCGAGACGCTGGTGATTGCCGATGAGACGGTGGACGGAGAGCTCTGCGCCACCGACCTGCTCGGTCAGGCGGAGCACGGGCCGAATTCGCCTGCCATCCTGCTGACCAATTCGGAACGGCTCGCGCGCGACACCGTGGCCGAGGTCGAGCGCCTGCTGGCCATCCTGCCCACCGCTGCGGTCGCCCGGAAGGCGTGGGAGGATTACGGCGAAGTGATCATCTGCGACAGCGAGGAGGAGATGGTGCGCGAGGCCGACCGCATCGCCTCCGAGCATGTGCAGGTGATGACGCGCGACCCCGACTACTTCCTGAAGCACATGACGAATTACGGGGCGCTGTTCCTCGGGCCGCGCACCAATGTCTCCTTCGGCGACAAGGTGATCGGCACCAACCATACGCTCCCCACGAAGAAGGCGGCGCGCTACACGGGCGGGCTGTGGGTCGGCAAGTTCATGAAGACCTGCACCTATCAGCGTGTGCTGACGGACGAAGCTTCGGCGATGATCGGGGAATACTGTTCCCGCCTGTGCATGCTGGAAGGCTTCGTCGGCCATGCCGAGCAGGCGAATATCCGCGTGCGCCGCTATGGCGGCCGCAACATCCCCTACGGCACAGCGGCGGACTGAACCATGCGATTGCCGAAGACGCCGAGCTTCCGCCTGGATGGCAGGCGCGCGCTGGTGACCGGGGCGGGGCGCGGCATCGGGTTGGCCGCCGCGGCCGCGCTGGCGGATGCGGGCGCCCATGTCACGCTGGTGGCGCGCAGCGGGGCCGAGATCGAGGACGCCGCCGCCGCCATCCACGCCGCCGGCGGTGCGGCGGAACCGCTGGTGCTCGACGTGCTGGATGTCGCCGCGGCGGAGCGCGCCATCGCCGCCGCCGAGCCCTTCGATGTGCTGGTGAACAACGCCGGCACCAACCGTCCCAAGCCCTTCGTCGACGTCACCCGTGACGATTACGACACGGTGATGGATCTCAATCTGCGCTCGGCCTTCTTCGTCGCGCAGGCGGTGGTGAAGCGGCTGGTCGCGGCCGGGAAACCCGGGTCGATCATCAACATCTCGTCCCAGATGGGCCATGTCGGCGGGGCGAACCGGACCATCTACTGCGCGTCCAAATGGGGCATGGAGGGGATGACCAAGGCGATGGCTGTGGACCTCGCCGCGCATCGCATCCGCGTGAACACGGTCTGCCCCACCTTCATCGAGACGCCGCTGACGCGGCCCTTTTTCGAGGATACGGCCTTCAAGGCGAGCGTGCTGTCGAAGATCAAGCTCGGCCGCATCGGCCAGGTCGAGGATCTGATGGGTGCGATCTTGTTCCTGGCGTCTGACGCCTCGGCGTTGATGACGGGCTCGGCGCTGGTGGTCGATGGCGGCTGGACCGCCGATTAGGGGAGAACAACGCCATGAAGCATTGCATCGTCCAGGATGAAGGCCGGCTGCGCATCGTCACGCTGAACCGGCCCGAGGTGATGAACGCCCTGCATAGCGAGGCGCATCACGAGCTCGAACAGGTCTGGGACGAGTTCGCCGCCAACCCCGATCTGTGGGTGGCGATCGTGACCGGTGCGGGGGATCGTGCCTTCTCGGCCGGCAACGACCTGAAGATCCAGGCAGCGGGCAAGCGCGGTCCATCGGCACGTACCGGCTTCGCCGGGCTCACGCTGCGCTTCGACCTCGACAAGCCGGTGATCGCCGCGGTGAATGGCGTGGCGATGGGCGGCGGCTTCGAGATCGCGCTCGCCTGTGATCTGATCGTCGCTGCCGAGAACGCGGTCTTCGCACTGCCCGAACCGCGCGTCGGGCTGATCGCAGGTGCCGGCGGCGTGCATCGCCTGCCGCGCATGATCGGGCAGAAGCAGGCACTCGGCATGATCCTGACCGGCCGTCGTGTTTCCGCCGCGGAAGGCCACACGCTCGGCTTCGTCAACGAGGTTGTGCCCCAGGGCCAGGCACTGGAAGCCGCGAAGCGCTGGGCATCGCTGATCCTCGAATGCTCGCCGCTCGCCGTGCGGGCGTCGAAGCAGGCGGTCTATGCCGGCATGGACAAGCCGACGCTGCGCGAAGCGATCACGACGATCTACCCCGCTCAGCAGCGCAACCTCGAAAGCGAGGACTACATCGAAGGCCCGAAGGCCTTTGCCGAGAAGCGCAAGCCGAACTGGCAGAACCGCTAGAACGGATCCGCCGGCCCGCCATAGGGGTAGTAGTCGGCGGCCCGCAGATGCTCATAGGGCAGTGCGTCGAGCCGGACCGTACCGAGGAACGGCTCGTCCGGCTCGACCAGCAAGATGGTCGGCGCAAAGCCGCTGTCGTCGAAGCCGCGGCGGAAATGCACGCGCGACTTGATGGCGATGACGTCGTAATCGGCCGGGGACAGGCCGAGGCCCCAGAGTTCGTGCGGTTCCATGATCTGCACGAGGAAGGGGCTGAGGACGACGGCGTTGCCGTTCCCGAAGCGGATCGCGATCCAGTTCTGGCCCCTGCCCTTCGCCCGCGCGGTCGTCGCGTCCGAGACCAGCAGGACCTCGCCGACGATCCGCACCGGCTCTCCGGCTGACGGATCGACCCGGCCGCCGATCTCAAGATCGACAGCGTCGCCCGGCTTCGCACCGGCCAGTGACGCGAACGCCTCCGGCGCGGCGATCGTCGCGACCAGCGTGCGTGACAGCCCCTGTGTCATCACGTCGCGCAGCAGCCAGGTCGCGTAGCCGGACCGGTCGCTGTGGTCGGCGAGCACCACGGGCGCGCGCCCGTCCGCCACGGCCTGCTTCGCGAGCGCCACGCCATCACGGATGCGATGCACCGTCGCGGCTCCCACCAGCTCCGCCCGACGCCGCCACGCCCAGCGCGCCATGTCCTCCGCGACACGACCCGCCAGCGCAGGATTGTCGTTCGCGATCACCTGGAACGTCATCCCCGCATCAGGCACGTCCGACCACGGGAAGCCGAAATAGACGTTGACGAAGAGATCCGGCTCCCGCGCCTCCCACACCATCGCGCGCTGGATCAGGTCGGACCAGGGCGGTGCGCCCGTCCACATCATCACGGTCGGGGCGAGGATCGGCAGCTGCCGGGTCACGCTCGCCGCGCGGTAGTCGCCGCGGATCGCGCGCACCAACATCCGCGCCGCGCGCTGTCCCTGCAGATGCATGTCGTAATGCGGGAAGAACTTCACCGCGAAGGCGAGGTCGGCGTGGCGGAGGAACTCCGCATCCTCATTGCCATGCGGATCGAAGGTCGCGGCAATGCGCGCCTGCGGGCCAAGCACCGCGCGCACGCGCTTTGCGATCTCCGCCTCGGGCCGCGGCACGCCACGCACGCCCATCGCGCCATGCAGGGCAAGATAGGCGCCGTCGAAGGGCCCCTGCGCCTTCAGGTCCTCGATCTGGCGGCCAACGAAGGTCTCGAAGGCCTCATTGGTAATCCAGCCTGACCCGGTGCCCGTCTTCGGCCATAGCGGCGATTCGATGCCGACCAGCTCCACGCCGTCGAACTCGCGCGCCACCTGCACGAAGCCGCCCATGTAGCCCTTGGGATCGGTGGCGAGCAGCGCCTCCCCCGCCGCGGGGGAACCCGGATAGCGGAAATCGTCCTCCGTCGTGTCGAAAGGTAGGAAGGTGACGGTCTCGTGCGCGAACTGCAGGACGGCGATACGCATGGTCAGAAGCGATCGGCGCGGTAGGGCGTGGGATCGATGAAAGGTGTCTCGCCGCCCATCATCTCCGCCAGCAGGCGCCCGGTCGTCGGCCCCAGGGTGAAGCCCTGATGGGCATGACCGAAGGCGCACCAGGCGCCAGGCTGCCCGGGCAGCGGGCCGATGATCGGCAACATGTCCGGCGTGCAGGGTCGCACGCCCATCCAGGGTTCGCGTTCCACCGCATCGCCCAGCGGCAGCAGGGTGCGCGCGACAGGTTCCGCACGCGCCAACTGCACCGGCGTCGGTGCCTCGTCGATACCCGCGAATTCGGCGCCCGTCGTCAGTCGCACGCCGGCGCGCATGGGCGCCAACAGGAAGGAACTCTCGGTATCCAGTATGGGCCGGTTCAGCACCGCATTGCCCTGCAGGGCGAAATGCTTGTGGTAGCCGCGCTTGCCGAAGGTCGGCGGGTCGTAGCCAAGCGGCTTCGTCACCTTGTTGGCGAAGGCGCCGAGCGCGACGACGACCTGCTCGGCCTCCGCCGGCCCATCGGCCGTCTGCACGCGCCAACCGGCGTCCACGCGGGTCAGCGACGCCGCATCGCCGACCACAAAACGCCCGCCGGCCTCCGCGAAGCGCCGCGCATAGGACATTACCAACCCATGCGGATCGCTGACCGACACCGGATCGGTCCAGTGGATCGCGCCATGGCGGGTCTTCAGCAGGGACGGCTCGGCGGCCGCCAGGCCCTTGCTGTCCATCGTGGCGAAGTTCACGCCGTGCAGCCGCTTGCCTTCCTCGGCCCTGGCCAGCGCGGCGGCGAAGCTCGCCTCATCGGAGAACATGCGGATCCAGCCGATTGGCCGCAGCAGCGGCATGGCGTCGGTGCCGTGCGCGATGGCGTAGTGCTCGTCGAGGCAGGTCTCGATCAGCTTCGCATAGGCCTCGGCGATGCGGGCGTAGCGATGCGGCTCGGAATTCCACCAGTAGCGGAGCAGCGGCGTGGCGAGCCCCGGCAGCGCGCCCCAGTGGTAATAGGCATCGATCGACTTGTTGCGCGCGATGCGCATGATCTCGGACATGTCGCGCGGGAAGGGATGCGGGTGCACCGCCTCCCGCTGGATCAGTCCGCCATTGCCGAAGGATGCGCCGAGACCGGGCTCCTGCCGGTCCACCAGCAGCACGTCATGGCCGCGCCGGCGCAGATGCAGCGCCACCGAGACCCCCACCATGCCCGCGCCAAGAACGATCACCGATGCCGGCATGCCCACAAGGCCCCCTTGAAACCGCGCGCCATTTGCGCGCCATGCGGCCAATCGATCAAGCCGGGATCAGCGCGGGGCATTCACCCGGCGGCCGATCTCCTGCGCGACGCGCGCCTGGTCCGCAACGAAGGCGGCGAAGCGGTCGGGCGGCATCGCAACACCTTCGAGGCCCAGCGCGTCGAATTGCTGGCGCACATCGGCATCCGCCACGGCGGCGGCGACGGCGGCGTGGATACGCGCGACCATCGGCGCCGGCGCGCCAGCCGGCAGCCACAGGCCGAACCAGTTCACCACCTCGAAGCCAGCCAGGCCCTGCTCCTGCATGGTCGGCACCTCGGGCATGCCCTTCCAGCGCCGCGCGCCGGTGATGGCGATGGCCCGAAGCGCACCCGATTGCACATGCTGAAGCGCGATCTGCGTGCCGACGAAGAACATATCCACCCGGCCGGCGAGCAGGTCCGTCATGCCCTCCGCCACGCCGCGATAGGGCACCGAGAGGATGTCCGTCCCGGTCATCGTCTTCATCAATTCGGCCGGGATGTGGCTGGCCGTGCCGTTACCGGCGTTGACGTAGGTCAGCTTGCCCGGATCGCGCCGCGCCAGCGCCAGCAACTCCTGCAGGTTGGTCGCCGGAACGCCGGGGTGCACCACCAGCGCCTGGCCGAAATTCTGCGCCGCCAGCGTCACATGGGTGAAGTCGCGCACCGGGTCATAGGTGACGTTGTCGTTGAAGGGCGGGATATTGGTGTGCGAGGCGGTGGTGAACAGCCACGTGTATCCATCGGCCGGCTGCCGCGCGACGAAGGCGGTGCCGACCAGGCCGCCGCCGCCGGCGCGGTTCTCGGTGATGACGGGCTGGCCAAGTGCGGCCTGCATCTTCGGCCCGATCGCGCGCAGGATCAGGTCGGGCGGCCCGCCGGGCGGGGAGGGCACGACGACGCGGATCGGCCGCGAGGGCCAATCCGTCGGCATCTGCGCCAGCGCCGGGCCGGTGGTGGCCAGGCCCGCCAGGACAGCCGCCGCCTGTCGTCGTGTCAGTCCGCCCATCCCCATCCGCTCCCGTTCAGGCCAGCCGGACCGGCGCATCGCTGCGCGCGGATTCCAGGATCGCTTCCAGCACCGTGACATTGTGCACGGCATCCCCGCCGGGCAGCGCCAGCGGGCGCCGCGCCGCGGCGGCCTGGGCGAAATGTTCCAGCTCAGCGCATTCGGTGCTGGTCTTGGAGAAGGTGATCACCTCCGGCTGCTGCTTGACGCCGACATTGGCGCGGTCGATGCGGCAGACCTTGAGATCCCAGGTGTGCAGGTGCTCGACGTCGCCGACCTCGGCCCAGCCTTCCGATCCGAAGACCTGTAGCCGCCAGGTCTCGGCCGTGGCGATGACGGTGCCGAGATAGCCAGTCGCGCCACCCTTGAAGCGGAACAGCATCGACGTCGTGTCGTCCATGCCGAAATCCTGCACCAGGCGGAAGCTCTGCGCCGTCACCTGCGCGATCGGCCCTGCGAGGTGGAGCATCGCATCCACCACATGCACGCCGCGCCCGGTCATGCCGCCGGCAGGGCCTTCTTCCCGGTCATGACGCCAATGGCCTTTCGGGAAGCGATAGGCGCTGGGGCCGCAGAAATTGCCTTCCATGTGCAGCAGCCGGCCGAGCGTGCCGTCATCCAGCAGCTTGCGGATATGCTGCAATGCCGGCTGGAAGCGCCAGTTGTAGCCGACCGAGAGGGTGACGCCGGCCGCCGCGCAGGCTTCGGCCGCGCGTGCCGCCGCCGCCGCATTCACGCCGAGCGGCTTCTCCGTGAAGACATGCTTGCCGGCCGCCGCCGCCGCGACGATCTGATCGGTGTGCTGGGTATGCGGCGTGGCGAGCACCACCGCATCGATCCCGGGATCCGCCAGCGCGGCTTCGTAGCTGTCGAGCATCCGCAACCCGCGCGCGGCGGCGAAATCGGCCGCCTTGGCCGGCGTGCGCGTGGCTCCGGCGACGAAGCGGATATGCGGATTGTCAGCTGGCACGCTGCGGACCAGGTTCTGGCCCCACGTCCCAAGCCCGATGATGGCGGCGCGAATCATGCCGTGCTGGCCCCCTGCGATCGGCCGGTCGGCCGCGGCGCCTATCTTAGGCCGGCGCCGCGGCGTGGCGAGGGGGGGTGGGTCAGCCCTTGCCGGCCATCTTCGCGACGGTCATCGCCAGCGCCTTGTCCAGCACCTCGATCAGCGTGTCGCATTCGGTCCTGGTGATCACCAGCGGCGGCGACAGCACGATGGTGTTGGAATGCCGCGAGCCGCCGCCGGACCGGCCGACGATCACGCCATTCGCCTTGCAGAAATCGACGACGCCGCCGACCAGCGCGCCGTCGAGCTGCACCTTGCTCTCGCGGTCGGTCACAAGCTCGATGCCGATCAACAGGCCCTTGCCACGGACATCGCCCGTGATGCCGTGCCTGAACAGCCGGTCCTTCAGGCCCTCCATCAGATAGGCGCCCATCGTCGCGGCGCGCTCGGGCAGCTTCTCCTCCAGCATGATCTCGATGTTGCGCACGGCGACCGCCGCGGCTGCCGGGTGACCGCCATAGGTGTTCACCTGCATCACCTGGCGTGCTTCCGCGACTTCGCCGAGGAAGCTCTCGAACACCCTGTTCTTCACCACCGTCGCCGCGATCGGCAGGTAGGCGGAGACGATGCCCTTCGCAATCGCCATGATGTCCGGGCTGATGCCGTAATGCTGGTGGGCGAACATCTTGCCGGTGCGGCCGAAGCCGTTGATCACCTCATCGACATGCAGCAGCACGTCGTACTTCCGGCAGATCGCCTCGACCTTCGGCAGGTAGTCGTCGGGCGGAACGGCGATGCCGACGGCGGACATGATCGGCTCGACGATCACCTCGGCGACCGTCTGCGGCCCTTCGGCCAGGATCGTCGCCTCGAAGGCGGTCGCGCAGGCGGTCTTGCAGGACGGGTATTCGAGGCCGAGCGGGCAGCGGTAGCAGGTCGGCGCCGGCACATGGATGAACTCGCCGGCATAGGGCTCGAACTTCATCTTGCGCTCGCCCATGCCGCCGGCCGCCAGCGTGGCGAGCGTCGTGCCGTGGTAGGCATAGTGCCGCGCGATGGTCTTGAAACGGAACTGGCCGGGGAATTCGTGCTTGGCGTATTGCCGGGCGACCTTGAAGCCTGCCTCATTCGCCTCGGAGCCCGAATTGACGAAATAGGTGTGGTAGTCGCCACCCATCAGCGCGTTGATCTGTTCGCCCAGCCGCGCCGCGGGCAGGTTCATCGCCGTGTGCGGGTAATAGGCGATCTGCTCCATCTGCTCGGCGGCGATCTGCGCGAGTTCCGTGCGGCCATAGCCGATGTTCACGCACCACAGCCCGGCCATGGCGTCGAGGTAGGTCGTGCCATCCGCGTCGACGATGGTCGAACCCTGCGCCCCCGTGACGACGATCTGCGACTTCTCCAGCGCGCGATGCTGCACGATCGGGTGCATCACGTTCTGCAGATCCTGCGCGACCGCGCGGCGGCGTTCCTCGGGATCCGGCTGGTTGGTGAGCGACATGAAGCACCTCGCGATGGCTATTGCGTCGGCCGCTATCGTTACGCCGCTTCGCGTCGGTGGGAAGGGCGAACACGCATCGAAGGCGTTGATGCGAGATGTTCGCAATTTCGACGCCCGCCCCCATTCCACGCGTCCCGATGCTGATCTAGGCTTCGGCCAACGCGCCTCCCGGCATCGAACGACCGGGGCGGCATGTCGGGACTTGCCTTCGTCACGGCCCATCGCAAAGGAGTTCCGCCTCGATGAGCCTTTCCGCCACCCGCCGCACCCTTCTCGGCACCGGCCTTGCGCTCGGCCTCGTGTCCGCCGCGCGGGCGCAGTCCTTCCCCAGCCGTCCGATCCGGCTGGTCGTGCCGTTCCCGCCGGGCGGTGGCGTCGATGCGGTGGGGCGCATCCTCGCCGAACCGCTGTCGGCCCTGCTCGGCCAGCCGGTGGTGGTTGAGAACCGTGCCGGCGCCGGCGGTGCGATCGGTGTGGATGCGGTGGCGAAGTCGCCGCCCGATGGCTACGCGCTGACGCTGGTCAGCCCCGGCAACATGACCGCCGGGCCGGTGGTGCGGCCCACACCCTATGACCCGCTGGCGCTCGGCTTCGTCACCATGGTCACGCGCAGCCCGCTGCTGCTGGTTTGCCGTAACAGCCTTGCCGCCCAGAACCTTGTGGAATTCGTCGCGCAGGTGAAGCGTGAACCGGATGCGATCCGCTTCGCCTCCGGCGGCGTGGGGACCGGGACCCATCTTGCGGGCGAGTTGATGAACCTGCGGCTTGGCACGCGCATGGTGCATGTGCCCTATCGCGGCACCGGGCCGGCGCTGACCGACCTCATTGCCGGCAATGTCGATATCTTCTTCAGCGACACCTCCGCCTGGCCGATGGTCCAGCAGGGGCAGCTGCGGCTCCTCGCCGTCAGTTCCGCGGCATCATGGGCGGCGTCGCCGCAGACGCCATCGGTCGGCACCGCGGTGCCGGGCTTCGACATCTCCAACTGGTACGGCATCGTCGCCCCACCCGGCACGCCCGATCTGATCCGCGCACGCCTGGCCGCCGAGATCGCGCGCATCATCGCCCGGCCCGAGATCGTGGAGATGCTGACCCGCATCGGCTTCGACGCTGCGCCGATGCCGCCCGTCGAATTCGCCGCCTTCGTGCGCACGGAACTGGAGACCTGGAGGGCCGTCGTGCAGGCCGCCAACATTCGTGCCGTTGACTGACGCGGGGGCCTTCTTCCGTCCGCCCGCAATACTGCAAGGGATATGATGAGCAAGACCGCGCGCCTGGCCGTCGATATCGGCGGCACCTTCACCGACCTCGTCCTCGCCCTGCCGGACAGGTCCCTGTCAACCAAGGTCCTGACCACCCATGACGCGCCGGAGCGCGCTGTACTGGAAGGCACCGCGGCGATCCTGGCGCAGGCCGGCATCGCGGCCGCCGATCTCGCCCTGGTCATCCATGGCACCACGCTCGCGACCAATGCGCTGATCGAACGCAAGGGTGCGAAGACCGCGCTGGTGACGACCGAGGGTTTCCGCGATTCCCTCGAAATCGCCTACGAACACCGCTTCGAGCAATACGACCTCTACATGGAGCGGCCCGAGCCGCTGGTGCCGCGCCCCTTGCGCTTCGAGGTGCCGGAACGCGTCGCCGCCGACGGCACGGTGCTGCTGGCGATGGACGAAGCCGCGCTCGACCGCATTGGCGCCGCGGCGAGGGCGGAAGGCGTGGAGGCGCTGGCCGTCTGCTTCCTGCACGCCTACCAGAACGACGCGCATGAACGACGCGCGCAGGAGATCCTGGCGCGCTACCTGCCAGCCGAAGTCATCGCCATCTCCTCCGAGGTCTGCCCCGAGATCCGCGAATACGAACGGACCTCCACCACTGTCGCCAACGCCTATGTGCTGCCGCTGATGGAGAGCTACCTGCGACGGCTGGAGGATGGGCTGAAGGCGTTGGGCAGCACCTGCCCGCTGCTGCTGATCATGTCCTCGGGCGGCATCACGACGGTCGAGACCGCGCGCCGCTTCCCGATCCGCCTGGTGGAATCCGGCCCGGCCGGGGGCGCGATCCTCGCGCAGATCCTCGCTGCCGAGAACGGCATCCCGCGCGCGCTCGCCTTCGACATGGGTGGCACCACGGCGAAGATCACGCTGATCGACGACATGAAGCCGCAGCAGGCGCGGCACTTCGAGATTGCCCGCGCCGCGCGCTTCGTGAAGGGCAGCGGCATTCCCGTGCGCATCCCGGTGATTGACATGGTTGAGATCGGCGCCGGCGGCGGCTCGATCGCGCGCGTCGATGGCCTCGGCCGCATCACGGTGGGGCCGGACAGCGCGGGGTCGATGCCCGGGCCGGCCTGCTACGGGCGTGGCGGCACAATGCCGACCGTGACCGACGCCGACCTGGTGCTGTCCTGGATCGACCCCGCCCTGTTCGCGGGCGGGCATATCACGCTCGATCCGGCGGCCTCGGGCATCGCCTGCACGAATGCGGTGGCGACGCCGCTGTCCATGACCGTGGAGACGGCCGCCCTCGGCATCACCGAGATCGTCACGGAGACCATGGCGAGCGCCGCCCGTGTCCATGCCGTCGAGAACGGCAAGGAGACCGCCGGCCGCACCATGATCGCCTTCGGTGGCGCCGCACCGCTGCATGCCGCGCGCATGGCGGCGAAACTCGGCATGGATCGCGTGCTGGTGCCGGTCGGCGCCGGCGTTGGGTCCGCGCATGGCTTCCTCGGCGCACCCATCGGGTATGAGGTGGTGCGCACGCGCCTCGTCAGCCTCAACGCCTTCGATGCGGCGCTGGTGAACGGGCTGTACGAATCGATGCGCGCGGAGGCTGAGGCCGTGGTGCGGCTCGGCGCGCCGGGCGCGGTGCTGCAGGAAGTGCGTACCGGCTTCATGCGCTATCGCGGCCAGGGGCATGAGGTGGCGGTGACGCTGCCCGACGGTCCCTATGGCGCCGCCAGCCTGGACGCCTTCAAGGCGGCGTTCGAAGCCACCTACAATGCGCTCTACGGCCGCATCATCCCGAAGCTGGAGATCGAGGTGCTGACCTGGACGCTGTCGCTGGCGGAAGCGAAGCCGCTGCCCGCGCGCATCCCGGATGCGCCTCCAGCCGCCGCGCCACCGCCAGCCGGCCGGCGCCGTATCATCGATCCGGGCACGGGCGGCCCGGTCGAAGCCGCCATTTACGACCGCGCCGCACTGAAGCCCGGCGCGCGCATCACCGGCCCCGCCGTGATCGTGGAGGCCGAGACCTCCACCTTGGTCCCCGAGGGCTTCCGCGCCGGCCCCAACGCGGCCGGCCACATCCTGATCGAGAGGATTGCCCGATGAGCAACGCGATCGGCGAGATCGAGATCCAGATCCTGTGGAACCGCTTGCTCTCGGTGGTAGAGGAACAGGCGCAGACGCTGGTGCGCACCGCCTTCTCCACCGCGGCGCGCGAGGCCGGCGACATCTCCGCCGGCGTCTTCGACATGAAGGGGCGGATGCTGGCGCAGGCCGTCACCGGCACGCCGGGGCACATCAATTCGATGGCCCGGTCGGTGGTGCACTTCCTCGATGCGTTCCCGGCGCCGACGCTGAAGGATGGCGACATCCTGATCACCAATGACCCGTGGAAGGGCACGGGCCATCTGTTCGACCTGACGGTGGTCACGCCGATCTTCCTCGACGGCGTCGCGGTCGCGCTGTTCGCCTGCACGACGCATGTGGTCGATATCGGCGGCCTTGGCGTCAGCGCGGAAGGCCGGCAGATCTACCATGAAGGGCTCTACATCCCGCTGATGTACCTCGCGCGGGAAGGGCAGATGAATGAGGACCTGCTCGGCATGGTGCGCGCCAATGTGCGCGAGCCGGTTCAGGTGGTGGGCGACATCTACGCGCTGATCGCCTGCAATGACATCGGCGGCAAGCGGCTGGTCGAGATGATGCGGGAGTTCGACCTCGCCGATCTCGACCATCTTGGCGAGGAGATCATCTCACGCTCCCGCCGCGCCATGGCCGATGTCATCGCGAAGCTGCCGCAGGGGTCCTGGACGGCGTCAATGACGATCGACGGCTTCGAGGCACCGGTGACGCTGGCCGCGACGCTGACCATCGCCGGCGACCACGTGAAGGTGGACTACACCGGCACCACCGGCCTGTCGCGCTACGCCATCAACTGCCCGATCTGCTACACGGAGGCCTACACCTCCTTCGGCGTGAAGGCGGCGCTCGCGCCCTGGATCCCGAACAACACCGGCACGCTGGATGCGGTGATCGTCACCGCGCCGGAGAACACCATCGTCAACGCGCCGCACCCGGCGGCCGTCTATGCGCGGTCGGTCATCGGGCACATGCTGCCCGACGTGGTCTATGGCTGCCTGGACCAGGCGATGCCGGACACGGTGCCGGCCGAAGGCACGTCGAGCCTGTGGAACCTGTCCCTGCTCGCCGGGCATGGGCTGACCGGGACGGAAGGTTCCGCCGTGCGCGCCTTCAACGTCACCACCTTCCATTCGGGCGGCGCCGGGGCGCGGCCGAAGCAGGACGGGTTGTCCGCCACACCGTTCCCTTCCGGCGTGCGCAACGTGCCGGTCGAGATCACCGAGGCGATCACGCCGCTGGTGGTGTGGAGGAAGGAACTTCGGAAGGGTTCCGGCGGGCCGGGGCGGCAGCGTGGTGGCCTCGGCCAGCGGATGGAGATCGCCAGCCGTGACCCCGCGGCCTTCGGCATCCAGGCACGCTTCGAACGTGGTGAATACCCCGCGCGTGGACGCAGCGGCGGGGCGCCGGGTGGCCTCGGGCGGCTGTCGCTCGGTTCAGGCGCGGCGATGAAGGTGAAGGGCTTCCAGGTCATCCCCGCAGGCGACCGGCTGATCGTCGAGATGCCCGGTGGCGGCGGCTATGGCGACCCCTTCGCGCGCGATCCGGCACTGGTGGCGCGCGACCTGCGCTACGGGCTGATCGAAGTGGCGCAGGCCGAAGCCGAATACGGCGTGGTGCTGGACGCTTCCGGCGAGCCGAACCTGGCGGCGACGGCGAAGCGCCGCGCGGCGCGCTGATGGCCAGCGGGCGGCGCGTTCAGCCGCCCGCCGCCTCCGCCAGCAGCCAGTCGCGGAACAGCCGCAGCGCCGGCAGGTCCGCTGAGGCCTCGGGATAGGCGAGCACATAGCCTTCCCCGGCATCGAGCGCGCGGTCGAAGGGAATGACCAAGCGGCCGCCCGCCAGTTCCTCCGCCACCATGAAGCGCGGCATCAGTGCCACGCCGAGACCCTGGGCCGCTGCCTCGGCGACCATCGCATGGTGGTGGAAGCGTGGGCCGCGGAAGCCGTCCACGCCATCCGCGCCCATCATGGCGAGCCATTCCGACCAGGCGCGCGGGCGCGTCGAATGTTGCAGCAGCGTGTGTTGCGCCAGCGCCGCCACTTCGGCCATGCGCCCGCCCTCCATCAGCGCCGGCGCGCAGACCGGCACGCGGCTATCCGCCACCAGCAGATGCGTCGCGACGCCGGGGCGAGCGGCTTCCTCCAGCATCAGCGCCGCATCCACATCCTCGGCGGCGAAGTCGAGCGGCGTCGGCCGCGTCGTGTAGTTGCGGAAATTCACCACGATGCGGCGATGCGCGGCGAGGAAGCGCGGCAGGCGCGGCATCAGCCAGCGCGTGCCGAAGGTCGGCTGCACCGCCAGCGTCAGCGTCCCGCCCGCGCCCTGATGCGCCATCACCTCCAGCGTCGCGCTTTCGATCCGCGCGAGCGCAGCGCGCAGTTGCGGCGCGTAGGACGCGGCGGCGGCGGTTAGCACCAGGCGCTGCCGGACGCGCAGGAACAGCCGCACGCCGAGCAGCGCCTCCAGCCCCGCGAGTTGCCGGCTGACCGCGCTCTGCGTCAGGTGCAGTTCCTCGGCGGCGCGGGAGACTGACAGGTGCCGGGCACAGGCCTCGAAGGCCTGCAGGGCGGCGGTGGGTGGGGTGTGGCGGCGCATGCTGAAGCCCCGACTTCATTCCGATCCCTCATGAAGGCATGAGGGAGTATCGGTTGCCAGCCCCGGTCATCCGCCGAACACTCAACGTTGCGGAGGGCGGGACTGAACCTGCCCATGCGGCAGGCGCATGAATGGCGCTGCCTTGATCATCGCCGGGGCCAACCCGGCGGCACGGGAACGCTGGGCCGGACGGCGAAGCATGGAGGCATCATGACCGACACAATCCGTCCCCTGCCGCGCCGCAGCCTGCTTGGCGCTGCCGTCGCCGCGCTGCCCTTTGCCCCGGCCCGCGCCGCCTGGACGCCGTCCCAGCCGATCCGCCTGTTCATCGGCTATCCGCCCGGTGGCGCGGTGGACATCCTGTTCCGCGTGGTGGCCGAGGGCATGCAGCGCGTGCGCAGCGTCGCCTCGGTGCCCGAGGTGCGCTCCGGCGCCTATGGCTTTATCGCCGCGCAGGCCGCGTCGCGCGCCGCGCCGGATGGATACACGCTCGCCAGCGGCATCATGGGCATGCTCAGCGTCGCGCCCGCCATTCCGGGCATTCCAGTGCCCTTCGACCTCGACCGCGAATTGACGCCGGTGGTCAACCTGGCCGGCACGCCGATGGCGCTGGTGGTGCGACCGGACGCGCCGTTCAGCGACATCGACGGGCTGATCGCCTATGCGCGGCAGAAGGACGGCACGGCGACCTTCGCTTCCTCCGGCAACGGTTCGATCAACCAGCTCGGCGCGTTGCTTTTCGCCAATGCGGCCGGCGTCAGGCTGAACCACATCTCCTATCGCGGCGGCGCGCCGGCGCTGCTCGACGTCTCGGCTGGCCGGGTGGACATGATGGTGGCCAATGTCGCGGAGGTGTCGGGCAGCATCCGCGGCGGGCAGTTGAAGGCGCTCGGCGTCACGGCCGCCGAGCCGACGCCGCTGATGCCGGAACTTGCCCCGCTCGCGGGCCGCTTTCCGACGCTCGAGATCAACAACTGGTTCGGCATCGTCGGTCCCGCCGGCCTGCCCACGGAGATCCGCGACGGGCTGGTGGACATCTTCCAGGCCACGCTGCGCGACCCGCAGACCGCGCGCACACTGATGGAACGCGGGCTCATCCCACTCGGAGAGGGCGGCGACGCCTTCGCGCAGCGCATCCAGCTCGACCGCGCCCGCTGGCGCCAGGTGGTCGAGACCAACAACATCCGCGGCGACTGATCCCGCCGCTCCTTCCCGTATCATCATCGCGCCCAAGGAACACCATGGCTGCGTCGCTTTCGCTCGGCATCGACATCGGCGGCACCTTCACCGACCTCGTCATCCTCGACCCGCGGGATGGCAGGGCGGTGATCTGGAAGGAGAGCACGACACCCGACGATCCCTCCCGCGGGGCGATCACCGGGTTGCAGCGGCTGCTGGACAAGGGCGGCATCGCGCCGTCCTCGATCGGCCGCGTCGTGCACGCCACGACGCTGTTCACCAATGCGCTGATCGAGCGCAAGGGCGCGGCCACAGGGTTGCTGACCACGGACGGCTTCACCGATGTGCTGGAGATCGCGCGGGAACGGAAATACGAACTCTACGACCTGTTCCTGGACATGCCGGCGCCGCTGGTGCCGCGCCCCTGGCGGCGCGCCGCGCTGGAACGGCTCGGCCCGGATGGCAGCGTGGAGCGGCCGCTGGATGTGGACGCCGCGCTGCGGGAGGTGGAATCGCTGGTCGCCGCCGGCGTGACCAGCCTCGCCATCTGCTTCCTGCATGCCTATGCCAATCCGGCGCATGAACGCATGGCGGCGGAAGCGATCGCCAAGCGCTTCCCGGCGCTGTCGCTGTCGCTCTCCTCGGAACTCTCGCCAGAGATCCGCGAATATCCGCGCATGGTGACCACGGCGGCGAATGCCTATGTGCGGCCGATCGCGGAGACCTATCTCGACACGCTGGAAGCCGCGCTGAAGGGCGCGGGCATTCCGGGCGGGCTGTTCCTGATGCTGTCCAATGGCGGGCTTACACATGTGGCGGAAGCCAAGCGTGCGCCGGTGCAACTGCTCGAAAGCGGCCCGGCGGCGGGTGCGCTGGCGGGTGCGTGGTTCGGGCGGCATGCGGGACTCGACCGCGTGCTCGCCTTCGACATGGGCGGCACCACGGCGAAGCTCGCGCTGGTCGATGATGGCGATCCGCTCGTCGCCTGGGGGTTCGAGGCAGCGCGGACGAAGCGCTTCCTGCGCGGGTCGGGCTTGCCGATCCAGATAGCGACCGTGGAACTGATCGAGATCGGTGCGGGGGGTGGTTCCATCGCCCGGCGCAGCGAACTCGGCACGCTGCATGTCGGACCCGAGAGCGCCGGCGCGCAGCCCGGCCCGGTCTGCTATGGTCGTGGCGGGTCAGAGCCGACCGTCACCGACAGCGACCTCGCGCTCGGCTACCTCAACGCCGATTTCTTCCTCGGTGGCACGATGACGATCGATGTCGGCAAGGCCGGCGATGCGCTGGATGGGCTCGCGGGCACGCTTGGCCTCGATGCCACGCGCGGCGCCTTCGGCATCCATGATGTGGTGAACGAGAACATGGCGGGTGCGGCCCGCGTCGCCATCGCCGAGCGCGGCCGCGTGCCGCAGGACTACGCGCTGCTGGCGACCGGCGGTGCCGCGCCGGTCCATGCCTGGCATGTCGGGCGCAAGCTCGGCGTCAATCGCGTGGTCTGCCCGCCAGGCGCGGGCGCGGGCAGCACCATCGGCATGCTGATGGCCCCCGCGCGCATCGATCGCGTTGCCTCCTTCAACAGGCGCCTCGCCGAGGTCGATTGGGCGGAAGCCGCCCGCATCTTCACGGGGCTGGAAGCCGATGCGCTGGCGGTGGTCGGCGCCACGGGGGCGGACCTGACGCGCCGCGAGACTAAGCGGCTCGCTGACATGCGCTATGTCGGCCAGGGATCGGAGATCACCGTTGTATTGCCGGAGACGCTGACAGCGGATGGTGTGCTCGCGGCGTTCGAGGCCGCCTACCGCACCCTGTTCGGCCGCACGCCACCGGGTGCGAATGTGCAGTTCGTCGCACTTCGCCTCGCGCTGTCGGCGCCGATGCCCGGCTCGGGCGGGACGCTGCGGCTGGATGGCCTCGGCGGCGGCGATGCGGCGCTGAAGGGGCATCGGGACGTGCATTTCCCAGATGCCGGCGGCGCGGTCTCCACGCCCGTCTATGACCGCTATGCCCTGCCGACCGGCACGGCGCTCGAAGGCCCCGCGGTCTTCGAGGAGAACGAGAGCACCTTCATCGTCGGCCCCGGGGCACGCATCGCCGTGCTGCCAGACGGTTCCATCCTCGCAGAGCGCACGCCATGAACGACAGCACCACCACCCGCACCTTCGACGCGGTCGAGCTCGAACTGCTCTGGCGCCGCCTGATCTCCCTGGTGGATGAGGCGGCGGCGGCGCTGGTGCGTACCTCCTTCTCCACGCTGGTGCGCGAATCCTACGACTTCTCCTGCGTCGTCACCGACGCGGCGGGACAGTCGCTGGTGCAGGCGACGGAGAGCATCCCCTCCTTCATCGGCACGCTGCCGGAGACGGTGAAGCACTTCCTGCGCTTCTTCCCGCCCGAGACGCTCGCCCCGGGCGACGTGCTGATCACCAACGACCTGTGGCTCGGCACCGGGCATCTGCCCGACATCACCGTGGCAAAACCGATCTTCCGCGACGGCCGCCTGGTCGCCTTCAGCGCATCCACTGCGCATGCGCCCGATATCGGCGGCAAGATCCGCAGCCCCGAACCGCGCGAGGTCTTCGAGGAAGGCCTGCAGATCCCGCCGCTGAAGCTGATGCGCGCGGGCGTAACCGATGACACGCTGGTCGCCATCCTGCGGCAGAATGTCCGCACGCCCGACCAGACGCTGGGCGACCTCTGGGCGCAGGTGGTGGCACTCGACCTGATGGAAGAACGCCTGCATGTCCTGATGGAGCAGGCGCAGCTCGCCGACCTGACGGACCTCGCCGCCGAGATCCACCGTCGCTGCGAAGCCGCGATGCGCGGTGCCATCGCGGCACTGCCCGATGGGACCTATCGCAGCGAACTGAAGACCGACGGGCTGCTCGACACGCCGATCACGATCAAGCTGGCGCTGACGGTGAAGGGCGACACCGTCACCGCGGATTTCACCGGCACCGATGCGCAGGTGGATCGCGCGATCAACTGCGCGCTCTGCTACACCTACGCCATGGTGATGTACGGGGTGAAGGTCTGCACCAGCCCGACATTGCCGAATAACGAAGGCGCCTGGCGGCCCATCAGCATCGTCGCGCCGCCGGGCTGCATCGTGAACCCGCAATTCCCCGCGCCCGGCGGGTCGCGCATGCTGATCGGGCACTACCTGCCGATGCTGGTGTTCGGCTGCCTCGGCCAGGTGGTGCCGGAACGCGTCATGGCGGCCTGCGGGTCGCCCATGTGGGGCATGAATCAGTCCGGCGTGAACGAGAACGGCAAGCCTTACGCCAACATGTTCTTCTTCAACGGCGGCATGGGCGGGAACATGCAGGGCGATGGCATCTCCTGCTTGTCCTGGCCGTCCAACGTCTCCTCGACGGCCGTCGAGATCAGCGAGCACATCGCGCCGATCCGCATCCACCACAAGCGCCTGCGGCCCGACAGCGGCGGGCAGGGGCGCCATCGCGGCGGGCTGGGGCAGGAGATCCTGCTCGAAAGCCGGTCCCCGACGCCGATCGCCGTGTCCTTCCTCGCCGAGCGCACCATCTTCCCCGCCTTCGGCATCGAGGGTGGGCAGGACGGCGCACCGGGCGTGCTGAAGATCAACGGCGAGAAGGTCGACCCCAAGCGGCAATACGTGCTGAAGGCGGGCGACACCGTGTCGCTGGCGACGCCGGGCGGTGGCGGCCACGGCGATCCGGCGCAACGTGCGCCGGCGGCCCTGGCCGCCGATCTCGCCCACGGGCTGATGACGCGGGCGGGGGGCTAGAGCAGATCCCGCTCAGGTGAAATCACCTGAGCGGGTGAAGATGCTCGCCAAGCAAGGACCGGGAGACGCTGCCGTGAGCCCGGGCGAACGGAGGCGGCTCCAGGCCCGCCGGCTGGTCACTGGCGCGCCGTCTCGCGCGTGATGCCGTTCGCCCAGGCGATGCCGATCACGGCCCCCTTCATGAAGGGCAGCATCCCCACCGTCAGCACCACGATCAGCGGCAGCCACAGCGCGAACATGACCCACAGCTCCGGCGACCAAGTCTTGTCCATCCAGAACATGAACGGGAAGATCAGGTGGCCGACCAGGAGCAGCGTCAGATAGGGCGGTGCGTCGTCGGACGGGTAGATGCGATTGTCCTCGCCGCATGCCTCGCACCGCTCGCGAACCTTCAGGAAGCCAGCGAAGAGGCGGCCTTCGCCGCAATGCGGGCAGCGCAGGCTGAGCCCCCGACGGATGCCCAGCATAATCCTCGAGCCTTCGCTCATTGGTCCTCTCCATCCCGATCCGGCGATCGGATTGCCATACAATCTGTTGATTTAGGCATACAATATGATAGGCTGGGAGAATAATATGGATTGTATGGTGAATACGCAAGATGGAAACGCAGCATCCGCGCCCGGGCGCGTCCTGGCCCCCGCGCATCACCGGGGCTGACGGCCCGATCTATCTGGCGATCGCCGACGCGATCGGCGCGGCGATCCGCGCCGGACAACTCCGCCCCGGGGATCGGCTACCGACGCATCGCGCCCTGGCCGGGGAACTCGGCGTCGACCTGACCACCGTCACCCGCGCCTATGCCGAAGCGCGCCGGCGCGGCCTGCTGCACGCCACGGTGGGCCGCGGCACCTTCGTCGGGCGCGAGGACCCGGCGCCGGCCGTGCCGTCGCCGGACATCGTGGCAGGGCCGGTGGACCTGGGCATGAACCTGCCGCCGCAGCCGCTGGACCCGCCGCTGCGCGACCTGGTGCGGCAGGGCCTCGCGGCCGTGCTGGCGCGGCCCGATGCGGCGGAGCTGCTGACCTACCGCACCGGTGCGGGCTCGGCCGAGGAACGCGAGGCCGGTACCACCTGGCTGCGCGCCACCCTGGGTTCCGTCGCGCCCGACCGGCTGCTGGCCTGCCCCGGTGCGCAGCCGGCCTTGCTGGCGACGCTCGCTGCCGTGGCAGGGGCGGGGGATCTCGTCCTGACCGATGCGCTGACCTATCCGGGCCTGCGCGGTGCCGCCGGGCAACTCGGCATCCGGCTGCTCGGCTTGCCTGGCGATGCGGATGGCCTGCTGCCCGACGCCATCGCCGAAGCCTGCCGGACGCGCGGCGCCAAGGCGGTGTACTGCGTGCCGACCATGCACAACCCGACGACGGTGACGATGCCGCCGGAACGCCGCCACGCCATCGCAGCGGAGGCACAGCGTCACGGACTGCACATCATCGAGGACGACGCCTACGGCTTGCTGCCGTCCTCGCCGTTGCCGGCACTGGCGACACTCGCGCCCGAGATCACCTTCCACATCGCCACGCTGTCCAAGGTGCTGAACCCGGCGCTGCGCGCGGCCTATGTGGTGGCGCCGGATGCCCAGCGCGCAGGCCGGCTTGCCGCGGCATTGCGCGCCAATGTGCTGATGGCCTCGCCGCTGCTGACCGCGCTGCTGACGGGATGGGTGCGGGACGGCACCGCGGGCGCCATCCTTGCCGGGATTCGACGGGAATGCGTGGCGCGGCAGGCGATGGCGCACGGCATCCTGCCGGCTGGCTCCTTCGACGCGCATCCCGAGGGCCTGCATCTGTGGCTCCGGTTGCCGCCTCATTGGGACCGGCTGGACTTCGTCTCGCATCTCCGGCGACGCGAGGGGCTCGCGGTGGTGCCGAGCGATGCCTTCCTGGCGGGCGACGCTGTCGAGGCGCCCGCGGCAGTGCGCGTGTCGCTTGGCGCGGCACGGGACCAGGCGGTGCTGCGAGAGGCGCTGCTGCGCCTCGCCGATGCGCTCGGCGAGGACCGCCGGACGGCCTTCGCCGACGTGGTCTGACCCGCCCTACAGCACCCCCATCATGGGCCACAGCGTTGCCGAGAGCAGCACGATCGGCGCCAGTCGCCGGGCGCTCAGCCGCAGCGCACCGACATGCCGCCATCGACGATGAGCTCGGTGCCGGTGATGAAGCGCGCTTCCTCGGATGCCAGAAACAGCACCGCATTCGCGGTGTCGCGCCCATCCCCGGCGAAGCCCATGGGGATGCGCGCCAGGCGTTGCTTGATTAGTGCGTCCACATCGCCGCCGGCGCGCTGGCCGGCCAGCCGCACCTCGACCATCGGCGTATGCATCTGCCCCGGCACCACCGTGTTCACGCGGATGCCCTTCGCCGCGTACTGCACGGCGACGACGCGGCCGAACTGGATCACCCCCGCCTTGCAGGCGGCATAGGCGACCTGCGCGGACCCGGTCCAGCGGATGCCCGAGGTCGAGGCGAGGTTGACGATCGCCCCGCGCCCCTGCGCTTCCATGATGGGCAGCACATGCTTGCAGGTCAGGAAGACGCTCTTCAGGTTGAAGTCCACCTGGGTGTCCCAGACCTCCTCGCTCATCTCCACCGGGCCGCCGGCGGCCGAGCCGCCCACATTGTTCACCAGAATATCGATGCGGCCGAAGCGGGCGTGGCAATCCGCGACCATCCCGCGCACCGCGTCGTTGCTTGTCACGTCGCATTCGACAGGGGTGAAGCGCCCGCCGAATTCGGCGATGCGCGCGGCGGTCTCCTCCATGGCGGCGAGGTCGCGATCGCAGCCGAAGACCGTCGCTCCCTCCTGCGCGAACAGCACCGCGGCGGCGCGGCCATTGCCCCAGCCGCTGCCGACCGACCCCGCGCCGCTGACGATGACGACCTTGTCCTCGAAACGCCTGGACATGCGGGCTTCCTCCCTGGTGGCTGCGGATGGATCGATTGAGCGATCCGCTGTAGGGATGACTTCCGCACTGCGCAACGTGCTTCCGAAACCATGGCCCGCGCGATAGCCTGGGCCCGTGACGCGCCCAGCCCCCCGCCCCAAGGCGACCCCGACCGCCGCCGCGCCAGTGGAACCACCGGCCGATGGCGGCGTGCGGGCGGTGGACCGCGCGCTCGCGCTGCTCTGCGCCTTCCAGGACGATGACGGGCCGCTCGGCCTGACCGAGATCTCGCGCCGCGTCGGGCTCAACATGACGACCGCGCTGCGCCTGCTGCAGACGCTGGAAGGCCAGGGCTTCATCCAGCGCCTGCCCGGCGGCGGATACCTGCTCGGCCCCGCGCTGCTGCTGCTGGGCGAACGCTTCCGCCGGTCGCTGCGGCTCGAGAACCACGTCATGCCGGCGTTGGAGCGACTGCGCGCGGAAAGCGACGAGAGCGCGGTGTTCTTCGTGCGCGACGGCAATCGCCGCCGCTGCGTCTATCGGCTCGATTCACCGCAGCTGGTGCGTGCCTATGCGCCGATCGGGGAGGTCTTCCCGCTCGGCCATGGGGCGCATGGGCGGGCGCTGATCGCTCTGGAGGGTGGGACGAGCCAGCCCTTGCCGGTGGTGACGCGGGCCGAGCGCCATCCCGACCTCGCCGCCATTGCCGCGCCGGTGCTGGACGCCGCGGGCCAGGTGGCGGGGTCGATCGGCATCTCCGTGCCGCTCTACCGCTTCACGCCGCAGATGGAGGCGCTGTGCCGCCGCCTGACGATGCGCGAGGCGCTGCAGGTCACGCGGGAGTTGGGTGGCCCGGCCGAGCGCCTGCTGGCCGCGCAGGCCGCCAGCTGACGGCATCACCAGGTGACGGTTTCCAAAGGCCTCGGGCCTTTGGTGGGGAGTGGTTCGGAGAGGGGCAAAGCCCCTCTCCGTGCTGTCCCGGTCAATCGGCGGTGATGTTGTTCCGCCGGATCACCTCGCCCCACTTCCGGCCTTCGCTGGCGATGAACGCACCGAACGCCTCCGGGCTGTTGCCGCCCGGAATGGCGCCCTGCTGGTTCAGCCGCTGACGTACCTCCGGGTCCTGCAGGGCGGCGATGGCCGCGCGGCGCAGCGCATCGAGCGGCCCGGCCTGGGTGCGGGCCGGTGCCACCAGGCCGTGCCAGTTGCTGGCGTCGACGCTCGGCAGCCCGAGTTCCGCGAAGGTCGGCACATCGGGCAGCCAGGACATGCGCTCGGGCGTGCCGACGGCGAGCGCGCGCATCGTCCCCGCCTGGATGTTCGGCAGCAGCACCGGCAGGTCGGCGAAGCCGAGCTGGACTTCGTTCCGCAGGATCGACGTCGCGAGCTGCCCGCCGCTGTTGTAGGCGATCTGCACGATGTCGAGGCCCGCCGCGGCGCGCAGCTGTTCGGCCGCGAGGTGCGGCATGGACCCGTTGCCGGTCGAACCGAAATTCAGCGCCCCGGGGCGTGCGCGGGCGTCGGCGATCAGGTCCTGCAGGCTGCGGAAGGGGGAAGCGCCCGGCACCACCAGCGGTTCCGGCACCAGCACGCCGAGCGTGATCGGCGCCAGGTCCGTGACCGGGTTGTACGGCGTGCCGCGGCCGAGATTGGGCGAGATCGCCAAGCCGCCCGCGCTGCCGATGCCGAAGGTGTAGCCATCCCCGGCGGCCTTCGCGATCACGTCCACCCCGGTCACGCCGCCGGCGCCGACGCGATTGTCGATCACCACGGGCTGGCCGAGCGTCTGGGCCATGTGCGGGGCCATGATGCGGGCGACGATGTCGCTCGGCCCGCCGGCGGCGAAGGGCACGACGTAGCGGATCGGGCGGGTCGGGAAGCGATCCTGCGCGGCGGCCGGGAAGGCGGACAGCGCGCCGAGCAAGGCGGCGAGGGTGGCGATGCGTTTCATGGTTGTTTCCTCGGATGCCTGGCGACGTTGCGCGGTCAGGCGGCGGCGAAGTCGGGGTCTTCCAACTCGGGCGCGATGCTGCCGGGAAGGCCGAGCTCGAAGGTGTTCAGCGTCAACGCGACCAGGCAGTAGTAGCCGAGGATGCCGACCAGCTCGACCATGCCGCGCTGGCCGAGCGCCGCGACGCCGCGCTCATAGACCGGCTGCGCCACGCGCCCGGTCGCGAGCAGCGTCGTGGACACGTCATAGACGGCCTGCTCGCGGTCATCGCGCAGCGCTGGCGTGCGGCGCGCGGCGATGGCGGCGATCACCTCGGGGTCCATGCCGGCCTTCAGCCCGTCCCGCTTATGCGCCGCCCATTCGTGGTGGGAGGTCCAGTGCCGCGCGCAGACCAGGATGGCGAGCTCGGACAGGCGCGGTTCCAGCGACGTCTGGTAGCGCAGCAGCTCTCCCAGCTTCTGGCCGCGGCTGGCGAGCTCCGGGCTCTGCAGCCAGGCCACCATCGGCGCGGGCACGCGACCGCGAATACCGGCCACCGCCTCGGCGCAGGCGGCCTTCTGGGCATCGGTCATCTCGGCCTCGGGCGGCAGGTCCAGACGGGGCATGGGTGTCACTCCTCGGTCGATCGGCAGGCGCGGTCGCGAGGAGGGCACGGCCCGTGCTGTTCCGGTTTCCTCCCCCGGTTTCTATAGGCGCGTCTTCCGACTGATGGAAGGTTGTTCCATTATGTGAAGAGGCAGCACTGGAGGGGCTTTGCCCCTCCAGACCACCCCACCAAAGGGCAGTGCCCTTTGGAATGCCGTCAGTCGCCCTTGGTGGGACGCGGCGCTGGATTTTCGGGGAAGTTCCTGATATGTTCCTAATGCCAAGGGGCGCCGTGCGCCTGCGCGGCGGGGCCGGCTAAAGTGCTAAAATCGTAAAATCCTAAAGTGCTCGCAACCGCAGGTTGCTGTTGCCGAACGTCGGTTTCCAAAGGCCCTTGCCTTTGGCGGAGAGAGGCAAGGCCTCCCTCCGCGCGTCGGCCTACCCCTGCGTCGCCGGTTCCCCTAGCGACAGCATCAGCCGGTTCGCCCAGTTGAAGAACGACGCGCCCTGGATGATGTCGGCAACGGCAAGGTCATCCATTCCCGTCGCGCGCAGCCGCGCCACATGCTCGGGCCCGAAGGTCATCGGAATGGCGGTCAGTGCGACGGCGGCAGCGACGATCGCATTCCAGCGCTCGCCAAGATCCGTGCCGACGCCTTCGGCCAGCAGCCGGTCCACATCCGCTTCCCGCTTCGCATAGGTGGCGGCGAAGCGCGCGTGGACGGATGCGCAGTAGATGCAGCCGTTGAACCGCGACACCGCCGCGGCGGCGAGTTCCCGGTCGGCGCGCGGGGCGCCGGCATCGGTGTTGTAGAAGATGTCCTTGTCGGTGCGCGTGCGGTGTTCCAACGCATCCGGGTCGCGCGCAAGCAGTCGGAAATAGGCCGACTTCGCGCGGGCTGCATCGACCAGCGCCTCGATATGGCGCGGCGTCAGTGCCTGCTCGGCGAGCGGTTCGACCCAGGGCAGCCAGTCGAGCATGGCACGGGTGAAGGCGACGGGGGCGGTCGGCATGGCAGGGCCTCCGGGGTCAGGGCGTCGCGGCGAGCACGGCGAAGCCGGCCACCACGCGGATCTGGAAGGCGAGGAAGGAGACGAGCTGCGACAGGGTGACGATGCCGTCCTCCGTCCAGCCGGCTGCCGTCAGCGGCGGGAAGCGGTCCGGCGCCGCATCACGCGGATGGAACACCAGGTAGTGCGCATGGGCAAAGGCCGCCGCCAGCTTGGGTCCGAGGGCCGCCGCGACCGGTGCGGACAGCGCGAAGACGGGGCCGGGCGTGTCCTCGATGCTGAGCGGGCCGGGCGGGTAATGTCCGGTCGGTCCGCTGCTCAGCGTCTCCGCCACCGCCTGTGCGACCGTCGCGGCGAGTGCCGCACCACCATGCTGCGTGAGGCCGGCGGCGTAATGCTCGACCGTCGCCGCCGCGCGATGCAGCCCGGCGACATAGGCGGCGACCGCGAAGCGTTCGGCGATGCTGAACGTGCCTGGATCGGCTGGCAGCAGCAGCGTGCGGTAGCTCGCCTGCGCATGCGCGCGCGCGGCCGGGCGGCGCGCGCGGGCGGCATCCAGCGCGGAGCCAGGCACGATGCCCGCCAGCGCGTCGATCACATCCGTATCTGGTGATGTCATGGGGAACCTTGTTCTGTAGCTGTCGTCAGGCGACGCGGCGTGTCTCGGTTGGCGCCTCGCGCCGCCAGCCAAAGGCCGGGGCCACGCCCTCGGCCACCAGTTCGATCGACCGCAGTACGAAGGGATGTGGCGGATCGACCGAATGCACCTGCACCGCAAGCTCGGTCGCGCGGTCCATCACCCGGTCGGTGCGGAGCGATGCGACCACCTCCTCCACCGTGCCGAGATGCACGTCCTGGCGGTGGATCATGTCCTCGACCGTCGGGTGGACGTCCGGCGCGCGGCCGGAGGCGACCAGGCGCGCATAGTGGCGGCGCAGGCCGATATCGGCGAAGCGGATGGCATCCTCGCGCCGGTCGGCGGCGAAGACGGAACGGGATGCCAGGATGCGCGGCGCCACGCCCCGCGGCAGCGCCGCGAGATAGGCATCCACCATCGGGTCCTGGATGTCGGACAGGCTGGCATCGGGCGCGCCCGCGGGCCGCGGCTGGGTACGCGACAGCAGCAACCCCGCCCCCATCCGCCCGGCGCTGCGCGCGCCATCGACCGAGAAGGTCGCGTACCACAGCCGTGACAGCAGCGAGGGCTGCGCCGGATAGATCCGGTCCCCGCCGGTCAGCGCATCCCCTGCCAGCGCGGTGGTCAGCACCTTGAGGTGCCCTTCGAAGATCGCGCGACGCTGCGCGTCCTCGAGGCCGAAGGCCGCGAAGGCCGACGGGTTGCCGCCGGACCCGACGCCGAGTTCCAGCCGTCCACCCGAGATCAGGTCGAATACTGCAGCATCCTCGGCGACGCGGATCGGCAGTTCCATCGGCAGGGTAACGATGCCGGTGCCGAGCCGGATGCGCGAGGTCATCGCCGCGACCTGCGCGAGGAACACGAAGGGGGAGGGCAGGCCGCCCTCGCCCTCATGGAAATGGTGCTGGGCGACCCAGGCGCTGTCGAAGCCCTGCGCCTCGGCATGGCGGATCTGCGCCGTCGCCAGGCGATACCGCTCGGCCGCGCTGCCCTCATCCAGCAGTCGCGAGAAGAAGCCGAGCCGCAGCCCGCCTGCCTTGGTCATTCCTACGCCCTTCCTGTCGCAGCGCTCGCCGCGGTCACCCTGCCTGGCCCGGCACGCCGCCGCGCTTCCAGGTCAGCACCAGCACGTCGCGACAGGATGGCAACGCCGGGTCGGCCGGCGCCACCGGGGTCACGCCATGGCGCACCCGCGGATCGTCCAGCACCGCGGTGTCGAGCGGATCGCGCAGCACGAACTGTGCAAGGCGGTTGCCGCCGTCATCCTCGATCACCGTCTCCCCGCCATCGAGGTTGGTGCGCGCGATCATGGTGATCAGCACGCAATCCACGCCGTCATGGTGCACGCCTTCGGGCGTCGGGAAGCCGGGCGCACCGGCGACAGCCTCGATGCGGAACTGGTGGACCTCGACGAACCAGGGTTGCGGGCCGTGCAGCGCCTCGGCCATCGAACGGCCGAGGTCGAGCAGCGCGACCAGCGGCGCGGAGGCGGCGACATCATCCTCCATCGCCGCGAACCAACGATCGACGCCGCCATTCAGCGTGTTGTGCACCACCGCCTGGAAATGCGGCCGGTGCTCGCCGCGGACATGCCCCGCCACACCCGGCTCGGCGGAGAAATTGGCGATGCGGCGGCGGCGGTAGCGCCCGCCATCGCGCATGAAGGCATCCGTCTCCAGCCGGTCCCAGGACGCGAAGAAGGCGGCCAGCGCCTCCGCGCCTCCGGCCTCGCCCATCAGCGACGCCATCGTAGCACCCGGCACGCGCGCGAAGCCCCGCGCGGCGAGCTCGGCCAGCGGCCCCGCCGGCGCGGTCACGACGCGCTTCCTTCGCCGATCGGCGGCACATCCCTGGTCATGTCTGCCAGCACCTCCGCCACATGACGCACCTTCACCGGACTTCCCTCCCGCTTCAGCCGCCCTGCCATGTTCAGCAGGCAGCCCAGATCGCCCGCCAGCAGCGTGCCGGCGCCTGTCGCCGCGATGTCGCGGCACTTGTCCGACACCATGCGCGTCGAGATGTCGGGATACTTCACGCAGAAGGTGCCGCCGAAGCCGCAGCAGATCTCGGGTTCCGCCATCTCGGCCAGGCGCAGCCCGGCGACGGTGGACAGCAGCGCGCGCGGCTGCGCCTTCACGCCCAGCTCGCGCAGGCCCGAACAGCTGTCGTGATAGGTCACGCTGTCCTCGTACCGCGCCGCAACGGCGGATACGCCCATCACGTCGCGGAGGAAGGACACCAGCTCATGCGTGCGGGTGGCCAGCGCCTCGGCCTTGGCGCGGTATTGTGGGTCGTCCTCGAACAGCGAGGGGTAGTGGTGGGAGACCATCCCTGCGCAGGACCCCGAGGGGGCAACGACGTAGTCATAGCCGCCAAAGGCATCGATCACCTGTCGCGCCAGGTCGCGCGCCGTCATGCGGTCGCCGGCATTGTAGGCCGGCTGGCCGCAGCAGGTTTGCACCGGCGGCACCTCGACCAGGCAGCCGGAAGCCTCCAGCAGGCGGATCGCCGCGAAGCCAACCGTCGGTCGATAGAGATCGACGAGGCAGGTGACGAAGAGCGCAACGCGCGGCTTGGTCTCGGGCATGGACAAGAGGATAGGATTCTCCCGCCCCTACGCACAGTCCCCGTTGCCTGTCCGCGACGCAGGCCCGCCATTCGGCGCGGCGCCCGCTGGGGGTAGGGGGGGTCAGTTCAGCCGCTGGCGCAACTCGATGGTCAGGGCGCGGATGCGCGCCGCCGCCTCGCCATCCGGCACCAGCGCCAGGAACTGATCGAAGCAGGCCAGCGCGGCGCCGATGCGGTCCAGCCGCTGGTTCATCAGCCCTGCCTCTCGCCACAGCGGCGCGGCATCGGGGGCGAGGCGCAGCATGTCCTCGGTGCAGGTCAGCGCCGGTTCGAGCGCCCCGGCGCGCAGCCGCCGCAGCTTGATGTTGTTCTGCAGGCGCAGCAGCACGTCCCGCTTCGCCATCGGCCGCAGCAGGCCTGGGCGCAGCTCGGCCCCCTCTCCCTCCACCCGCTTCAGCAGGGCGCGCAGGGCCGGGGCTTCCAGTGCTTCGCCGCCGGCGAAGACATCGATCAGCAGCTGCCCGCGCGGCCCTTCGAGAGCGACCAGGAAATGGCCCGGGAAATCGACGCCATGGGCGCCCCAGCCTGCCGCCTCCGCTGCATGCAGCCACAGGATGCCAAGCGCCACCGGCAGGCCGCGGCCGCGATCCAGCACCCGGATCAGATTGGCATTGGCGAGGTCGTCATAGGTCTCGCTGTCCCCGGCGAGGCCGAATTCGCCATGCAGCACGCCGGCGAGGGCGGCGCGGCGGCGCTCGAGGTCCCCGGCATCGGCCTCGGGGTCCGCGGTCGCCGCGCGCACCGCGGCGCGGGCAATCGCAGTCAGCCGTTCCGCTGCCTGCCGCCAATCGGCTTCCGGCGCGTCCAGCCGGGCGAGTTGCAGCGCGACGGCGGCGATGTCGAGTTCGGTATCGGGCAGGCGACCGGCGGCGGCGAGTGCGGCGCGGGCCTCATCCTGGGTGAGCGGCGGCATGGCCCCACTGTCGCGGCGAGTGGCGGCGCCATCAAGGCAGACCTCGCTACCGCTTTCTTCTCGCAACGAAACATCCATGCGTTACCATGCAATGGCGATCTCCGGGGCGGGGCCGGCGGCGCGGACAGGACACCGAACGTCGCAAGGAAAGCCATGACCAGGTACTCGCATCCGACACTGCTCGCCACCGCCCTGATCGCGCCGCTGGCGCTGGCCGCATGCGGGAGCGCCGTGAGCGATTCCTCCGCACTCGGCGGCGATGCCAGGCCGGCGCCCTATTCGGGCAGCATCGCCCTGACCACCGATCCGGCCAATGCACGCTGCGTGCTGACCAACATGGCGACCAGCGCCAGGGTCGCCGAGGTGGCCACGCCCGCCACCGTGCCGCTGCCGCGCGGTACCGCCCCGATCGAGGCCAACTGCACCGCGCCGGGCAGCATGGACACCACGATGGTGATCCGCCCGGTGCGGGATTTCGCGTCGAACATCCATCATCCGCAGCCAGTTGGCACCGGCATGGCGCAGAATGCCGTCGCCGTGCAGACGGGCAGCACGCGCCGCTATAACGACACCTTCATCCCGCTCCCGCCGCAGCCCTTCGCCTCGGCGGCGGCGCGGGATGCCTGGTTCGCCGACCGGGCCGAGCAGATCCGCCAGGCCGCCGCGCCCGGCATCGCCCGGGCCCAGCGCAACGCCAATGCGACCATCGACACGGCTGATACGCTGCGCGGCTATCTGGCCGAGGATCTGGCGCGGCTCGAACGGCAGAAGGCGGCGGCGACCATCGCCTCCGCCGCCACGGAAGCCGCGCCGGCACGCGCACGGCGACGCTGAAGCAGCCAGGGCGGCGGGGCCGGGAAACCCCCCCCGGTTCCGTCGGCCCGGCGGCTGCTACGCCGCCTTCTTCGCCGCGCGGACCGCTTCCGACAGCGCGCGCACTTCATCGAGCACCTTGCGCACCGTGTCGGGCTTCGCGCGCCCCTGCTCGTCCAGATTGGCCGCCAGCGTGTCGATCAGGGCAGAGGCCACCACCGCCCCGTCCGCGGTCTTCGCCGCTTCCGCCGCCTGTTCCGGCGTGCGGATGCCGAAGCCGATCGCGATCGGCAGGTCGGTGTGCCTGCGGATGCGCGGAATGGCGGCGCGCAGCGCATCGCTGGTCGCGCTGCGCGTGCCGGTGATCCCGGTGATGGCGACGTAGTAGACGAAGCCCGAAGTCGCCGCGAGCACGCGCGGCAGCCTTTCCTCATCCGTCGTCGGCGCCACCAGGCGGATCAGGTCGAGGCCGCTCGCCTTGGCCGAAGGCTCCACCTCATCCGCTTCCTCGGGCGGCACGTCCACGATGATCAGCCCGTCGACGCCGGAAGCGGCCGCCGCCGTGCAGAAGGATTCCACGCCATAGGACAGGATGGGGTTGTAGTAGCCCATCAGGATCACCGGCGTGGCGTCGTCCTCCTTGCGGAAATCACGCACCATGGCGAGCGTGCCGGCGAGCGTGGCACCCGCCTTCAGCCCGCGCTGGCCGGCGCGCTGGATGGTGGGGCCGTCGGCCATGGGGTCCGTGAAGGGAACGCCGATCTCGATCAGATCCGCCCCCGCGCCGGGGAAGCCGCGGAGCAGCGCCATGGAGGTGGCCGGGTCGGGGTCATAGGCTTCGAGGAAGGGGATCAGGGCGCCGCGCCCTTCCTTCTTCAGCGCGGCGAAACGCGCGGCAATGCGGCTCACAGCTTCACCCCCAGGTGATGCGCCACGGTGAAGATGTCCTTGTCGCCGCGGCCGGAGAGATTCAGCACGACGATCGCATCCTTCGGCAGCGTCGGCGCGAGCTTCATGACATGCGCGAGGCCATGGGCCGATTCCAGCGCGGGGATGATGCCCTCGAGCTTCGAGCAGAGCTGGAAGGCCTCCAGCGCATCGTCATCTGTCGCGGTGACGAAGTTCACGCGGCCCTGTTCATGCAACCAGGAATGCTCCGGCCCGATGCCGGGATAGTCGAGGCCGGCGCTGATCGAATGCGCTTCCTGGATCTGCCCGTCACGATCCTGCAGCAGATAGGTGCGGTTGCCGTGCAGCACGCCAGGGCGGCCGCGCGTGATGGACGCCGCGTGTTCCTCGGTATCGACGCCGCGCCCCGCGGCCTCGACGCCGTACATTGCGACCCCCTCGTCATCGAGGAAGGGATGGAACAGGCCCATGGCGGAGGACCCGCCGCCGACGGCGCAGACCAGCGCATCGGGCAGCCGGCCCTCAGCGGCGAGGATCTGCTCGCGCGTCTCGTCGCCGATCACGCATTGGAAGTCGCGCACCATGGTCGGATAGGGGTGCGGGCCGGCGACGGTGCCGATGCAGTAGTAGGTGTCCTGGACGTTCGCGACCCAGTGGCGCAGCGCCTCGTTCATCGCGTCCTTCAGCGTGGCGGCGCCGGAGGTGACGGATTCCACCTCCGCCCCCAGCAGCTTCATGCGGAACACGTTGGGCTGCTGGCGCGCGACGTCGACCGCGCCCATGAAGACGGTGCAGGGCAGGTTGAACAGCGCGCAGGCGGTGGCGGTCGCGACGCCGTGCTGGCCGGCGCCGGTCTCGGCGATGACGCGCGTCTTGCCCATCTTCTTCGCGAGCAGGATCTGACCCAGCACCGCGTTGATCTTGTGCGCGCCGGTGTGGTTCAGCTCCTCGCGCTTGAAATAGACCTTTGCACCGTCGAGGTGCTCCGTCATCCGCTCCGCAAGCCAGAGCGGGGAAGGGCGGCCGACGTAGTGCGTCAGCAGCCGGCGCCATTCGGCCTGGAAGGCGGCATCCGTCTTCGACGCCTCGTAGGCGTGCTCGACCTCAAGGATCAGCGGCATCAGCGTCTCGGCGACGAAGCGTCCGCCGAAGGGGCCGAAGCGGCCACGGGCGTCAGGGCCCTGACGCAGGGAATTGGACAGAGGCTTGCTCAAGACGGTCACTCGGCGTTCCCAGGAAGCGGTGGGTTTAGCGGATGAACCTGCGCTGGGCCATAGATGGAAGACGGAGGGGCTTTGCCCCTCCGGACCACCTCACCAGGGGGCTACGGCCCCCTGGACCGCGAGAAACGGGCGCTGTGCGGGCCGGTCAGCCTCGCTATTCGGCGCGCCTGCTGCACCCAGCGCCGAGTGTCGGCATTCCAAAGGCCATTGGCCTTTGGTGGGGAGAGCCCGAGAGGGGCAAGGCCCCTCTCGGTGCTAGCGCGGCCGCACGCCGATCACGTGCTGCTGCATATGTCCCGTCACCTCGCCCACCGCACGCGTGCGCAGCGCCGCGTCGCCCTGGGTTTCGGTCCCGGCGGTCCGGCATCCCTCCCAGCTGCGCTGGAAGGCCGCGAGCGAGGCCTCATTCGCCCCGATGCGGAACAGCGAGGCCCCCGACACGCCCGAGGTGCGTTCCCGCCACAGCCCATCCGGCCCCTGCTGCCAGACGCAGCGCGTGATGTTGTCGCCCTGCGGGTTGGCCACCACCGCGCCCGGAGCGCCATCGAAGCCGTGCCGGGCGTTCTGGTAGGTGCTGACGGTCACGTCACCCCCGGCTGCGCGCAGATAGGAGCCGAGATCGTCGCAGGCCGGCTTGCCGGTCACGTTGTCACGGTCGCCGACGATGATGCGGATCGGCCGCCGCCCGGTGTCGCGGTTGCCAACGCGATAGGAGCATTCCGGCTGCACCGCCGCGACCGCCAGGAAGCGGGCGCCGTTCGCCGGGCGGGTCTGCAGCAGCCATTGATGCGCGGCGAGCACCGACCCGCCGCCGCCGCCCACCCCGAAGCCGACCAGCCCGGCGCGGCGCGTGTCGATGCGTGGGTTCTCGCCGGCCTTGTCGAGCGCGCCGAAGGCATCGAGCGCGAAGTCGAGCGCGGTGAACCAGGCGCGCTGCCCCGGCGGCTGCGACGGGTCGATGCTGCGCGGCCCGTAGTGGTCGAGCACGATCACCGCCGCCCCCGCGCCCTTCAGCGCATCGACATAGGCCTGTAACTGCGCGTCGCGCTTGCCGCGGTTGTCGTGCGACAGGATGACCACCGGCACGCGCTCGGTCCCAGGCGGCAGGTGCAGGTCAGCGACCATCGGCTGGCCGCCGGCGCCGGTGAAGGTGAAGGGGTCGGGCCGCGGCCCGCCGCCGCCGCAGGCCGCGAGCAACAGGGCGAACAGCACAGGCAAGGCGCGCATCGGGCGTTTCTCCTTCGGGCAGGCCAACGCTGGGGCGAGGGCCCCCGTCGCGTCAACGCCCCTTCGCGGCGGCGATGAAGGCGCGGATCAGGGCAGGGTCCTTCGCGCCGCGTGCCCGCTCGACGCCGGAGGAGACATCGACGCCCGGCGCGCCGGCGGTGCGGACCGCCTCCGCGACATTGGCCGGCGTCAGCCCGCCCGCGAGCAGCCAGGGCTTCGGGATGGCGCGCCCGGCCATCAGTCGCCATTCGAATGGCTGGGCATTGCCGCCAGGCAGCGGCCCGCCCGGTGGCGGCTTGGCGTCGAACAGGAAGCGGTCCACGATCGGGCCGAAGGCGTCGACCGCGTCCAGATCCTCCGCCGCGCCGATGCCCAGCGCCTTCATCACCGGCACTCCGAAGCGGGCGCGGATCGCCGCGGCACGTTCCGGCGTCTCCTCGCCGTGGAGCTGCAGCAGGCCGAGCGGCACCTCGGCCAGCACGGCGGCAAGCTCGGCATCGGTCGGGTCGACGAACAGCCCGACGCGAACCGGGCCATCGGCATGGCGCGCCGACAGCGCGCCCGCCTGCGCCGGCGTGACCGCGCGCGGCGAGGGTGGAAAGAAGACGAAGCCGACCAGGTCGGCGCCCGCCGCGACGGCGGCATCCAGTCCTGCGGCGTCGCCTATGCCGCAAATCTTGACTTCGACTGCCATGGTCTCAGCCGGGCAGCGTGGCGGCGATGGCGGCGGCCGCGGCTGCGGGATCGGCCGCACCGGTGATCGGCCGCCCGACCACGATCCAGTCGGCGCCGGCGGCGACCGCCTCGGCCGGGGTGGCGGTGCGCGCCTGGTCGCCGGCATCGCTGCCGGCCGGGCGCACGCCCGGGACCACGAGCACGGGGCCGGGGCCGAGATCGGCGCGGAGCATCGCCGCCTCATGCGGGCTGCACACCAGGCCATCGGCACCGGCAGCGACCGCCATGCGGGCGAGGCGGCGTACCTGGTCGGCCGGGCTGTCAGCCACGCCGGTCGCGGCGAGTGCGGCTTCATCCATGCTGGTCAACACGGTGACGGCGAGCAGGATCGGCCGGTCGGCGCCGGCCTTCTCGGCCTCGGCCCGCGCGGCGGCGAGCATGGCCGGGCCACCGCCCGCATGCAGCGTGACCATGGCGGGCTTGAGCGGCAGCAGCGAGCGCAGCGCGCCGGCCACCGTGTTCGGGATGTCGTGCAGCTTCACATCCAGGAAGACCGGACGATGCCGCGACATGCCGGTGACCGCCGGCGCGCCCGCCGCGCAGAACAATTCCAGCCCCACCTTCAGCAGCCCGCAATGCGGTGCGAGCGCGCTGGCCAGGGCGCTGGCCCGCGCAAGGTCGCCGGTGTCGAGCGCGGGAATGATCCGTGCCGCGGCGGTGGCCGGCCGCGCGATCACGATGCGGTCCCGGCGAGGCGATCCGCCGCCGCCGCCCGTTCGCGTGCGCGGATAGCGTCCATGTCGCGCTGCAGCCCCTCCGCCCGGCGGATCGCGGCACGGGAGCGGCTGCGTTGCGGCATGCCGGACACCCAGACGATCCCGGCGCCGATCAGGAAGGCGACGGCCGCGGCCGCGAGCACCGCGATGGACAGCGGCGCCTGCCACACCAGGTCGAAGGGCCACAGGCGCAGTTCCACGGGCTGCCGGTTCGACAGCGCGAACAACACCACCAACCCGGCGAAAGGGAGGAACACGATCCAGCGCATGCGGGAACCTTATCAGGCGGCGGAGGAGGCGCGCAAAGGCGCGCGCGGCACCACCTGCTTGTTGATCCGTTCCCGCAATTCCTTGCCCGGCTTGAAATAGGGCACGGATTTCGCCGTCACCGCGACCGATTCCCCGGTGCGCGGGTTGCGCCCGGTCCGCGGGTCGCGCGTCTTGGTCGAGAAAGCGCCGAAGCCGCGCAGTTCCACCCGGTCCCCACGCGCCAGGGCAGCTGTGATCTCGGCGAAGATGGTCGCGACGATCAGTTCCACGTCGGGCAGCCGCAGATGCGGATTGGCGCCGGACAGATGCGCGATCAACTCGGATTTCGTCATCCCTGGCCTTCCCATGGCGCGCCGGATCAGTGGCGCATGCCTTTGCCGTCAGCGCGAAGGCTGCCAAAGGGCGCGAGGGGCGTCAACGCCAAGCCATTCCGAAAAAAGGCTTTTCATCACCGATTCGGTCACCGTGGACAGCAGCCGCTCTGCTGTGCCGCGGGGCTGCACGTCGCGTAGCGGCAGCGATTCCGGCACTGCGCGATCGGCGGAGAGCCAGGCGCGGGCTTCGCGTTCCCCGCCGATCGCATCCACCAGCCCGGCGTCGAGCGCCTGTCGCCCGGTGAAGACGCGGCCATCGGCCAGCGCGCGGGCGCGGTCGGGGGGCATGCGGCGGCCTGCCGCGACCATCGCGACAAATTGTGCGTGCAGATCGCCGATGACGCGGTCGAGCGCGGCGCGGCCTTCCTCCGACAGCGGGCGGAACAGGCTCGGCTGATCCTTGAGCGGGCCGGAGGCGATGACCTGCGGACGCACGCCCCAGCGCTCCAGCAATTCCGACACGTCGAAGGATTGCAGCAGCACGCCGATCGACCCGGTGACGGTGGAATCCCGGGCGAAGACGCGATGCGCCGGCAGCGCCGCCATATAACCGGCCGAGGCCGCGGTCGCGCCCATGACGGCGACGACGGGCTTGCGCTCGGCGATGCGGGCAAGGGCGGCGTGCAGCGCTTCCCCGCCCGCCATGGTGCCGCCGGGGCTGTCGATCGCGACCAGCACCGCGCGGACCGAGGCATCGGTCGCCGCGCGGTCGAGAGCCTGCAGGACGCGCTGATCCTCGGTGATCATGCCGGAGACCGGCAGGCGCAGCACATGCGGGGTACCTGGCAGCGCATCCTGGCCTTGCGAGCCGGCGACGAGGGCGATGGCGCCGAACACCGACAGGAAGGCGAGCGCCCGCCAGAAGGTCAGCCGGCGGCGCAGACGACGGCGATCGGCGAGGAGGTCGGGCTCGAGCGACATGCCACCTCAATGGCGATGCGGTGGAGCGGCGGCAAGCCCCACAACGAGAAACCCCCGGGACCTTGCGGCCCCGGGGGTTCCCGAATGCACCCGCGATGGCGGGGGCAGTCTTATTCCTCGCCGGCCATCTCGCGGCGGCGGCGGATCGCCGCGCCCAGGATGTCGCCGAGCGACGCACCGCTGTCCGAGGAACCGTACTCGCGCACGGCCTCGCGCTCCTCCTCGATCTCCTTGCCCTTGATGGTCAGGGCCAGGCGGCGGGCGGCGCGGTCCACGGCGGTGACGCGCGCATCGACCTTCTCGCCCACGGCGAACTTCTCGGGCTTCTGGTCGTTGCGGTCGCGGGCGAGCTCGGCGCGGCGGATGAAGCCGGTCAGCACCTCCTCGACCTTCACCTCGATGCCGTTGGCCTCGATCTTCGTCACCACGCAGGTGACGATGTCGCCCTTGCGGACGCGGTCGAGCACTTCGGCAGCCGGGTCGGCCTCAAGCTGCTTGATGCCGAGGGAGATACGCTCCTTCTCCACATCGACGTCGAGCACCTTCGCCTTGACGATCTGGCCCTTGTTGTAGGCCTGCATCGCCGTCTCGCCGGCTTCTTCCCAGGACAGGTCGGACATGTGGACCATGCCGTCCACGTCCGGGCCCACGCCGATGAACAGGCCGAACTCGGTGATGTTGCGGATCTCGCCCTCGATGATCGAGCCCGGCGGATGGGCTTCGAGGAACAGCTCCCAGGGGTTGCCCTGGGCCTGCTTGAGGCCGAGCGAGATGCGGCGCTTCGGCTCGTCCACGTCGAGGATCATCACGTCCACCTGCTCGGAGGTCGCGACGATCTTGCCCGGATGGACGTTCTTCTTCGTCCAGGACATCTCGCTGACGTGCACGAGGCCCTCGACGCCCGGCTCCAGCTCCACGAAGGCGCCGTAGTCGGTGATGTTGGTGACGCGGCCGGCGAACTTCGCGTTGACCGGGTACTTCAGCGCCACGCCGTCCCACGGGTCGGACATCAGCTGCTTCATGCCGAGCGAGATACGCTGCGTCTCGGAGTTGAAGCGGATGACCTGCACCTTCACCGGCTGGCCGATGGTCAGGGCTTCCGACGGGTGGTTGATGCGGCGCCAGGCGATGTCGGTGACGTGCAGCAGCCCGTCCACGCCGCCCAGGTCCACGAAGGCGCCGTAGTCGGTGATGTTCTTCACCACGCCGTCGAGGATCATGCCTTCCTTGAGGCCCTGGATCAGCTCGCTGCGCTGCTCCGCACGGGTCTCCTCGAGCACCGCGCGACGCGACACCACGATGTTCCCGCGGGCGCGGTCCATCTTCAGGATCTGGAAGGGCTGGGGCGAACCCATCAGCGGGCCGACATCGCGCACCGGGCGGATATCGACCTGGGAGCCGGGGAGGAAGGCCACCGCACCGCCGAGGTCGACGGTGAAGCCGCCCTTCACGCGGCCGAAGATCACGCCGTTCACGCGCTGGTTGGCGGTGAAGGACTTCTCGAGGTTGGTCCAGGCTTCCTCGCGACGCGCCTTTTCACGCGACAGGACGATGGAGCCGTCCCGGTCCTCGTAGCGCTCGACGAAGAGTTCGATCAGGTCGCCCGGCTTCACTTCGGCCTTCTGGCCAGGAGCGGCGAATTCCTTGAGGGGCACGCGCCCCTCGCTCTTCAGGCCGACATCGACGACCGCGACATCGTCATCCACGCGGATGACCTTGCCGGTGACGACGGAGCCGGCGAAGCCGGTGTCAGCACCAAGGGTCTCGTCGAGAAGGGCGGCGAAATCCTCGCTGCCCGCGCGGTCGGCGGTAATGGTGGCCATGCAGTTATGTGCTTTCCGGTATCGGCCCGCCGTCTGGCGGCGGGGGATGCGGCCTGCGCGCCCGCTTCGGCGGGAACGACTTGATCCGGCGCGCCATGCGCGGCTGCGAACGCGGATCCGATGGATGGGCGCGTGACGGTCCGCCCGGGTTCCGGCCCCGCAAGCAGGGCGATGCCCTTCCAGAACGGAAAGACAGGGGCGCATAGGCTCGGGCAGGAAAAGAGTCAAGCAGAAGCCGGGCCGCGGGCCGCTCCGGCGCTGTCCGACGGTGGCTACGCCGCCGGCAGCCGGACCACGAAGCGCGCCCCCAGGATCTTCCCCTCCGCATCCCGCCGGTTCTCGGCCGAGATCTGCCCGCGCAGCCCCTCGACGATCTGCTTGCTGATCGACAGGCCGAGGCCGGAATGTTGCCCGAAGCGTTCGCCGCTCGGGCGCTCGGAGTAGAAGCGTTCGAAGATGCTTTCCAGCTTCTGTTCCGGGATGCCCGGCCCTTCATCCTCGATGGCGACTTCCACCAGCGCGCCGACCGGGCGGGCCTTCACCCAGACCTTGCCGCCACGCGGGCTGAAGGACAGGGCATTGCCCAGCAGGTTGCGGAAGACCTGCACGATGCGCCCCTCCACCCCGCGCACCACCAATGGGCCGGGCTCGGCCTCCAGCGCCACGGCGGGGTCGTCCTCGGCGCTGCGGGTCGCCTCGTGCAGTTCCGCCAGCGCCGAGAGGATCGGCGCGATGTCCACCGGGGCGGAGATGGTCCGCGACAGCTCCGCGTCGACACGCGAGGAATCCGAGATGTCGGCGATCAGCCGGTCCATCCGCACCGCGTCGTCGGCGATGATCGCCAGCAGGCGGTTGCGGTTCTCCGGGTTCTCGATGCGACGCAGGGTCTCCAGCGCGCTGCGCACCGAGGTCAGCGGATTGCGCAGTTCATGCGCCACATCGGCGGCGAAGCGTTCATTGGCATCGATCCGCGCCCACAACGCGCGGGCGGAATTCTGCAGGTCGCGTGCCAGGGTCCCGATCTCATCATTGCGGGACAGCAAGGGTTCGGGGACGGATTCCTCGCGCCCCTCGCCTTCGCGGATGCGCTGCGTGGCCCGCGCCAGGTCGAGCATCGGCGTGGCAATGGTGCGCGCCAGGTAGAAGGACAGCATCACCGTCAGCACCAGCGCCGTGCCGAACAGCAGCAGGACGGAGGCGCGGATCTGGAACAGCCGCTCATCCACCTCCCGCGCCTCGCGGGTCAGCAGGACGATGCCGACTCCCTGGCCGCCGCGCCGTGCCGGTTCGGCGACGGACACCAGCAACCGTCCATCGCCGGTGCGGCGGATATAGGGCCGAACCCCGCCTTCCAGGGCGAGGCGCAACTCCTCCCGCCGGTCGGGGCCGAGGTCGGGCTGCCAGTCAAAATCCGGCGCTTCCGGCCCGACATCGACGGCGACGCCGCCGGTGCCACCGGTGCCGCGCAGGGTGCCCGGCAGGACGGCGACCAGCCGGTCATAGACGCCCGCCACGGTGGTGGTCAGGGCGCCGCGCGGCTGGGGCGGCGGCAGCGGTTCGCTGGTCACGGCCCCGCCGGGGCCTTCGCGCACGCGGCTGTCGGCGACCATCAGGCCGGTATTGTCGAACAGCCGCGCCTGGGTGGCCGGTGAGGGTTCCACCAGCCGGCGCAGCAGCGGCCGGGCGGCTTCCGGCACCAGGATGGCGCGGTCGCCGTCGATCCGCACCGCGGCCTCGGCGATCGCGCCGGCATAGATGCGCGCCTGGGTGCGCAGCGCCTCGACCTCGGCGGCCAGCAGCCCGTTCTGGTACTGGTCGAGATACAGCAGGGACGCCGCGAGCAGCGCCGGGGGCACTGCGTTGACCAGCAGGATCCGGCGCAGCATCGGGGAGAAGCGGCGGCGCGGGGCGCGCGCCGCCGTGGGCGAGGAAGACCCGGCAGCCCTGCCCTGGGGGCGCGCGGCGGCGCCGTCGTCAGGCATTGATCCGGCCCCGCTGCGCGGTCATCGGTGGTCGCCCCTCTCGCTGCGGCGCAGGCGGCCGCTCAGGCTTCCTTATAGCGGTAGCCGATGCCGTAGAGCGTCTCGATCTGGTCGAACTCGCCATCCGTCTGGCGGAACTTCTTGCGGATGCGCTTCACATGGCTGTCGATGGTGCGGTCATCGACATAGATATTCTCGCCATAGGCGGCATCGATCAGCTGGTCGCGGTTCTTCACCATGCCCGGCCGCACGGCGAGCGCCTTGACCAGCAGGAATTCCGTGACTGTGAGCTGCACCTGCTTGCCGCGCCAGACGCAGGTATGCTTCGTCTCGTCCAGCACCAGGTCGCCGCGGGCGATCACCCCGCCCGGCGGCGCGCCGGACCCTTCGGCACGCGATGCCTCGTTGCGGCGGAGCAGGGCGCGGATGCGTTCCAGCAGCAGGCGCTGGCTGAAGGGCTTGGTGATGTAATCGTCCGCGCCGAGGCGCAGGCCCATCAGCTCGTCCACCTCCTCATCCTTCGAGGTGAGGAACACGACCGGCATGTTCGACCGCTGGCGCAGGCGCTGGAGCAGTTCCATGCCGTCCATGCGCGGCATCTTGATGTCGAGCACGGCGAGGTCGGCCGGCTTCGACAGCAGCCCCTGCAGCGCGCTTTCGCCATCGGTGAAGGTGCGGACGGAATAGCCTTCCGCCTCCAGCGTCATCTGCACGCTGGTGAGGATGTTGCGGTCGTCGTCCACGAGGGCGATGGTCTGCGGCATATCTCTTTCCGGTGCTCGGGCATCGCCGTGGCGCGGTTGCGCCGCAGCGATGGTCACGCCAGTTTCGCGCCCGATTGTGGCATGAGCCGGGCCGGAGGAAGACATGGCATCGCAACAGGGCATTCGCGAGGCCGTGAGCCTGATCCGTGGTGCGGCGGTCGCGACGCTCGCGACATCGGCCGAAGGCCAGCCCTTCGCCAGCCTGGTCACCCCGGCCCCGGCGCCTGACCTGTCGCCACTGCTCTGGCTGTCCACTCTGTCGGCGCATACGCGGCAATTGGCGGCCGAGCCGCGATGCGCCCTGCTGTTCAGCGGCGCGGCCGAAGGGCCGAATCCGCAGACCGCGCCGCGCGTGACCGTCACTGGCCTAGCGGAATCCGTGCCGGCGGAGGAAGTTGCCGCGCTCAAGGCGCGCTGGCTGGCGAGGCACCCCTATGCCGCCCTCTACGCCGATTTCGGCGATTTCGCCCTCTGGCGGGTGCGGATGGGCGGTGCGCTGCAGGTCGGCGGCTTCGCCCGCGCCGAACGGATCAAGGCGAGCGAGCTGACCCCGGACCCGGCCGCCGTCGCCGCCATCCTCGCCGCGGAGGCCGAGATCATTGCCCATGTGAACGCCGAGCATGCGGATGCGGTGGCGGCGATCGCGCAGGGATTGCTGGGCGCGGGGCCGGGCGATTGGCGCCTTGTCGCGGTTGATGTGGATGGCTGCGACATCTCCGAAGGTAACCGGACGGTTCGTCTTGCTTTCTTAACTCAGGTAAGCGATTCCGGCGGCGTTCGCGCGGCGCTCATCCGCGCGGCGCGGGAGGGGCGGGCGCCTCCTCAGGGCTGAGAATCGGCGGCATTCCGCCGCAATTCCGCCGCTCTGGGCGCTGAAACGGCACCGTCATCGACCGCGACGTGACCCCCCAGGAGAGTGGCCCCGCATGTCTTCCCAGAACCCCGCGCTCGCCGGCACCGGCGTCTCCCCGAGCGGGGAAGTGCACCCGAACCTGACCGCGCCGGCCCTGGTGGCGCAGGCGCTGCGCCGGGGCGAGGGCCGGCTTTCGGCCGATGGCGCCTTCATTGCGGTGACCGGCCAGCACACCGGGCGCTCGGTCCAGGACAAGTTCGTGGTGGATGAGCCCGAGACGCGCGACGCAGTCTGGTGGGGCAAGGTCAACCAGCCCCTGCCGGCCGACAAGTTCGCCAGCCTGGTCGCGAAGGTCCGGGCGTATCTCGGCCAGAAGGCGGAACTCTTCACCCAGGACCTGCATGCCGGCGCCGACACGGCGCATCAGATCCGCGTGCGGCTTGTCACCACCAATGCCTGGCATGCGCTGTTCGCGCGTAACATGTTCATCCGCCCGGGCAAGGATGCGCTCGACGGCTTCGCGCCCGACTGGACCATTCTGCACGCGCCGGAATTCGAGGCCGATGCCACGGTCGACGGCTGCCGCACCAGCACTGTCATCGCACTGTCACTGGCCACGCGCACTATCCTGATCGCCGGCACCTCCTACGCTGGCGAGATCAAGAAAAGCATCTTCACCGTGATGAACTGGCTCCTGCCGGACCGCGGGGTGCTGCCGATGCATTGCTCCGCCAATGTCGGCGCCAAGGGCGATGTCGCGTTGTTCTTCGGCCTGTCGGGCACCGGCAAGACGACGCTGTCCTCGGACCCCGAGCGCCAGCTGATCGGCGATGACGAGCATGGCTGGTCGGACACCGGCGTCTTCAACTTCGAAGGCGGCTGCTACGCCAAGGTCATCAAGCTGTCGCAGGATGCCGAGCCGCAGATCTGGTCCGCGACGCACCGCTTCGGCACGGTGCTCGAGAACGTCGTCGCCGATGCCGATGGCGTCGTCGATCTCGATGACGGGTCGCTGACCGAGAACACGCGCTCCTGCTACCCGATCCACTACATCCCGAACACGGTCGAGCGCGGCACCGCGGGCCTGCCGAGGAACGTGGTGATGCTGACGGCGGATGCCTTCGGCGTACTGCCGCCGATCTCCAAGCTGTCGGCCGCGCAGGCGATGTACCACTTCCTGTCGGGCTACACCGCGCGTGTCGCGGGCACGGAGAAGGGCCTCGGCAAGGAACCGCAGGCGACCTTCTCCACCTGCTTCGGCGCGCCCTTCCTGCCGCGGCATCCGGAAGTCTATGGCCGGATGCTGCAGGAGCTGATCGCCAAGCACGGCGCCGATTGCTGGCTGGTCAACACCGGCTGGTCGGGCGGTGCCTATGGCACCGGGTCGCGCATGTCGATCAAGGTGACGCGCGCGTTGCTGCGCGCGGCACTTGATGGCTCGCTGGCGAAGGTCGAGTTCGTCCGCGACCCGTTCTTCGGGCTGATGATGCCCAAGGCCGTGCCCGGCATCCCGGCCGAGGTGCTGAACCCGCGTGAGGCCTGGGCGGACAAGGCTGCCTACGACCGCACGGCGGCGAACCTGGTCGGACTGTTCGAGAAGAACTTCGCAACCTTCGCCGGGGCGGTCAGCGACGACGTGAAGGCCGCGGCGATCCGCGCGGCGGCGTGACGGTGGCGCGGGGAGGGCTCTGCTCTCCCCGGACCCCACCCGCCAAGGGCTTAAGGCCCTTGGATCTCCCGACTTCTATCGGGAATTTGGGCAGGGCTATCCTTGGATGGCGTGGTGCCGAGGGCGCGGCGTGTCCTCCCCAAAGCCCCCGATTCCTGGTGCCCAGAGGCCTTTCGGCCGTTGGTGGGGTGATACCAACGGCACGAGTTCCTGACTCGTGCCGAGGCCGCGAATGCGGCCCGCCCGGCAGTCCGGCGAAAGCGCAGCAAACCGGAAGTTTGCGCCCGGCGTTTGAGGGCCTGCAAATGCGGATACCAACGGTCGAAGCATTCGACCGTTGGTATGAGGTTCGGAGAGGGCAAAGCCCCTCTCTGGTTGCCCGCTGCGACTCGGGCGCCTCACGCGGACGGAGCGCGAACGCCCTTGTGGCGATTCGCACTCACTACCCACAAATCCTTGATTTCCGGCGGCTTCGCGACTCGGGGCTCATCCGTCAGCGATTCGTTCCCACGACTCGGGCCAAGTATTTGATTCGGAATGAGCGGCCCCACGCGATTCGGCTGTACTGAATCACCTTCTGTTCCAAACTGTCAGGCCGGCCGGCGCGCGAGCGACCACGACAGCGCCGCCAGCAGCACCGCCGCGACCCCGAGCGACGCCCCCAACCCGATCGTCGTCGCCCCCAGCCCAAAAGCGACCGGGCCCAGCGATTGCCCCGTGAAGAAGGAGAAGGCGTGTAGCGACACGGCACTGCCACGAAACTGCTGAGACAGTTCTGTCGCGCGGGTCTGGATAGCGTTGTGGATCATGTAGAAAGCGGTCCCCAGCAGGAAGCCGGACAGCACGGCCACCCACAGCGCGGGTGCCAGTCCCATGCCCGCCAGGGCCAGGAAGCCGATACCGCCGCCGATGCGCACAACGGCCGCCTGGCCGAACCGCATCAGCAGCCAATGCGCGAGTGCGGCATAGGCCAACCCACCCAGCCCGAAGGCACCGATCGCGAGGCCGGCTTCCGTCGTGCCGCCGATGCCGCGGCCGATCATCAGTGTCGCGATGAAGGGGAAGGATCCGAAGACCAGCCCCCCCTCCGCCGCGACGGTCGCGTAGAGCGGAATGGCCTGTGGATTGGACAGGATGGTCCGGTATCGCCGGGCGGCGACCACGGGGTCGTAGCGCGTGATGGGTTCCTTCGCCGCGCTGCGCGAGGCCACCAGCAGTGCGATCATGCCGAGCACCGCTGCGATGGCGCAGAGCACCAGCATGCCGCGCCAGCCCGCCAACGCTGCGATCGGCCCCGCGATCGCGCCACCGGCGATCTGGCCGGAAATGCCGAAGACCAGCATGCGCGACAGCGCCACCTGGCGGTCCCGCAGCGGCACCGCGTCGCCCATGATGGCGAGCGTCAGCGGCATCATCCCGCCTGCCGCCGCGCCCGACAGCGCCCGGAACGCCATAAGCCAGCCGAGCGACGCCGCGACGGCCGAGAGAAGCAGCAGCGCCGAAAGCAGGCTGACGCAGATCGTCACGACCCGCCGCTTGCCGACAGAATCGGCGACCGGGCCCAGGATCGGCTGCACCAGCGCGAAGGGCAGGGTGTAGGCAGTGCCGAGCAGCGCGACTTGCGCCGCCGTGCTGCCGAGGTCATGGGCGATGTCCACCACCAGAGGGTCGGTCGCCCGCGTCGCCAGCGCGCCGGCAAAGACCGCCGGGCCGTACATGGCCAGCACGCGGTTCATCCGGGCGCGGCTGGTGGCCGCATCCTCCTCGGTCTTCGGCGGTGTCATCGCGTCATGTTGCGCCGCAGCAGAGCCGGCCACAAGCCGCGCCGCCCGCAATGCTGGGCCGCGATCGGTCGGGCTGGGCCGGCACCAGGCGCATTTCCAAACCACCGCGCGGCCCGATAGGCTCACTGCCCAAGCGGAGGATGGTGCATGGCCGAGACGATGACCGCCCCGGCGCATGGTTCGGCGCCGACAGAACATGTGGACGTCCTGATCGTGGGCGCCGGGATCTCCGGCATCGGCGCCGCCTACCACCTCCAGGAACAATGCCCCGGACGCAGCTTCCTGGCGCTGGAGGCGCAGGACGGCTTCGGGGGCACCTGGCGGACGCATCGCTATCCTGGCATCCGATCAGACAGTGACCTCTACACCTTCGGCTATCGCTTCAAGCCCTGGGTCGGCCCGCCCATCGCCAGCGCACCGGAGATCCTGAAATACATGGGCGAGGTGATCACGGAGAACGGCCTCGACCGCTTCATCCGGTATGGGCATCGCATCCGCTCAGCGCGCTGGGATTCGGCGACGAACCTCTGGACCATCGAGGCCGGGCGGAAGGACGGCACGACGGCACAATTCACCACGAACTTCCTGTGGATGTGCCAGGGCTACTACCGCCACGATGAAGGCTACACGCCGGAGTGGCCCGGGATGTCGCGCTTCCGCGGCCGCATCGTGCATCCGCAGACCTGGCCGGAGGACCTCGACTACGCCGGCCGCCGCGTGGTGGTGATCGGGTCCGGGGCCACGGCGGCGACGATCGTGCCCGCCATGGCCGACGACGCTGCGCATGTGACGATGCTGCAGCGTTCCCCCACCTTCTTCCGCACCGGGCGCAATGCCATCGAGCTTGCCGACGAACTGCGCATGCTCGGTATCAACGAGGAGTGGATCCACGAGATCGTGCGCCGAAAGATCCTGTTCGAACAGGCGCGCTTCATCGACCGCACCCATAGCGAGCCCGAGACGGTGAAGGCGGAACTACTCGGCCAGGTGCGTGCGCTGCTCGGGGACGATTACGATGTGGCAAGGCACTTTACACCGCGCTACCGGCCCTGGCAGCAGCGGCTCGCCTTCGTTCCCGATGCCGACCTGTTCCGCGGCATTGCGGCCGGCCGCGCATCGGTCGTCACCGACGAGATCGAGACCTTCACCGAGACAGGCCTGCTGTTGAAGTCGGGCCAGGTGCTGGAGGCGGACGTCATCGTCACGGCGACGGGCTTCCACCTGAACGTGCTGGGCGACATCGAGGTCACGATCGACGGTGAGCCATTGGTGTTCGGCGACACCGTCACTTATCGCGGCATGATGTTCACCGGCGTGCCGAACATGGCCTGGGTGTTCGGCTACATCCGCGCGGCCTGGACGCTGCGCGCGGACATGGTGGCGGATTTCGTCTGCCGGATGCTGAACCACATGCAGGAGATCGGCGCGAAGCGGGTCGAGGTGGCGCTGCGGCCGGAAGATCGCGACATGGCGCTTGGCCCCTGGATCGACCCGGAGGAATTCAGCTCCGGCTACGTCGCGCGCGGCAACCATCTGCTGCCGCGATCGGGCGACAAGCCGGAATGGCGGCACGCGCACGACTACTGGGCGGAGAAGGACGCGATCCCGGCGATCGACCTGACGGACGGGGCATTCCTGTATCGATGACACCCGGCTGAGCCAACGCGGCCGAACCGATCAGAAGGCCAGCGCCACCAATGCGAAGGTGCAGTCCGCGGGCAACTCCGCGACGAAGCGCCGCAGCGCCGATAGCGGCGGCGGATCCTCAGCCGCCGTGCCGTAGATATCATCCAGCAGCGCTGTGATCTCCTGCGGGCCGACCAGCGCGCACCAGCAACTGCTGGCGGTCTGCCGGCCTGTCAGCAGGCCGGCGCGGATGCGCTCCACCACCTCGGTGAAGATGTCGCCGATGGCGGTGGGCGGGAAGAAGGGGCTGATGCGATACGGCGCGCCCTCGATCGCCGGCACATGGCCGCGCAGCACCGGGGCGACCAGGTCGGGCCCGCCGATATAGACATCCCGGTATCGCGCAGCCTGCATCCCGTCGTCGTCATCCCACCTTGTTGTCGATCAGCTCCTGCACCACGCCCGGATCGGCGAGGGTGGAGGTGTCGCCAAGGCCTTCCGTCTCATTGGCCGCGATCTTGCGCAGGATGCGGCGCATGATCTTGCCCGAGCGTGTCTTCGGCAGGCCGGGCGCCCATTGAATGGCATCCGGCGTGGCGATCGGGCCGATCTCCTTGCGCACCCAAGCGACCAGCTCCTTGCGCAGCGGCTCGGTCGGCTCGACGCCGGCCTTGAGCGTGACGTAGGCGTAGATGCCCTGGCCCTTGATGTCGTGCGGCATGCCGACGACGGCGGCCTCGGCCACGGCGGGGTGCGCGACCAGGGCGGATTCGACCTCGGCGGTGCCCATGCGGTGGCCGGCGACGTTGATCACGTCGTCCACGCGGCCGGTGATCCAGTAGTAGCCATCGGCATCGCGGCGCGCGCCGTCGCCGGTGAAGTACATGCCCTTGAAGGTCGAGAAGTAGGTCTGCCCGAAGCGCGCATGGTCGCCATAGATGGTGCGCATCTGGCCGGGCCAGGAATCGAGGATCACGAGGTTGCCCTCGGCCGCGCCCTCGAGGATGTTGCCCTCGCCATCCACGATGGCGGGCTTCACGCCGGGCAGCGGCAGCGTCGCCGAACCCGGCTTCTGCGCGACGGCACCGGGCAGCGGTGAGATCAGGATGCCGCCCGTCTCGGTCTGCCACCAAGTATCGACGATCGGGCAGCGCTCGTCGCCGACGACGCGGTAATACCAGAGCCAGGCTTCCGGATTGATCGGCTCGCCCACCGAACCGAGGATGCGGATGGACGACCGGTCGTGCTTCTTCACCGGGCCTTCGCCGTCGCGCATCAGGGCGCGGATCGCGGTCGGCGCGGTGTAGAAGATGTTCACCTTGTGCTTGGCGCAGACCTGCCAGAAGCGGCCATTGTCCGGCCAGGACGGCACGCCCTCGAACATCAGCGTGGTCGCGCCATTCGCGAGTGGCCCATAGACGATGTAGGTGTGCCCCGTCACCCAGCCGACATCGGCCGTGCACCAGTAGATCTCGCCGTCGCGGTAGTCGAACACGCTCTCATGCGTGAAGGACGCCCAAACCATGTAGCCGCCGGTGGTGTGCAGCACGCCCTTCGGCTTGCCGGTCGAACCGCTGGTGTAGAGGATGAACAGCGGATCCTCGGCGTTCATCTTCTCCGGCTCGCAGGTCTCGGCTTCCCCGGCGGTGACCGCATCCCACCAATGGTCGCGGCCATCCTTCATCGCGACATCGCCGCCGGTGTTCTTCGCGACGATGACGTGGCGGATCGACGGGCAGGTCAGCAGCGCCTCATCCGCATTGGCCTTGAGCGGCACACGGCGCCCGCCGCGCCGGCCCTCATCGGCGGTGATCAGCAGCGAGCATTCCGAATCCTGGATGCGGGAGGAAAGGCTGTCAGGGGAGAAGCCACCGAAGACGATGGAATGGATCGCACCGACCCGCGCGCAGGCGAGTATCGCGACCGCGGCCTCGACGATCATCGGCAGGTAGATGCAGACGCGGTCGCCCTTCTTCACGCCGAGCTTGCGCATCGCATTGGCCAGCTTGCAGACGCGGGCGTGCAGCTCGCGATAGGTGACCTTGGCGTCGCTGTTGGGGTCGTCGCCTTCCCAGATGATCGCCACCTGGTCGCCGCGCGTCGCGAGGTGCCGGTCGAGGCAGGAGACCGAGGCGTTGAGCACGCCATCCTCGAACCACTTGATCGAGATGTCGCCCGTGAAGTCGACCGCCTTGATCTTCGTCGGTTCCTTCATCCAAGCGATGCGGCCCATCTCGGAGCGCCAGAAGGCATCCGCGTCGCGCGCTTCCGCCGCGACCATCGCATCACGCTTCGCGGCGTCGATGCGCGCCCTTGCGGCGATCTCGGGCTTCACTGCGATGATGTCGTCCGCCATGGGCTGGCCTCCCTGACCTTGGGTTCTTCTCTGCGGCGGGATTTGGTGGCCCGATTTGATTCAGGTCAACATTCGCGTTCGCGTGGCCCGCGGCGGCCCCAAAGAGGTCGCCCGCCCGGCGAGGCCGGGCGGGCGGGGAAGGCTGGATCAGGAAGGGATTGGCTGGTGCGGCGTCAGTTCGTCCGCGCCGGGGCGGGCGTCGCCGGTGCGGCCTGGCTGCGCTGGTCGCTGCGCGGCGCCGTGGTGGTCGTGCCGGCATGCGGTGCGGCCGGGGTGGCGGGGCGCTGCGTCGTGGCACCGGCCGAGGTGCCGGCGGTCGCGCTGCCGCCCGGATTGGCCGGTGTGGCCGGACGGGCTGCCTGGGTCGGCGAGGTCGCCGGGCGAGCCTGCGTCTGGTGCTGCTGGGCCGGCGCCGTCACCGCCGGGGCGGGCGTGGTGCCGCTTGCGGCGGGGCTGCCGCCCTGGGCGAAGGCGGGAAGGGTGGCGAGAACGAGGCCCGTGGCGAGCAGGCTGGTGGTGATCGTCTTGCGCATGGTGACCGTCCTTTTCTTCGAGTGGCGCACCGTCATCGGGTGGCGCAGGACAGACTTCACCCCCGCCCCGCGGCGGGCCTGCGACGCAGGCGAGGTATTCTCGTGGCCATTGCGGCAGAAGCGCGACGATCGTGGCGGAATCGAGATGCGCCGATCTTTCGGGTGCATGGCCCTGGCCGCTCGCGCATCATGGCGGGCAAGGATGCTTTGACCCGGGACATGCTCGACCAACCGCCGGCCCAAACCCCCGCCCTGCCGGCGGGACATGCCATGCCCGGCCAGCCCTTGGCCTGGGGCGGGCGGGAAGGGCGCCTGTTCGGGATCTTCTTTGGCAACCTGCTGCTCGGCTTGCTGACGCTCGGCATCTACCGCTTCTGGGGGATCGTGCGGATCCGCCGCTATGTCTGGTCGCATGTCGCGGCACTCGGCGATCGGCTGGAATATGACGGGACGGGTGGGGAGTTGCTGCGTGGCTTCCTCGTCGTGTTGCTGCTGCTGGTGCCGTTGTGGCTGCTCGGCATCGCGGGCGAGTTCCTTCGCATGCTGCATCCTTGGCTCGCCGTGGCCGTTCCCGTCGCGCAATTCGCCATCCTGGTCTTCCTGCTCGCCGCGGGGCGGCACGCGGCGCGGCGATACCTCGCCAGCCGCACCATCTGGCGCGGCCTGCGCCTGGTCGTCACCGGCTCGCCGTGGCGCTGCGCGCGGGTGCAGTTCCTGTGGTTCCTCGCCACCCTGCTCACCCTTGGCCTGGCGCGGCCGTGGGCCCTGGCGGCGGATGCACGCTGGGCGCTGGGCCGGCTGCATCTCGGCACCCAGCCTTTCACCTTCACGGGCCGGCCGCGGCAGATCGTCCGGCCGTTCCTTGCCAGCTACATCCTCGCGCTGCTCAGCGTCGGGCTGGTGGCGCTCGGCAATGCACTGCTGTGGTGGTCGGGCGCCTTCGATTTCCTGCGCGACATGGCGACCGCGGGCGGTTCGGTCGCGACCCCTGAACAGATGGCCATCGCTTTCGCCAGGCTGGCCATGGTCGGTCTCGGGATGATCACGCTGGTCATGCCGCTGCTGCTGCTCGCCTGGTTCTCCTTCGTCGCGGCGGCAATGCGCTGGCGGTGGGAGAACCTCGCCTTCGGCGGAGCGCGGCTGGCGCTGACCGATGTCACCGGCTGGTCCGTCGCGCGGCTGCAGCTCGGCAACCTGTTCCTCACGAGCATCAGCTTCGGGCTGCTCTATCCGGTGGTGGTACGACGTCGCGTGGAATTCCTTGCGCGGCGCCTTTGGGCAGAACGCTATCCGGACGTCTCGCCGGCGCGGCAGGCCGTGCTCGGGCAACACAATGCCGAAGGGCTATCCAACATCCTCGATGCCGGCGGCGCGGGGATCGGCCTGTGACCGAAGCGCCGGCGATGCTGCATGACGGCGTGACGGCGCTGCCGCTGGCCGTCCGGGCGCGGCTGCTGCCCGATATGTTGCGCCTCATCCGTCCCGACGGCACGGCGCTGGATTGGCCGGTCGAGACGCTGCGCGAGATCGACCGCATGCCCTGGGAGCTGCGCATCGCGCGCGCTGGTGCGCCCCAGCGGCTGGTGGTGGCCGACCCGGCGATGATGGATGCGCTCGACACGGCGCTGGGCCCGTGGCGGATCGACGAGGAAGCTGCCCGGTGGCGGCGGGTCATGAAGACCGTTCTCCTGGTGCCGCTGTTGGGCGCGGCGCTTTGGTTCGGCTGGCCGCCGCTGGCCGATGTGCTGGCGCGTTCCGTCCCGGCATCCTGGGAACAGCGGATCGGTGACACCGTTGCCGCCTCCCTCACCCAGGGCACGGCGCGCTGCACGGCACCCGAGGGCGTGGCCGTGCTCGAACGCCTGAGCGCCCGCCTGGCCGATGCCGCCGGACTGGATCGCGCGCCTGTCGTGCAGGTGGTGAACACGGGCCTCGTCAACGCCTTCGCGGCACCGGGCCGACAAGTGATCATCCATCGCGGGCTGATCGATGCCGCCACCACGCCCGACGAGGTGGCCGGCGTGCTCGCCCATGAATTCGGCCACCTGCATCACCGGCACGGCCTGCGCAGCGTCGCGCGCGCGATCGGGGTCGGGGCCTTCGTCTCGATCCTGACTGGCGGGTCGGATTTCGGCGCGGTCGCGGCGACGCTGCTCGTCAGCGTCGCCTACACCCGCGGCTTCGAGGCGGAGGCGGATGACTTCGCCGCCGAGGCCTTGGGACGCGGCGGTATCGGCGTGGAAGGGCTGGCCCGCTTCTTCGACCGCGCTGCCGGGGCGGTGCCGGCCGGACGCTTCGCGCGGGGTTACCTCGACACCCATCCGGACCCCGCCGAACGGGCAGCGCGGCTGCGCGCGCGGGGCGGTAGCGCGGCCGCCGCGCCGGTGATGACGGCGGAGGAATGGCAGGCGCTACGCAAGATCTGCAGCAGCACGGCGCGATAGTGGGCCGGCACGCCTGCAGCCCCGCATCCGCCCGTTGCGTCGTTGATCTGAAGGTGCCGGTAGGCGCCGCCCTTCCGAAAGCCGCCTCGGGCGTTCTGTCGGAATAGTTTACGCCCATCCCCCCGCCAGGCCCGATCCTTGTCAATAAAGAATTGTATTATAACAGTAAAATCGGTGGCACGCCATTTGCTGTTTTTGAATATGTCGGCCGGGAAGGCCGCGCGCACAGACAGAGGCAGATAAGAATGGCACGGTTTCTCGGTACAGTTGTAGGAGCGGTGGTTCTCGTGGCGGCCGGCATCACCGTCAGCGATCTGAAGTACAGCGTGTCGGGTAACAATACCAACATCAGCAACGGCGTCTGGTACAATGCTGAGGGCAAGACCGCGGACCTGTACATCACCGCCGACTTCACGGCGGTGCCGGAGCCGGCTTCGCTGGCGCTGTTCGGCGCGGGACTGCTCGGGCTCGGCCTGATGCGCCGTCGGCGCAAGATGGTCTGACGCCCGGCGTCTTCGCGTTGCAATGGGACAGGGCCGCGCCCCAGGGTGCGGCCCTTTCTTGTGCCTCCCTACAGTCCGGCATCCTCCGGCACCATCACTTGGTCCTGGTCATTCACATGGGCGCGGATCGCTTCGAGATATTCGCCGTAGCAGGGGCCGGAGGTGCAGAACCCGTCCTCGACCCGGAAGCGCGCGCCATGGGTGGAACAGAGGATGTTCTGCTTCTTCGAATCGAGAAACCGGTCCGGCACCGGATCCAGTGGTACGCCGATATGCGGGCAGGAATTCACATAGACCCAGACATGCCGCCCGCGGCGCACGGCGAACAGCCCCATGAACGCTCCCGGCGCGGCCGGGAAGCCCTTCGAATTGCCGTCGGGAATGTCCTCGAGCGCGCAGAGCACGCGTTCCGGCTTGCCAGTCACTTGCCTTTCCACCCGCCCATCTTCGTGAGGATCTTCCAGTGCTCGGGCGAGATCGGCATGACCGACAGCCGCGACATGCGCACCAACGCGATCCCCTCCAGCGACGGCTCGGCCTTGATGGTCGCAAGCGTCACCGGCTTGGGCACCGGTCCGACCGCCTTCAGGTCCACGCAGACCCAGGGGCTGCCGGGTTCGGCCGTGGAGTCGGGATAGGCCTCGCGCACCACCTCGACGACGCCGACGATCTCCTTGCCGATGTTGGAGTGGTAGAAGAAGGCGCGATCGCCCTTCTTCATGGCCATCAGGTTCGCCTTGGCCATGTGATTGCGCACGCCGGTCCAGGGCTCGACGCCGTTGGCGACCTGCTGATCCCAGGAAAAGGCGTCCGGTTCGGACTTCACCAGCCAATGGTTCATGAGTTTTTTTGTCCCTCAAACGGCGGGCGCGGCCCATCCGGGCCGCTTGCCTTCGCGCCCTGTGCTGTTGCGCCGGGGGCGATGGGCAGGTTGGGCGCGGTCGCGCTGTGCGCTCCGGGCCCGCTTGCCGCGGGCCGAGGGGAGCGGCGGCCATGCCGACGCCGGTTCGTCATTCGGCCAGCGCCCCATCCTTGAAGACGATGCGGTACGGGTTGATCGAAACGCGCGCGAAGCAACCGGCCTTGGCGAAGGGGTCGCCTTCGGTCAGCGCGTCCACCGCCGCGCGGTCCGGGGCCTCGATCACGCGCACCGACCCGATCGAGTTGCCCTGCCCATCCATGATCGGCCCGGCGATGACCAGCATGTCCCTGTGCTGCTCCAGCCAGGCAAGATGGGTGGCCCGCACGGCCCGGCGCGCCGCGCCCATGCCGGGCTTGTCCTCGATGGTCACCGCAAAGAGCATCCCCACCCCCTCGGCGCTCCGCCCGGGGCACCGTCCATCGCTGGTAACGCCGGCCGGGCCGCGCATCAATACGGTGCCGGCCGCCGGCAAGACCGCCGCTTCAAAGTCGGGCGCCCATCGCCTAGTTTGCGCCCCGTGGACCAACCCCTGGCTGCCGCCACCGGAGCCACGCCCGCCCGGCCTGCCGGTGGGCGGACCCTCCATCGCTTCGCCAATCCCGGCCGCTTCCTGCGGGCGACCGGCAGGCTCATGCCCGCGCTCTGGGGCACGGCGCTGGTCGTGCTCGGCATCGGGCTGACCTGGGGGCTGCTGCTGTCGCCGCCCGATTGGCAGCAGGGCGAAACGGTGCGGATCATGTACGTCCACGTCCCGATGGCCTGGCTTGCCATGGGCGGATACACCGGCCTCGCGGTCCTTTCGGTGATGTCGCTGATCTGGCGGCACCCGCTCGCCGACCTCACCGCGCGGGAACTCTCGCCCGTCGGGGCCGCCGCGACCGCTCTGTGCCTCGCCACCGGCAGCCTGTGGGGCAAGCCCATGTGGGGCACCTGGTGGGTGTGGGATGCGCGGCTCACCTCCGTGCTGGTGCTGTTCTTCCTCTGGCTCGGCCACGCCGCGCTGGTGCGCGCCTTTGACGACCCCGAACGCGGCGCGCGGGCCGGTGCCATCCTCGCCCTGGTCGGCATCGTCAATGTGCCGATCGTGAAGTTCAGCGTCGATTGGTGGAACACGCTGCACCAGCCGGCCTCCGTCACGCGGCTGAACGCGCCGGGGATGCATGTGGACATCCTTTACCCGCTGTTGGTCTGCGCGCTTGGCTTCTCGCTGCTGTTCGGCGCCGTGGTGCTGGCGCGCACCCGCGCGGCCGTGATGGAACGCCGTGTCCGCGCCCTGCAACTGGCCCGCGCCCGGCGGGAAGATGCGGTGCCGGCATGACCTTGCATTGGTGGCACGTCCTCGTCTCCTACCTGCTGACCTTCGGGGTCTTCGGCGCGCTTGCGATCGGCGCGGCGCTGCGGCACCGCGCGGCGAAGCGGCTTCTCGCCACGCTGGACCCCCGCGGGGACCGGCCATGACTTGCGCTGCGTCAACGCCGGCGCCACCTCCCGCCAGTATCGGCCGCGCACCCGCCCCCGAGGCATAGGATCCATGACCCGCAAGAAGCGCCGCCTGATGGTCCTGCTGCTCGCAGGCCTCGGCCTCGGCACCGCCACCGCCCTGACGCTGACCGCCTTCCAGGACAATCTGGTGTTCTTCCTCTCCCCCTCCGACGTGATGGCCCAACGCCCCACGGGCGACCGCGCCTTCCGCCTGGGCGGCCTGGTCGAGACAGGCTCAGTCGAACGCCACACCGGCAGCGACGGCCGCCCCACCGCGACCTTCCGCGTTTCGGACGGGCCCAACGCCGTCACCGTTACCTATTCCGGCGTGCTGCCCGACCTGTTCCGCGAGGGGCAGGGCGTCGTCACTCTCGGGCGCCTGCTGCCGGACGGCACCTTCCGCGCCACCGAAGTCCTCGCCCGCCACGACGAGACCTACATGCCGCCCGAAGTCGCCGATGCCCTGCGCCGCGCCGGCCACTGGAACCCGGCCGAAGGCGCCGCCCCACCGGCCGCATCGTGGAACACAGCCCCACGCCAGCGCGAAGGGCGGAGCGGGGGATGATGCAGGTGGTTCCTGGTGGCTTCGGACGGCTGCCAGGGGGCTCTGCCCCCTGGACCCCCGCCGGGGAGGCAGCGGCCTCCCCGGACCCCGCGGTCAATGGGGCAGGGAGAGGGAGGGGCATGGCGCGCCCGCGTCACTGGCACGCCGGCGACGCCCCTCCCTCTCCCTGCCCCAACGAAATCGCGGGTCTGGGGGCACGTATGCCCCCAGCGGGGGGACCGGGGGGCTGGCCCCCCGGCAATGCCCTCACCCACCGGAACCAACCTGCATGATCCCCGAACTCGGTCATTTCGCGCTGGCCCTGGCCTGTGTCATCGCGGTCGTGCAGTCGGTGTTGCCGGTCGTCGGCGCGGCGCGGCGCGATGCGCGCTGGATGGCAACTGCGGCACCGTTGGCGGTCGGGCTGCTGGTGGCGGTCGGGGCGGCGTTCGGCAGCCTGCTCTGGGCTTTTGCGGTCAATGACACGACGGTCGCGAACGTCGTCGCCAACAGCCATTCGGCGAAGCCGCTGATCTACAAATTGTCGGGCTCCTGGGGGAACCATGAGGGGTCCATGGTGCTCTGGGTGCTGATCCTCGCGCTGTGCGGCGCGGCGGTCGCGGCCTTCGGACGAGACCTGCCGACGGCACTGAAGGCGCGGGTGATCGGCGTGCTGGGTTGGGTGGCGACGGGCTTCCTGCTGTTCATCATCTTCACCTCGAACCCCTTCGACCGGGTCTGGCCGCCGCCGATGGATGGGCGAGGGCTCAACCCGGTGCTGCAGGATCCCGGCCTCGCGATGCATCCGCCGACGCTCTATGTCGGCTATGTCGGCTATGCGGTGACGTTTGCGTTCGCGCTTGCTGCGTTGCTGGAAGGGCGCGTCGATGCCGCCTGGGGGCGTTGGGTGCGGCCCTGGGCGCTTGGGGCGTGGTGCTTCCTGACGGTGGGCATCACCATGGGATCCTGGTGGGCTTATTACGAGCTCGGCTGGGGTGGGTACTGGTTCTGGGATCCGGTCGAGAATGCCTCGCTGCTGCCGTGGCTTGCGGGCACCGCACTGCTGCATTCGTCGATCGTGGTGGAGAAGCGCGACACGCTGAAGGTGTGGTCGGTGCTGCTCGCGATCCTTGCCTTCGCGATGAGCCTGCTGGGGACGTTCCTTGTGCGCTCGGGCGTGCTGAACAGCGTGCATGCCTTCGCCAATGACCCGACGCGCGGCGTGTTCATCCTCGCGCTGCTGATGATCTATGTCGCCGGCGCCTTCGCGCTGTTCGCCTGGCGTGCGCCGAGGCTGACGCCGACGGGCATCTTCGCGCCGATCTCGCGCGAAGGCGCGCTGGTGGTGAACAACCTGCTGCTGTGCTCAATCGCGGCGGTGGTGCTGGCCGGGACGCTGTGGCCGATGTTCGCGGATATCCTGACCGGGGCGAAGATCTCGGTCGGGCCGCCCTTCTTCAACACGGCGGCGGCGCCGCTCGCCATTCCTCTCGTGGTCGCCATGCCGATCGGGGCGATGATGCCATGGAAGCGCGCGGATCTCTGGGCCGCCTTGCAGCGCCTGTGGTGGGCGGCAGCGGCGGCACTGCTGATTGGCTTTGTCTGCCTCGCGGCCGCCGGGTATCCGGTGTGGCCGGCGCTCGGCATGGCGCTGGCTGCCTGGCTGGTGGCGGGTGCTGCGGCGGATATCGCCGATCGCATCGGCCTGTTCCGCCGGCCGGCGCAGGCCTGGCGGCGCGCGATCGGCCTGCCGCGCGCGGCCTGGGGCGCGGCGATCGCGCATGGTGCGCTCGGCATCTCCCTCGCAGGCATTGCCGGCATGGGTGTCGCGACCGACACGCTGGTGCAGCTCAACCCGGGGCAGAGCACGCGCCTCGCCGGCTATGAATGGCGCATGGACGGGCTGTCGGACGAGATGGGCGCGAATTACCGCGCCCGCCGCGCCACCGTGACGGTGCTGCGCGACGGCGCGGTGGTCACGGTGCTGCACCCCGAACGCCGCACCTTCATCGTGGACAACCAGACGACCTCGGAGGCCGCCATCCACACCAACGCGATGCGCGATCTTTACGCTGTGCTCGGCGAGGAACGCGCCGGCGCGGCCGTGCTGCGCCTGCATCACAACCCCTTCGCCCCCTGGATCTGGTTCGGGGGCCTCGCCATGGCATTCGGCGGGATGCTGTCCCTGTCGGACCGGCGCCAGCGCGTGGCCGCGCCTGCACCCAAGCCCGCAACGGTGCCGGCATGAGCGACACTCCGACCCTCGCCCCACGCAGCCGGCGCTGGATGCTCTACGCGCCGCTCGGCGTCGCTGCCGCCGCCGGCGCCGGCTTCTGGGTGATGCTGCGCGGCCTGCAGACCGGTGAATACAATCCGCGCGGCGTGCCATCCGCCCTGCTCGGCCGCACCGCGCCCGACTTCGCCCTGCCTCCGCTCGATGCCGCAGGATTGCCGGCGCTGTCCGCTGCCGATCTCCGCGCCCCCCTGCGCAGCCCGGTGATCGTGAACTTCTGGGCATCCTGGTGCGTGCCCTGCATCGTCGAGCACCCGCAGCTGATGCGGCTGTCGCGAGAGGGCATCCCCGTCCTCGGCATCAACTACAAGGACCGTCCGGCCGACGCCGCCGCCTTCCTGACCCGCCATGGCAACCCCTTCGCGCGGCTCGGTCGCGACGAACCGGGTCGCGTCGCCATCGACTGGGGTGTCTACGGCGTGCCGGAAACGTACCTGCTCGACCGGCAGGGCATCATTCGCTGGCGCTACGCCGGGCCCCTGACGCCCGAGGTGCTGGACCAGGAACTGCGGCCGCTGCTGCGGCGGTATGCGTGATGAGGTGCGACGGCCGGCGCGGGGAGGGCTCTGCCCTCCCCGGAACCCCACCTGCCAAAGGCCTAAAGGCCTCTGGACACCTTGAGATGGGCTGTTGGGAGGAGGGGCCATGCAGTCCCTCCGCGCCCGAGGCGCGCGCCATGCCTCTGCTCCCAACAGCCCATGTATCGGGATCCAAGGGCCTCGCGGCCCTTGGTGGGGGGAGGTCCGGAGGGGGGCAAAGCCCCTCTCCGTTCCGCATCGCCCTCATCATCGCTTTCCTCCTCGCCGCGGTCCCAGCCCTGGCTCTGGTCGGGCGTCCCGAGGACCGTCTCGCGGATCCCGCGCTTGAGTCGCGCGCCCAGGCGATCGGTCGCGACCTGCGCTGCATGGTCTGTCAGAACCAGTCGATCGAGGACAGCGATGCCGACCTCGCGCGCGACTTGCGGCGCATCGTGCGGGAGAGGGTGTCGGCCGGGGATGGCGATGCGGCGGTGGTGAATTTCGTCCATGACCGCTACGGCGACTTCGTCCTGCTGCGCCCGCCCTTCAATCCGGTTACGGCATTGCTCTGGGGCATGCCGCTGATCGCCTTCGGCGGGGGCGTACTGCTGATCCTGGCGCGGCGACGGCGCGCGGCGGCGGGCATCGAGCCGGCGCCACTGACGGATGCGGAACGCGACCGCCTGGCGGAGCTGGAGCACGGTAACGGCGCATGATGATCTGGGTCGTGCTGATGCTGGTGGCACTCGCCGCCCTGCTGCCGCTGGCGCTCGCCGTGCTGCGCCCCAAGGCCGCGCGTGGGCGACGGGAGGCCGACATGGCGCTCTATCGCGCCCAACTCGCGGAACTCGACCGGGAGCGTGAGGCCGGTCGGCTGGATGAGGGCGCGCACCGCGCCGCGCGGGTGGAGGTGCAGCGCCGCCTGATCGCCGCCGCCGACCAGGCGGAGGCCACGGCGACGACGCCACAGAGTCCGGCGATGCTGATGGCGCTGCTGCCCCTGATGGCGGCGGCGGGGCTCGGGCTGTACCTGCTGGGCGGTACGCCGGGCATGCCCTCCGCGCCCTATTCCCTGCGCGCCGAGGCGATGGCGCGGGACGAGGAGATCCTGGCGACGCTGCGCACGCGGCTTGCGGCGCTCGACCCGCACAGCGAACAGGCGCGGCAGGGCTGGATCCTGCTGGGCAATGCGGAGCGCATGCGCGGGCGGGCCGAGGCCGCCAGCGAGGCTTTGCGAAAGGCGATCGAGGCACGCTTCGACGCATCGGTCGCAGCCGACATCGCGGAGCTTGAACTCGAACGCGGTGCGGCGGCGGAAGCCACGCCCTGGATTACCCGCGCGCTCGCCGAGACGCCGAACGATCCGCGCCTGCGCTTCCTGTCCGGGCTGGTGGAAGCCGAGTCAGGGCGCCCCGCCAATGCGCGGGCGCTCTGGCAGGCATTGCTCACGGACACACCGGCGGACGCGCCCTGGCGGGCGATGCTGGAGAGGCGGCTCAGCGCCCTGCCCTGAGCGGTGGCGCGGGCGGCGTCGGCCGCTAGGGTGGCGGCGATGGCGGCACGGAGCGTACGGCGCGAGCGTCGCGTTCGGCGGCGAGGGACTGCAGGAGTGCGATCACCTCGACGTGCAGGCGCGCCTGCTTCTCGATGGTCAGGTGGGATTCGCCGTTCACCAGGCGGTTCTCGAGCGTGCCGGTGAAACCCGGCCCGCCGGCCACGGTGCGCCGGAAGGCGGTATCGCCGTCCTGATAGTAGTTCACCACGTGCAGCACGCCTGGGCCCACGAGGTCTCCCCCGGTCGGGTCGAAGGGCACCAGCAGGTCGGTGGCCACGTTCTGCCGTCCGAGCGCATTCGCCATCACGATTGCGTCATCCGCGCCGTAGGAATGGCCCATGATGGCGAAGGGCCGAACCAGCGTGCCGGCGCGCTCCGCCCGCACCACGGTCACAGCCAGGTCATCCCATTCGAGGTAGTTGTGGACGCTGGCGTCGAAATTGACCTGCCGCAGCTTGGCGGTGAGGAAATTCAACCCGGTGGAGAACATGTTGGCCAGGCCGCGCAGAAGGATCACGCGTCCGCGGGGGGGGGCGGTCAGCGGTTCAAGGCGGGTCGGCGCGCAGGCGGTCAGTGAAGCGAGGCTTGCCAGGGCGGCACGGCGTGTCGGGCGAAGCAGTTTTTCAGGCGGCATCGTGCAATCAACGCGGGAAAGCTGTCCGGAGTTGTGTGTTCGCTAGGGCAATATCCTGGCAAATCGTCATCACGATAGGAAGGGGATGACCCGTGGGGTGCGCGCGGCATAGGCATCCCAGGTGGCGCCGAAGGTCTCGCGCATCAGGGCTTCCTCCCGCCCGACGCGCAGCAGGTACAGCGTGCCGAAGCCGATGATCCCCGCCGGCCCCGCGACCCAGTTCTGCAGCGTCAGCGCCTGCGCGATCGCCCACATCCAGAAGGCTGTGTACATGGGGTGGCGGACGAAGCGGTAGACGCCATCCGTGACGAGCGAATGTTCTTCCCGCACCGCCAGCGTGACCGACCAGTTGCGCCCCAGCGCCTTGTGTGTCGCGTAGAACAGCACCAGCGCGGCGGCGAAGACCAGCAGCCCCGCGACCGCCCGCAGCGGGGAGAAGGGCTGGTCGAACGCGGCCGGAAAGCCCGTCGCGATATAGGCCAGCGGGATCAGCCCGAGCCCAGTCAGCGAGATCAGCAGCAGCGCCTTCTCGCGCAGGTCCATGGCATCGCGCAGCAGCACGTTGCGCTTGGTCTTGCGCTCGAAGGGGCGGCGGATGACCCACCAGGCGATCATGCACAGGCCATGCAGCAGCTTCGCAATCAGTGGCGTCACGCAGCCTGCTCCATCACTGTGGGGGCCAGTGCGCCGCCCGGCCCGATCAGGCGATCCGGGAAGGGCCCGCCGCCGACGGCGCCGGGGCCGCAGGCGATCAGCCCCCAATCGTAGAAATACCGCCGGGCGCAGCCGGTGACGTAGATGCGGTGCGCACGCAGCATGGATCGCCGCACCCGGCACCAGGCCGCATGGTCGAGCATGGCGCGCGGATGGATGTATTCGATGCGCGGCCCCCGCCCGGGCAGGCCGAGCGCCTTCACCGGATCCGCCCGATGGAAGCAGACAAGGTCACGGCGCGAGGTGAATTCCAGCCAGGCCAAGCCCGGCGCGGCGGCGATCCGCGCCACGGCATCGCGCAACCGCCGGGCTTGCGGCATCAGCGCGACCTTAAGCACGGAGGAGCCGAGCCCTACCAGCGCCAGCCGTGGCGCGGGACGCGCCGGCGCCGGGTCACGCGCCAGGGATGCGGCGAGTGCTTCGGTCAGCAACGCCATGCCGAGGCTGTGGCCGACCAGCGCCACCTCCTCCACGTCGTTGCGCCGACGTGCCACCGCGATCTCCTGGGCGAAGCGCTCGATCCGGGCGTCAAGTTCCGGCCGCGACCCGCGCGCGAGGTCGCGGGCGAAGACCCAATCGGCGAGGAGATGGCGCAACAACAGCCAACGGTCCCCGGCATAGGCCAGCGCGACGACCAGCGCCGCGCCGACCGGCAGCGCCGCCCACCCGCCGACCAGCAGCCCGCCGATCACGCCGAGGATCAGTGCTCCGGCCAGGATCGCCACCGGTAGCGCGACGAACAGCAGATAGCGCCAATGCGCCCGGCGATAGCGCCCGAGCGTGCCGTCGCGCAGCAACTCCGCCAGCGCCGCGATGCCGCGCAGGATCAGGGAGGGCAGCGGGGCGGCAAGGTCGCGGGCGATCAGGTCATCCCAGGCCAGGATGCGGATCTCGGTATCGGTGGCCCAGTCCGGCCCTGCGAGGCGGGCCTGGAACACCAGCACCGTGCCCTCGTCCCGCATTTCCGCCGGCCCGGTGGTGGCGGTCAGGCCCCAGGCCTGGGCGCTGCGTTCCAGCGTGCGCTGCAGGCGACGGTGATGCGCTTCGCCGGAGAGCGGTTCGTAGCCCGGGACATGGATCAGAAGGCGCCGCCGGATGATCGGCGATGGCTCGTCGGAGAGGGCACTCATGGCGCAGGCATCCTTCCCGGACCCTGAACGCAGCCTGTCACCGCCGGTTTCGTCGAATCAAGCGCCACGCAGGGTTTCGGCCGGCCGGCGCGGCGGGCCGGCGAGGCGCCGGATGGCGACGAGGAATTCCGGCGCATCCCAGGCCGCGTCGCCTTCCACCCGCGCTTTTTCGCGCCCCTGGCGGTCCACGATCACGGTGGTCGGCAGGCCGCGGGCACCAAGGGTCCGGGCCGCCGCCCCACGTGGGTCGAGCCAGATGCGCAGGTGGCGCAGCTGGGTCCGGTCATAGAAGCCCTGCACCGTGTTCAGCCCGCCGCGATCGGAGGAGATCGGCAGGACCAGGATCTCATCCCCCGCCAGCGCGGCCGCGGCACGGTCGAGTGCGGGCATCTCCGCCACGCAGGGGGGGCACCAGGTGGCCCATAGGTTGATGACCAGGCCCTTGCCGGGGAAGTCCGCGGGGCTGAGGCCCTTGCCATCCGCGTCGGTGAAGGTGATCTCCGGCAGGGCGGCGTCGTTCTCGCGCAGGCGGTTCAGCCCGTGCGGGGCGGCCAAGCCTTGCCGCGCCGGAAGGGCCGCGAGTAGGGTCCCGCCCGCCGCCAGCGCCGGGGCGGCCTTGAGAATGGAACGGCGCGTCGGAACCAGCACGAAAGACACCCCTCAGGTGAGCAGCAACGCCAATCGGCAATGGGGCGGGCGCTTCGCGGAAGGCCCCTCCGCCATCATGGAAGCGATCAATGCCTCGATCGGCTTCGACCGCAAGATGTGGCGTCAGGACATCCGCGGCTCGCTCGCCCATGCCGCGATGCTGAAGCATGTGGGGATTATCACGGCGGAGGACGAGGCCGCCATCCGGGGTGGGCTCACGACGATCTCTGAGCGTATCGAAAAGGGGGATTTCCCCTGGGACGAGGCGCTCGAGGACATCCACATGAATATCGAGGCGCGGCTGTCGGCGACCATCGGCGACGCCGGCAAGCGCCTGCATACGGGGCGCAGCCGCAACGACCAGGTGGCGCTCGACGTGCGCCTGTGGGTGCGGGACGCGATCGATGGCCTGTCAGGCCAGTTGCAGGACGTGATGCGCGCGCTGGTCGACCGCGCCGCCGAGCATGCCGGCACGGTCATGCCTGGCTTCACGCATCTGCAGCCGGCGCAGCCAGTTACACTTGGCCACCACTTCCTGGCTTATGTCGAGATGCTGTCGCGCGACCTGTCCCGGCTGCGCGATTGCCGGGCGCGGCTGAATGAATGCCCGCTGGGTGCCGCGGCACTCGCCGGCACGGGCTTCCCGATCGACCGGCACATGACGGCCAAGGCGCTTGGTTTCGACGGGCCGACGCGCAACAGCCTCGATTCCGTGGCCTCGCGCGACTTCGCGGCCGAGTTCCTGTTCGCCTGTTCGATGTGCGCGACGCATCTCTCGCGCCTCGCGGAGGAGATCGTGATCTGGACGAACCCTTATTTCGGGTTCGTGAAGCTGAGCGATTCCTTCACGACCGGCTCCTCGATCATGCCGCAGAAGCGCAACCCGGATGCAGCGGAACTGGTGCGCGGCAAGACTGGCCGCGTGGTCGGCGCGCTGGTCGGGCTGCTGACGGTGATGAAGGGCCTGGCGCTGACCTATTTCAAGGACATGCAGGAAGACAAGGAAGGCGTCTTCGACGCCGCCGAGACCATGACGCTGGTGTTCGCGGCTGTCGCCGGCATGGTGCGCGACCTGAAGCCCGACGTGGGGCGGCTGGCCTCGGCAGCCGGCGCGGGCTTCTCGACGGCGACCGACCTCGCCGACTGGTTGGTGCGCGAGCTGAAGATGCCCTTCCGCGACGCCCACCACGTCACCGGCGCGCTGGTGGCCAAGGCCGAAGGCCTCGGCGTGGATCTGTCCGGCCTGACCATCGAGGAAATGCGCGAGGCCGAGCCCCGCATCACCGAAGGCGTCTACGACGTGCTGTCGGTCGCGGCCTCGGTGCGCTCGCGCACTTCCTATGGCGGCACGGCGCCGGCCAATGTCGCGGCCATGGCGGCGGAATGGAAGGCGAAGCTCGCGTGACCCGCGCCGCGCTCGCCGCGCTGGCGCTGCTGCTGCTGGCCGCCGCCTGCGGCAAGGTCGGCCCGGTGCGCCCGCCCGGGCCGCCGGACCAGATCACCCATCCGCGGCAGTATCCGAGCAGCTGAGACGGGCGGCGGGCCGTCACGCCGCCCCGCGCAGCGTCTCCTCTGGCTCGCGGCGGTGCAGCGGGAACTGCACCGCGATGCGCGTGCCGTCGTCGCCGGAGATCTCGGCGACCCCGCCGAGATGGCTGGCGAAGCCTTCGATCAGGCGCATGCCGAGACCATCGCCGTCGCCCTCCGAGGACGCCTCGCCCAGCCCGATCCCGTCATCCTGCACGACCAGATGGGCGATGCCGTCCTCGACATGCAGGGAAATGGCGATGCGGCCCTGGTACCCCTCGGGGAAGCCGTGGCGCATCGCGTTGCTGACGGCTTCGGTCAGCAGCAACGCCAGGGAAATGGCCTGGTCGGAGCCCATCTCGATGTCCTCGGCGTCGATATCGATGGCGACGCCCGATTCCGGTCCCGCGCCCAGCGCATCGCCAAGTTGGCGCGACAATTCCTCGAGGAAGGGGCGCATGGAGATGCGCTCGAAGGTCTGATGCAGGTAGAGGTGCCGGTGCAGCGTCGCCAGCGCCTGCACACGGTCGCGCGCCACGGCGAATTCGATCTTCGCGGCCTGGTTGCGCAGCCGGTCGGCCTGGAGGTTCAGCAGGGAGGCGACAACCTGCAGGTTGTTCTTCACGCGGTGGTGGATCTCGGCCATCAGCAGGTCACGCTGATGCAACGCGCTGGTCAGCGCCGCCTCGCGATCCTGCACCGCGCCGGCGGCGGCAAGCAGGGCGCGGTCCAGTTCGCGGACCTCATGCGGGCCGGAAGCGTCGGGGTCGGCCTCCAGCGGGCGGCCAGGCGTCCAGTCGCGCACCCGTGCCGCCAGCCGTCGCAGCGGCCGCGACACGCCAAGTTCCACGCCGATCAGGATTGCGACCAGGCAGCCGACGAGGAACAAGCTGAGTTCCAGCAGGCGCTGCGCGAAGGCCTGCCAGGCGGCCTCCTGCGCCTTCTGCATCGGGATGCCGGCGAGCAGCCGTAGCCCGGTATCGAGTTCGATGATCGACCAGGCATGCAAGGTCCCGTTGCGGGCGGTGCCGAGCAACGACATCTCCTGCTCGGCGAGCATCTGCGTCAGCACTTCCGGTGGCGGCAGCGCCGCGGAGAGCGCGCTGCCGATCGGCAGCAGCGAGCCTTCGGCATCGAGCAGCCAGACATGGCTTTCCGCGGTCACAGGCGTCGTGCTGTCCGAGCGCAGGAAGAAGTCGAGGAAGAGGCTGCCGCCGACGATGGCCCGCAGGTGGCCATCGGCATCGAGGATCGGTGCGGCGCCCGGCAGCACGGCCCGGCCGGAGACGGCGCCGATGGTGAACTGACCCATCACGAACTGCCGCTTCCGCCGGATCTCGGCGACGTAATCAAGCGTCGCGTAGTCGCCGCCGCGCGGCGCCTGCAGGCCGCTGCACAGCAGCCGTCCCTCCGCGTCGAGCACCCAGAAACTCGAGTAGCGCAGCGGCGACAGCTCGCTCAGCCGGGCGAGTTCCCGGTCGCAATCTTCCCGCGACAGGTTGAGCAGCCACGCCGTGCGTCCCAGCCCGGTCAGCATTTCGCGCAGGCTGTGCACGGCGGCGCCGTGGCGCGCGGCGGCGACCTCGCGCAGGATCACCGCGTCGCGCAGCCCGTTCGACCCCGCGGTGCGGAAGGCTGACCAGGCATTGCTGATCGCAATTCCTGCGATGGGGATGGTGGCCGCCGCGACCAGCGCCAGCAACCGGCCCCGAACGCCGCCCAGCACCTGCGTCCAGACGCGGCGTGGCTTTGGCGGCGGGGCGCCGCCGTCGGTCACTTCCCGCGATCCCGCTCGATCAGCCGCAGCAATTCGGGTGGAATCGGTTCCCGCGCCACATCGTCGAACATCTGATGCAGGCCCCGCCGGAGCCAGATGTCGAAAGCGGCATCGGGAACGGCCTTCTTGGCACCGCGACCCCGCGCGGCGCCGGTCCTGGCGTTTGCCTTGTCCTTCCGCTCGTCGTCAGCCTGGTCCATCACACCCCATGCCGAACCACCGGGGCAGCCGCATCGGCGCGCCCCGCATCCCGTGCAACACTACGCGGTGCGGTCGCCGCCACGCCAGCGCCACGGCGCCGCCTGACGCCGCCGGCCTGGTCGGGCTCACCCATCAGGCGGGCTTCCAGGGTGCAGCGGGCGCGGAAGACGCGGCACTTTGCGGTGCCCAAGGCGCAACCCATGGCGGCCGCCACTTCCTCATAGGACAGTCCCTGGACGGTCACCATCACCAGCGCCGCGCGCTGGTCGGCCGGGAGGCGGGCCATCTCGCCGCGCAATTCCCGAAGTGCCAGGCTGTCTTCCTGGCTCGGCGGCCGGGCGAAGGCGCTTGCTGGCGCGTCGTCCATGTCGACCGTCTCGCGCAGGCGACGGCGGTCGGAGATGAAGCGGTTGCGCAGGATGCGATACATCCAGGCGCCGAGATTGGTGCCTGGGGTGAAGCTCGACTGGGCGGCGAGCGCATTGGCGACCGCCGCCTGGACCAGGTCGTCGGCATCCGCCCGATTGCGCGTCAGCGACAGGGCCTGGACGCGCAGCTTTGGCAGCAGCGCCACGAGCGCATCGTGGAAGGACGGGCCGCGGTCGCTCGCGACGGTAGCCCGGCGGGAGGTGTCGAGGTCGGTGCTCATGCCAGACAAACGATCGGTGGGAGACGCCGGTTGCATGTGAGTATCCATCAAGATGCATGGCTGATATGCGTTTCTTGCATGAAACGACGACCCAGGAACTGCGTTGCGGCACCATGAGTTGGGCCGGAGAGATCAGTTCAGGCCGGCGATCACCGTCGCGCGCCGAATTCCCGGGCAAGGGCCACGCGCGCACGGGATACACGCGCCTTGACCGTACCTTCCGGCACGCCAATCACGGCCGACGCCGTGGCGGTGTCCAGTTCCATCGCGGCGACCAGGATCAGCGCCTCGCGCTGGGTCGGCGGCAGCGTCGCGATCGCCGCCTCCAGGTCGTGCAGCGCGTCGCGGCCTGCCTGGCGGGCGGTGTCCGGCTGCGGGGGCGGCAGCGTGGCAAGTCCCCGCTGTTCGACGCGCCGCCGGCGCTGCTGGTCGAGGAACAGGTTGCGCAGCAGGCGGAAGGTCCAGGCGCGCAGGTCGGTCCCCTCGGCCCAGGCGTCCTGTCGTTCCAGCGCACGCAGGATCGCGTCCTGCACCAAATCGTCGGCGCGGGCGACGTCGCGCGCAAGGAATCGCGCGAAGGCCCGCAACTGCGGAACCAGCGCCACGATGGCCTCGCGATATTCGTCGGCCTGCTGTTTCATGCGCGGCAGCGTTGCGCTGCATCCATTCGCCTGACCATAGGGCTGTTCCGGAAGGTGCCAAGATGAACGCGATCCATCCGTCGGAGTTGCTGCGCGCACTCCCCTACGCCCGACGATACGCGCGTGCCTTGACCGGCGCGCGGGACAGCGGCGACGCCCTGGTCGCGGCGGCGCTGTCGGGAGACCTGCCTGACGTGGCGCCGCGCCTCGCGCTTTTTGCCGCAGTGGCACGCGCGGTGCCGCCGTCTCCACCGGGGTCCGGCCCTGATGCGCTGCAACGCAATCTGCTGCTGCTGACGGCGCTCGAGGACCTCACCCTCGACGATGCCGCCACTATCCTCGACATCGACCGCGCCGTCGCGGAACGGGAGCTGGAGGCCGGACGCGCCGCGCTGCGCGCCACGGCGGCGACCGACATCCTGGTCATCGAGGATGAGCCGATCATCGCGCTCGATCTCCGCCGGCTGGTCGAGACCTGCGGCCATCGGGTCGTCGGCATCGCGGCAACCGAGGCGGCGGCGGTACGGCTCGCGGCCGAGAAGCGACCCGGGCTGATCCTTGCCGACATCAACCTCGGCCGCGGCGGGGATGGCAGCCACGCGGTGGCGCGCATCCAGCAGACGATGACGGTGCCGGTCATCTTTGTCACCGCCTATCCGGAGCGCCTGCTGACGGCCGAGGGTGTGGAGCCTGCCTTCATCATCAGCAAGCCCTTCGAGCCGCTGGCGCTCGCGATCGCGACCTTCCAGGCGGTGAATGGCGGCCGCGGGCCGGCGGTCTGAGGAAAGTCTGCAGGTTGCCTTAAACGCCGGCGGTGGGCGGCCCGGCGCGGCGGTCGGTTTGGGCGCGGCCGCGCTGTGCGCTCCTGAAGTCTTGTCGAGGCGCCGACGCACCAGGCGGCGGGCTTCGGGCAACCGTCGCCGATACCAGCCGTTCTGCTTGCAGGCCGCCATGCCGGCGGCCGCGATTGCAGGAGTGCGCCATGAACAAGGACATGATCGCCGGCAACTGGAAGCAGCTGACGGGCAAGGTGAAGGAGCAGTGGGGCAAGCTGACCGACGATGACCTGGCCGTCATTGAGGGCAAGCGCGATCAGCTGATCGGCCGCGTGCAGGAACGCTACGGCATCGCGAAGGAAAAGGCGGCCGAGCAGGTCGCGGCGTGGGAACGCGAACTCTGACCTTTGCCCTCACTCGAAGGGGCTGACATGGACGCCGCCGGGACCCGCCCGGCGGCGTTCTACATGCCGTGCAACCTGCCAGCCGGCCGTCGCGTTCATCTGCCAGGAACGCAATGGAGAAACCCAATGCTCTACTGGACCCTGATCTTCCTCGTCGTAGCCATCGTCGCCGGCGTGCTCGGCTTCGGCGGCATTGCATCGGCGGCGAGCGGCATCGCGAAGGTTCTGTTCGTGATCTTCCTCGTGCTGTTCCTGGTCGCGCTGATTGCCGGACGCGGCTTCGCCGGATGATGGGGCTTCACGCCTGACCGCTTCCCCACGACGACATCCTGGTGGGCTGGCCGGATGGGGAAGTGGATCGGCGTGGGGCGAAGCGCGTGCGTCCACGGCCATCCGAACAGCCACGGTGGTGATCCCATGTCCGACCAGCCCACCCCGGCCGAAACGGCAGGCCGCCCCGCCACCTCCGACCTCTACGGCTTTTGGCGCTGGGTGCGTGCCTGGCTCGTCGCGCCGGATCGCGGCAAGGCGCGGCTAATCATCCTCGGCGTCGTGGCGATGACCTTGGCGCAGGTCGTCATCCAGATCCGCTTCAACACCTGGAACCGCGATTTCTTCGATGCGCTCGACAAGCGCAATGCGCAGGCCTTCCAGCACCAGATCGTGGTCTTCCTCATGCTGGCCGGCCTGTCGATGACGGCGGCGGTGTACCAACTCTATCTCAAGCAGCTGCTGCAACTTGCCTGGCGCGAATGGCTGACGCGCCGGCTGACCGAGGCCTGGCTGCATGACAGTCGCCAGTACCAGCTCGAGGCCGGCGCCGCCGAGGCCGACAATCCCGACCAGCGCATCGCGGAGGATGTCCGTCTCGCCGCAGACCTGTCCGTGGACTTCGTGGTGGGGCTGCTGATCTCGGTCAGCATGCTGATCGCCTTCGTCGGCATCCTGTGGTCACTCTCCGGGCCGCTCGACGTGATGCTGGGCGGGATGAACCTGCACGTACCCGGCTACATGGTCTGGGCGGCGGTGCTCTATGCCGGCATCGGTTCCGGCCTGACCTGGTGGGTGGGGCGGCCCATGGTGCGCATCCAGGTGCGCCGCACCACTGCCGAGGCGGACTTCCGCTTCGGCCTGACCCGGGCGCGCGAAAGCAGCGAGAGCATCGCCCTGATCCGCGGCGAGGCTGATGAGCGCCGCGGCATCGACCGCCTGTTCGGCGAGGTGCGCGGCGTCTGGCGGGAGTTGATGCGCAGCCAGCGCAACCTGATGTGGCTGACCAGCGCCTATGGCACGCTGGCGATGATCTTCCCCACCGTGGTGGCCGCTCCTGCCTATTTCTCCGGTGCCATGTCGCTCGGCGTGCTGATGCAGGTGGGCGCGGCCTTCGCCCAGGTGCAGATGGCGCTGAACTGGTTCGTCGACCGCTTCCCCAACATCGCGGAATGGCGCAGCGCCACCTCGCGCCTCGTCGCCTTCCAGGATGCGCTCGACGACCTTGAGGCGCTGGCCGCCGACCCCGAGCAGCCGACCATCGCCATGGAGCAGATCGAAGAGGGTGGGCCGGAGAGGCTGCAGCTCGATCGGCTCGAGATCGCCCTTGCGGACGGCACCACCGTCATCTCCGAGGCGTCGGCAACGATCGAGCCGGGCGAGCGCGTGCTGATCAAGGGCGAATCCGGCTCGGGCAAATCCACGCTGTTCCGAGCGATCGGCGGCCTGTGGCCCTGGGGTGGCGGGCGCATCGTCACCCCGCCGCGTGACTCGATGGCCTTCCTGCCGCAGCGCCCCTACCTGCCGCTCGGCACGTTGACCGACACGTTGTGCTATCCCGCGCCCGCCGAGGCCTTCGATACCGCGAAAAAGGTGGATGCGCTGGAACGCGTGGGCCTCGGCCATCTCGCCGACCGGCTGGAGGAGGAGGAGCGCTGGGACCGCGTGTTCTCGCTCGGTGAGCAGCAGCGCCTCGCCATGGCACGATTGCTGCTGCAGGCGCCGCGCTGGATCTTCCTCGATGAGGCGACGGCCGCGCTCGACGAGGAGAATCAGGACGCCATGATGACGCTGCTGGTCGAATCTCTGCCCGAGGCCGCGATCGTGTCGATCGGCCATCGCCCAGGGCTGGAGGCTTTCCACACGCGCACCCTGACGCTGGAGAAGCGCGAGGGCGGGGCGCGCTTCCGCCGTGCCGCGCCGCGCATCGTCAGTGAGAGCACCAAGCGGCGGCGGGAGCGGTTCCTGGGGACGCGGGTCGCCATATGACAGCTCAGTCGCGCGGACCGGGTGCGAGGACCTCGCGCTTGCCGACATGGTTTGCCGCACCGACCACGCCTTCCTTCTCCATCTGCTCGATCAGCTTGGCGGCGCGGTTGTAGCCGATGTTGAGGTGCCGCTGGACGAAGGAGGTGCTGGCCTTGCCCTCGCGCGTGACCAGTGCGACGGCCTGGTCGTAGAGCGAAGCCTCCCCATCCGTGTTGCCGCCGAGCATGCCGGGCTGCGCGCCGTCCTCGTCGGCCTCCTCGGTGACTTCCTCGACATAGGCGGGCTCGCCCTGCTCGCGCAGGAACTCGACCACGCGCTCGACTTCCGTGTCGGACACGAAGGGCCCGTGCACGCGGGACACGCGCTGCCCACCGGGCATGTGCAGCATGTCGCCCTGGCCGAGCAGCTGCTCGGCGCCCTGCTCGCCGAGGATGGTGCGGCTGTCGATCTTGCTCGTCACCTGGAAGGAGATGCGGGTCGGGAAGTTCGCCTTGATGGTGCCGGTGATGACGTCCACCGAAGGCCGCTGCGTCGCCATGATCACATGGATGCCCGCGGCGCGCGCCATCTGCGCGAGACGCTGGACCGCCGCCTCGATCTCCTTGCCGGCGACGATCATCAGGTCGGCCATCTCGTCGATGACGACGACGATCATCGGCAGCGGTTCGAGGGCGAGGGGCTGTTCCTCGAAGACCGGCTTGCCGGTGTCGGGGTCGAAGCCCGTTTGCACCTTGCGCGTCAGCACCTCGCCGCGCTGGCGGGAGGCCGTCACCTTCTCGTTGTAGCCACCGATGTTGCGCACGCCGAGCTGGGACATGGCGCGGTAGCGGCGCTCCATCTCCCGCACCGTCCATTTCAGTGCGCCGATCGCCTTGGGCGGTTCCGTCACCACCGGGGCCAGCAGATGCGGGATGCGGTCATAGACCGACAACTCCAGCATCTTCGGGTCGATCATGATGAAGCGGCATTCCTCCGGCCCGAAGCGATAGAGCAGCGACAGGATCATGGTGTTGATCCCGACCGACTTGCCCGAACCGGTGGTGCCCGCGATCAGCAGATGCGGCATGCGCGCGAGATCGGCGATGACCGGGCTGCCGCCGATATCCTTGCCCAGCGCCAAGGGCAGTTTCGCCTGGTGCCGCGCCCAGGATTCGTCGGCGAACATCTCGGACAGGTAGACCGTCTCGCGCTTGGCATTCGGCATCTCGATGCCGATGACGTTGCGTCCCGGCACGGTCGCGATGCGCACCGCGATCAACGACATCGACCGCGCGATGTCGTCCGCCAACCCAATGACGCGGGAGGACTTCGTCCCCGGCGCGGGTTCGAGTTCGTACAGCGTGACGACGGGGCCGGGGCGGATCTCGGCGATGCGGCCGCGCACGCCGTAATCCTCCAGCACCGATTCCAGCAGCCGCGCATTGGCCTGCAGCGATTCCTCGGATGGCCTGCCGCTGCGCTTTGCCGGCGCTTCCGTCAGCAGGTCGAGCGGGGGCAGTTTCCACCCCCCGGTTTCGAGGTCGAGCGTTCGCTGTTCCGGCGGGCGGCGGCCGCGATCCGGCGCGCGGTCCAGCACCTTGCTGCGCGCCACGAGCCGCGGCTTGGCCACGGGTTCAGTCCCGGGGCGGACATCGCCATCCTGGCCCGGCAGCGGCGCCGGCGGCGCGGCCGGGCTGGGCGGCACGGCCGTCGCGGCCTCATCCGCCGCGCGCAGCATGGCGCCGAGCGGCATGGCGTTCGGTTCGCGCCGCAGCAGTGCGCCCGCGCCACGTCCCATGCTGCGGAACGGTGCGCTGAGCCGAGCGAACAGGCCCGGCCCACGCGGGTGCCGCACCTCCGGTTCCTCCTCCGGCTCCTCCTCAGGGTCGCGCCCGGGGCCCTGGCGGCGCAGGCTGGCGGCGCCGCTGCGGGCCGCGCCCACGGCGACCTGCCCTGCACCGACCGCCGCACGGCCCGCACCGCGCCATTCGCCCACCGTCAACCCGCAGGCAACGAAGGCGGTGCCGACCGCGGCGACCATCACGAAGCCTTGGCCGGCCAGCGTGCCCATCGGTCCCAGCAGCCCCGCCAGCGTATCCACCACCAGCCCCGCCATCGCCGGCCCGACGACGCCGCCAGGCCCGGCTTCCACCGGCAGGTTGCGCGGTAGCGGCAGCAGCGACAGCGCCGCCGCAGCCATCGGCATCCCGGCGAGCAGGCCGAGGAACCGCGCCGTGACCGACCCCAGCCCCCGATGGGTCGCCAGCCGGAACGCCCAGGCGAGCAGCGCGAGGCACGGCAGTGCCGCGGCGAAGCCCAGGCCCTGCAACAGCACATCGGAGACGATCGCCCCGGCCGGCCCCGCCAGGTTCGTCGTCGGCCCATGCGTCGAGGTGTTGAGCGACGGATCGGCCGGATTATGGCTGCCCAGCGCGACCCCGAGCGCGACGGCCGCGAGCGCGACCAGCAGCCCGCACATCTCCATCGCGCGTCGCCGCAGCACCGCGCGCACGGCGGCCGAGGCGAATCGGCCGGAACTGGAGGAGGCCCGGGCGGAGGGCGGGCCGTGGTCGGACAGGGCAGCGCGGGGCATCGGGTCTTCGTCTTGATCCTGGCTGGCAATGCTATACCGGAAGTGTCTGCCGGCGCAGTGTTTCAGGCTCCGGGGCGTGGATTGGCCCGGGCAAGCGTGGCCGTGGCGCCACGCCGCGCCTATTCGTTCCGCGGCGTCCGGGCCCGCGCGGCCGGCAGGAAAACCGGCGGCGGCGCATCCCCTCCGGTGCTCGGATGGGCGGACAGCAAGGCACCACCCGGTGCTGGATCCAGCGCCAGGCGCAGGTCGGCCTCCGGCGGCGCGATCGCCGCCGCGTCGCGTGCCAGCTGCAGGATCGCCTCCTGCAACGCGGCGGGCGAGGCTTCCAGCACCGGCAGTCCGCCGGCGGCCTCGGCCTCCGCGCTGCGGCCCGGGCCGAGGGCCAGCCGGACCAGCGGGCGCATGGTATCGAGCACCGTCGCGGCCGGCGTGCCCTCCGGTGGCGGCGCGCCGAGCGCGAGATAGGCGTGCAGCAACGCCTGCAGCCGCTGCGACGCGTCGCGCAGCCGCTCCGCCCGCGCGATGTCGCGCTCGGTGCTGGCGGGTGAGCGCAGCATGATCTCCGCCGTGCCGGACAGCGCGGCGAGCAGGTTGTTCGCCTCATGCCGCACGGGCCGGGCCAAGGCGATCAGCATGTCGCGCGGTTCCGTCATCTCACCCGGCCCTGCCGCGAGCGGTTTCCAGGATGTCGCGGAACAGCCGCGCGGGCAGGCCGCCGCCCGCCACCCCTTCCATCGGCGTCGCATCGTCATTGCCGAGCCAGATGCCCATGACCAATCCTCCGGCGATGCCGATGAACCAGGCATCGCGATTATCCTGCGTGGTGCCGGTCTTGCCGGCGACGGCGATGCCCGGCAGGGCGGCCGCGCGGCCGGTGCCGCGCGCCACCGTCGCGGCCATCATGCGCCGCATCGCCTCTGCTGCCTCGGCCGAAATGACGGGGGAGGGGGCGGGCGGCAGCCAGGCGATCGGCCGGCCCTCCGCGCGCGCTTCCGCGACGCCGAAGGGCGCGACACGCCGCCCGCCGTTGGCAAAGGGCGCATAGGCGGTGACGAGATCGAGCAACGTCACCTCCGCGGTGCCGAGCGCGATCGAGGCATCGCGCGGGAACGGCCCCGGCAGACCGAGCCGCTGCGCCAGCGCGCCCACCGCGCGCGGCCCGCCGCCGCGCTGCATCACCCGCACCGCGGCGGTGTTCACGGAGTGGGCGAGCGCGTCCTCGATGGTGATCTCTCCGCGCATCCGCCAATGGCCATTGCCCGGCGACCAGCCACCGAGGCTGATCGGCGCGTCGGAGACCATGTCATCCGGCCGCGCCCCGGCCTCGATGGCGGCGAGGTAGACGAAAGGCTTGAAGGCCGAGCCCGGTTGCCGCCGCGCCTGGGTGGCGCGGTTGAAGGGGCTGGTCCGGTAGTCACGCCCGCCTGCCATGGCGCGCACCGCGCCGCTGGCTGCCTCGATCGCCACCACCGCACCCTGGGACACGCCGGCGGCGCGGCCCTGCGCCACGAGGATCGCCTCAAGCCGCGCTTCCACCGCCGCTTGCAGACGGGAATCGAGTGTCGTGCGCAGCAGCAGGTCCGAGGTCGCCGGCGCGCGGTCGCCGATGCCATCGCGCACCCAGTCGGCGAACCAGCCGGCATCACGGGACGGGGCGGGGGGGAAGCGCAGGTTTTCCGCCTCGGTCATCGCGGCGGCGGCGGGGATGGCGCCGGTCTCGACCATCGCCTCCAGCACCTCGGTCGCGCGGTTGACCGCGGCGGTCGGGTTGACGCGCGGGTTGAAGCGGGACGGCGCCTTGGGCAGGCCGGCCAGCACCGCCGCCTGCCCGGGCGTGAGGCGCCGCGCCGGCACGCCGAAATACAGCCGCGCCGCGGCATCGACGCCATAGGTACCGGCGCCGAGATAGACGCGGTTGAGGTAGATGGTCAGCAGCTCATCCTTGGTGAAGCGCGCTTCCAGCCACAGTGCGAGCAGCGCCTCCTGCACCTTGCGCCGCAGGCTGCGTTCAGGTGTCAGAAACAGGTTCTTGGCAAGCTGCTGCGTCAGCGTCGAACCGCCCTGCACGACGCGCCCGGCGGTCATGTTGACCATCGCCGCCCGCAGCATGCCGATGAGGTCGAGACCCATATGGTCGCGGAAGCGGCGATCCTCGATGGCGATGAAGGCGGCCGGCACATGTGCGGGCAGGTCGCGCAGGCGCACCGTCTCTCCATAGAGGTCGCCGCTGGTGGACAGCAGCGCGCCATCGGCGGCGACGATGGTGACGGAGGGGCGGCGCGTGGCGGATAGCGCATCCTCGGGTCGCGGCAGGTCCCAGGCGAAGACGATCAGTGCGGCGAAGGCGGCGACCATGCCCCAGACAGTGAGGATGACCGCCCAACGAAACAGGCGCGGCGCCAGGCGGCGTCGCGGTCGTGCGGGGGGTGCATGTCGGGCAGGGGCGGCGACGGGGGCGCGCCGCACCCGCGGCGCGACGGCACGGGGCATCGCGGTGCCTATAGCATGGCCCGGGGGCGGCGTATCAAACGCGCTGTCAGCCCTTGGTCCGGCGCAACAGCGCGGTGAGGCGCGGTTGTGCCGCCCGCTGCGCGGCGCGTTCGATGGCCCGGTAGTCGGCCACCAGGTTGCGTCCGGCATCGGTCAGCATGGCCCCGCCGCCGCGATAGCCGCCGGTGCTCGCCTCGACCACCGGAGTTCCGATCAGGGTGTTGAGCGCATCCACCAGATCCCAGGCGCGCTTGTAGCTCATGCCGAGGGCACGACCCGCCGCCGAGATCGACCCTTCCTGGTCGATCACCTCGAGCAGCCGGATCTTGCCCGGGCCGATTCGACCGCTCGGCAGATCGATGCGCAGGCTCAGCTCGGCCTGGCTGGCGGGCTCGCGATCCTCGGCCTCGGCGCGACGCTTCACGGCGTGGCTGCCGTGATGGTGACGGACAGGTCGGCCGGCGGGGCGGCATAGGCGGCGGAGGTCACCAACAGTCCCGCGCCGGCCGAGGCATAGGCAGCGGCGTTCGTCTCGTTCACCCCGCCGGCGACGACGATGAGGGGCCGGCGCGGCAGCGTCGCCATGGCGCGCACCACATCGCCCACCTGTTCGGGTGACAGCTTGTCGAGCTGCACCGCATCCACCCCCGCGGCGGCGAACCACATGGCCTCGTCCACGCTTTCCGCCTCGACAGTGATCTTCCGTTCCGGCTGCGCCGCGCGCAAGGCATCGACCCAGAGATGCGGCGGGGTGCGGCCGAGGAAGGCACGATGCTGGGCGAAGACCAGCACGCTGTCCGACAGGCCGAGCCGGTGCGGGATGCAGCCACCGGCCATGATGGCCTTCAGCATGACATCCTTCGCCCCGGGCAGGTGCTTGCGCGTGCAGGCGACCGCGATGCCGGACCGGCCCTCGCGCGCCGCGGCCAGGATGCGCCTCGCACGGGTGGCGATGCCGGAGGCGATCTCCATCAGCGTCTGCGCCACCTTCAGGCCGCGATGCAGGGCGGCGGCGTCGCCCTCGGCGATCAGCAGGTCGCCGCCGGCTTCGACCTGCGCGCCGGAGGACGCCATGCGCCGCGCCGCCGTGCAGCCCGCCAGCAGCATCAGCCGCTCGGCTTCCTCGACGCAGCAGGCGGTGATGGTGCCGCGGGTGCGGAACACCGCCACGCCACGCCGTTCGCCGATGCCGAGGCCGGCGGTGGTGAGGTCGCCATGGGGCACATCCTCGCGCAGCATCGCGAGCAGCCGGTCGTCAGGCAGCAGGTACGGCATCGCGACGTTCCGATTCTGCAGGGTCCGGCTGTGGTGGCGTGGCGACCAGGCGATGGTCGAAGGTCACCGCTTTGACCAGCGCCCAAAGCTCCATGCCGGGCCGTAGTGCGAGGCGCCGCGCGCTGTCGCGGGTGATGCGTGCCAGGATCTCGCTGGGCCCGATGGCGAGCCGGACGAAAACCTCCTGGCCCTCGCCGGCCGGTTCGATCTCGATCAGCGTGCCGCGCAGGATGTTCTGGGTGGAGATGCCGCGCGGCTCCTCGGTCGCCACCGCGATGTCGCGCGCGCGCACCCGCACGCGCAGGCGGGTGCCAGGCGGGCCGGGATGCAGGGTGGTGACCAGCGCGCCGCCGGCGAAGTCGAGCCGTGCAAGGCCGCCCTGCGGCGCCGTCGCGACCGTGCAGTCGAGCAGTACGCCCGCGTCGCGCCGGGCGGCGAGCGGCAGGTCGGTGCGCGCCGCCAGCGCCGCGACCGGGCCATGCGCCAGGACGCGGCCGTGGTCCAGCAGCACCAGGTGGTCGGCCAGCGCGTCCACTTCCTCCAGCGCGTGGGTGACGTAGAGGATCGGCAGCCGCGCCACGTCGCGCAGCCGCGCGAGGAAGGGCAGCACCTCGGCGCGCCGCGCGGCGTCAAGCGAGGCGAGCGGTTCGTCCATCAGCAGCAGGCGCGGCCGTGCGAGCAGGGCGCGTCCGAGGGCGACGCGCTGGCGCTCCCCGCCCGACAGCCCAGCCGGGCGGCGGCCCAGCAGATGCCCGATCCCAAGCAGCGCGACCACGTCGTCGAAGCCCGGCCCCTGCGCCTCGCGCGGGGCACGGCGCAGGCCGTAGCGGAGGTTTGTCTCGACGCTGAGATGCGGGAACAGCCGTGCATCCTGGAACACCACGGCGCAGCGGCGGCGCTCGGGCGGCAGCGCGATGCCCTGTGCGGTGTCGAGCAGCACGTCGTCGCCGATCGCGACCCGCCCCTGCTGCGGGCGCAGCAGTCCGGCGACCGCGGCCAGCACGCTGGTCTTGCCGCAGCCCGAAGGGCCGAACAGTGCCGTCACGCCGGCATCCGGCGCATCGAAGGCGGCGTCGAGCGTGAAACCGCCAGGGGAGAAATGGTGCCGGATGGCGACCTGCGGCATCAGGCACGCCCCAGCAGTCGGTGCATCCGTCGCGCAAGGAGTTCGGCCAGCAGCAATCCGCCGATCGCCAGCACGAAGGAGATGCCGGCGAGCCGCGCCGCCACGCCCTCGCCGCCGGCGGTCTGCGTGGCGGCGTAGATGGCAAGCGGCAGGGTCTGCGTCTCGCCGGGGATGTTGGAGGCGAAGGTGATCACCGCGCCGAATTCCCCGAGCCCTGCGGCGAAGGCGGTCACCGCGCCGGCGAGGATGCCCGGCGACATCAGTGGCAGGGTGACGGTGACGAAGCGGTCGAACGGTCCCGCGCCGAGGGTGCGTGCCGCGGCTTCCAGCCCCGTGTCCACATGTTCCAGCCCAAGGCGCACCGCGCGGACGATGAGCGGGAAGGACATCACTGCGGTGGCCAGTGCGGCGCCCTCGGTCGTGAAGACCAGCCTGATGCCGAACCAGTCATGCAGCGGTCCGCCGATCGGGCCGCGAATGCCGAACAGCATCAACAGCCCCCAGCCCACCACGACCGGCGGCACCACCAGCGGCAGGTGCACCAGCGCATCCAGCAGCATCCGCCCCGGGAAGCGTCCGCGCGCCAGCAGCCAAGCCACGCCGATCGCCGGCAGCAGGGAGACGAGGACGGAGCGGGAGGCGACCTCAAGACTAAGCCGGACCGCCTGCCATTCCTCGGCGCTGAGGCCGAGGGTCACTGCGGGATGCTGAAGCCGAAGCGCTGCCAGGTCGGCCGCGCCTCGGCGCCGGTCAGGAAGGCGAGCAGTGCGCGCGCCTGGGCATTGTCGGTGGCGCGGCGCGTCAGCGCGAAGGGATAGGTGACGGGAGTGTGGCTGGCGACCGGGAAGGTGCCGACCACGCGCACGCCACGCGAGGCCGCCGCGTCGGTGCCGTAGACGATGCCGTAGGGGGCCTCGCCCCGTTCCACCAGCAGCAATGCGGCGCGGACATTGTCGGCCCGGGCGAGGCGCGGCGCGATGGCGTCCCACTGCCCCATCCAGGTCAGTGCCGCCTGGGCGTAGCGACCGACCGGCACATGAGCGGGGTCGCCCGTCGCGAGGCGGCCATTCGGGCCGAGCAGCGCGCGCAGATCGGTCTCGCGCGTCAGCGCGACGGGACGCGCAGCGTCGGCGGGCGCGACGAGCACCAGCGAATTGCCCAGTGGACTGACGCGCGTGTCGTTCACGATCAGGTTCCGCTCCTGGACGTAGTTCATCCATTCCTCATCGGCCGACATGAACAGATCGGCTGGCGCGCCCTGTTCCATCTGGCGCGCCAGCGCGGAGGAGGCGGCGAAGGAGAAGCGCGGAGCCGGATTGCCGCGTGCGGCCCAGTCCTGGCCCAGCGCGCGCAACGCATCGGTCAGGCTGGCCGCGGCGAAGACCGTGACGGCGTCCTGCGCGCGTGCCATGCCGTGCGTGGATGCGAGGCCGAGCGCCGCGGCGGCGGCAAGGACGACACGACGAAGCATTGGCACACTCCCGCAAGGCGTTATATGCCGGTGGAAATAGCCGAACCCGCCGGGGACGTCCATCATGGCGCCCTGGTGGACGCCTTCAGGGGAGATCGACGGCATGGATTGGCACGCCACGCGGCCTGGCGAGGTGGAGGGCGGCATGCCCGAGCGCGCCGATGCGGCGATCACTTTCATAGGTCGCATCCGCACGCCCTTCGTGACGCGCGCCGATTGCCCGCATCGCGGCCGGGCAGACGGCCCGGTTTGCCGGATCGAGGTCGATGCGCCCTGGCGGCCCGCCCTGCGCGGGATCGAACCCGGCGCGTGGCTCGAGGTGTTGTACTGGATGCATCTCGCGCGGCGTGACCTGCTGGTGCAGGCACCGAAGGGGCGACCGGCGCCACTCGGCACCTTCGCGCTGCGGTCGCCGAACCGGCCCAACCCGATCGCTTCCTCCGAGGTGGAGGTCGTCGAGGTCACCGCGGATGCGGTCATGGTGCGCGGTCTCGATTGCATGGACGGCACACCGCTGGTGGACATCAAGCCGGCGCGGCGGTGACTGGCGGCGGGCTGTATGCATCCCGATATGGCCCAAGGGGCGCAGGGGCGCAGGGGCGCAGGGGCGCAGGGGCGCAGGGGCGCAGGGGCGCAGGGGAGCGCGGGTGCCGGATGGCACGGCGTGCTATGCTGCACCCCAGCGCCCGGCCGCGAGGACAGAGGATGACGATGACCGAGAAGACCTACGCCATCACGCGCAGCGATGCGGAATGGCGCAGCCTGCTGACGCCGGAACAGTACCGCATCATGCGCGAGCATGGCACGGAACGCCCTGGCTCCTGCGCGCTGCTGCTGGAGAAGCGCGCGGGCGTCTTTACCTGCGTCGGATGCGACACGCCGCTGTTCCGATCGGGGCGCAAGTTCGAGAGCGGCACCGGCTGGCCGAGCTTCAACGACCCGTTGCCGGACGCGGTCGAGACGACGACAGACCGCAGCTACGGCATGGTGCGGACCGAGGTGCATTGCGCGACCTGCGGCAGCCATCTCGGCCATGTCTTCGAGGACGGGCCGCCGCCGACCGGGCTGCGCTACTGCATCAACGGCGTGGCGATGAACTTCAGCCCGGAGGGCTGATCACCCGCGCATGTCCTCGGCAATCAGGTCGGCGGCCTTCTCGGCCACCGACAGGACCGTCGCGTTGATGTTGCAGACGGGGATGTCGGGAAAGATCGAGGCATCCGCCACGCGCAGCCCCGCGATGCCACGCAGCCGCAGCCGTGCGTCGAGCGGCGCCGCCGCATCCCCACCCATCCGCACCGTGCAGGAGGGGTGGTAGACCGTCCCGCCCGTGGCCCTGGCGACGGCGAGAAGCTCCTCCTCGCTTTGCGCCGCGGGACCGGGCCGCACTTCATGCGCGACGATGCCCTGCAACGGCGCGGCGGCCATCCAGCGGCGCGCAAGGCGCAGGCCGCGCACGACGCAGGCCTCGTCCGCGCGTTCGGTCAGGAAGCGCGGGGCGATCGCTGGCGCATCCTCGGCGCGCGGGGATTTCAGCGTGACGGATCCGCGGCTGTGCGGCCGGCATTGCCAGACGCCGAGGGTGAAGCCCGGCTCCGCTTCCGGCACCCCGATGCGGCCATCCTGCCAGGAGATCGGCCCGCCATTGATCTGGATGTCCGGCGCGTCGAGCCCCGCTTCGGTGCGGGCGAACAGCGACATCATCCCGGGCGACCAGGTCAGCACGCCCTTGCCGGTGGTCGCCCAGCGCAGCACTTCCCACCCCAGCCGCGGCCAGACGATGCGGCGGTTGGCGGACCAGCGATGGTCGGTCAGCCGGAAGGCCAGCCGGACGATGTAGTGGTCCTGCAGGTTCTGCCCGACGCCCGGCGCATCGAGCAGCGGCGCGATGCCGTATTCCGCGACATGCGCCGCCGGCCCGATGCCGGACCGCATCAGCAGATGCGGCGAGCCGATCGCGCCCGCCGAAAGCACCACGCCGAAGCGCGTGCGGATCAGCCGGTCCTCACCGCCGCGGCGGATCAGCACGCCGGTCGCGCGGCCATCTTCCACCATGACGCGCAGCGCGAGGCTGTTGTCGATGACGGTGAGGTTTGGCCGCGACAGCGCCGGCACCAAATAGGCGCGCGCGGCGGAAATCCGCCGCTGCCCGCGCCGTGTCTGCTGGAAGGTGGCGAAGCCCTCCCGCCGCGGCCCGTTCATGTCGGCATTCACCGGCAGGCCGATCGCCTCGGCGGCGGCGGCGAACTGGTCCAGCAAGGCGGGCCGCTCGGCGAGATGTTCGATCGGCTGCGGGCCGGTGGTGCCGCGCCCCTCGCCACCGTCGGCGAAGGATTCGTGGCGCATGAAATAGGGCAGCAGGTCGTCCCAGCCCCAGCCCGTGCAGCCCTTCTGCGCCCAGAGGTCGTAGTCGGACGGATCCCCGCGCACATGCCCCAGGCCGTTGATGGAGGACGACCCACCCCAGACCCGCCCGCGCGGATAATCGAGCGCGCGATTGCCGGTCGCCGCATCGGGCTCGGTGCGGAAACCCCAGGTCAGCTTCGCGTGGTCCAGGATGCGGGCATAGCCGGCCGGGATGTGGATGTAGGGGTGGCGGTCCTTGCCGCCGGCCTCGATCACCGCGACCGTTGCGCCATTTGCCGACAGGCGGTTGGCCAGCACGCAGCCGGCGCTCCCAGCGCCGACGATCACATGGTCGAAACTGTCAGTCATCGTTGCCTTTCGGTGCGGTCCCGGCCTCGACCGCAGGCACCTCGCGCGCCACGGCCAGCACCAGCCGCCGCAGCCAGGCATGGCCCGCATCGCTTTCGAAGCGGCGGTGGAAGATCATCGACAGGCGCGTATGGCGGATCTCCACCGGCGATTCCCGCACCACAAGCCCATGCGCCTCCGCCAGCAGATGCGCGAGCCGCCCGGACAGCGTCATCACCATGTCGGTGCGCGCCAGGATGTCCGGCACCGCCGACAGATGCGCCACCACGGCGCCGAGCCGCCGCTTCTTGCCCCGCGTCGCCAGCGCCACGTCCAGCGCGCCGTCGCGCGACCCGTTCGGCGAATGCAGCAGATGCGGGAAAGTGATCAGCCGGTCCTCGGTCAGCACGCCCGTTGCCAGCGGATGACCCCGGCGCATCAGCGTCATGAAGCCTTCCGGCAGCAGGCGGATGCGGGTGTAGATCGCCGGCGGCTCGGGCAGTACGGCGACGGCGAGCTCGGCTTCCCCGCGTTCCAGCAGCTCCTGCCAGTTGGTGCGGTCGGCGTGGCGGATCGCCAGGAGGCAGCCCGGCGCCTCCCGCCCCATGCGTTCGAGCAGCAGCGGCGCCAGCACCGCCTCGGCATATTCCGACAGCGCGGCGACGAAGACGCGATCCGATGTCGCGGGGTCGAAGGGCGCCCGTGCGGACAAGGTCTCCCGCAGGCGGTCGAGCACCTCCGCTACCGGTCCGGCCAGGGCGAGGGCCAGTTCCGTCGGTTCCACCCCGCCGGGACGGCGGAGGAACAATTCGTCGTTCAGCGCCGCGCGCAGCCGGGCCAGCGCATTGGATACCGCCGGCTGCGACAGGTTCAGCCGCTGTGCGGCGCGCGTGACATGCCGTTCGCGCGCCACGGCATCGAATACCCGCAGCAGGTTCAGGTCGAGGGTGGAAAGGTCCGCCATTCGCGTTGGTGATGATGGACGTTCCGACGGCCCGTTGGAAGCCGGGGGGCGATGCGGGGCATGGTCCGCGCCATCGAAGGCCGCGGGGTTCTTCCCCGGCGCCTCACCAGACAAGGATGACGACGATGCTCGACACCAAGGTCACCACCCCCTACGCCGCCTTCCTGCTCCGCGTGAGCATGGGCGTGCTGTTCCTCGCCCATGGCGGGCTGCTCAAGCTCGGCACCTTCGGCCTTGCCGGGACCATGGGCTTCTTCGGATCGCTCGGATATCCGCCGATCTTCGGCGCCATCGTGATCTTCGCCGAGATCGGCGCCGGCATCGCCCTGGTCACGGGCGTAGGCGTGCGGGTCGTGAGCCTGCTGGCGCTGCCGATCATGATCGGCGCCACGCTGCAGCACGCCGGCAATGGCTGGCTGTTCACCGCGACCGGCGGCGGCTGGGAATTCCCCGCCTTCTGGACGCTGCTGCTGCTGGTGCAGGCGGGCCTCGGCGCCGGCGCCTTCGCGCTGGACGTGAACAAGCTGGTTGGCCGCCAGGTGATCCCGGCGAACGCCTGAACCGATCGAAACACGGTGAAGCGCGGGCGGGGCAACAACACCCCGCCCCTTCGCCCACAAGGACCATGACCATGACACGGACCCTGTTCGCCCCGACCCGCATCGGGGATGTGCCCCTGCGCAGCCGTATCGCGATGGCGCCGATGACGCGCAACCGCAGCCCCGGCGCCCTGCCGAACGACCTGAACGCTCTGTATTACGGCCAGCGGGCCGGCGCCGGGCTGATCATCACGGAAGGCGTGACGCCGGATGCCGGCGGGCGCGGCTACATCGACATCCCCGGCCTCTACAATGCCGGGCAAGTGGCCGGCTGGCGCAAGGTCGCGGATGCCGTGCACGCCAAGGGCGGGGCGATCTTCGCGCAGGTGATGCACACCGGGCGCATCTCGCACCCCGACTTCCTCGATGGCGGCACGCCGGTGGCACCTTCCGCCGTCGCGGCGAAGGGGGACATCTTCACCAAGGAAGGCCCGAAGCCGATGCCGGTGCCCCGCGCGCTGGACGCGGCGGAGATCCCCGCGGTGATCGCGACCTATGGCCGCGCCGCGCGGCTCGCGCGCGAAGCGGGCCTCGATGGCGTCGAGATCCATGGCGCCAATGGCTACCTGCCGAGCCAGTTCCTCTCGACCAATGCCAACCTGCGCACCGATGAATGGGGCGGGTCGGTCGAGAACCGTGCGCGCTTCCTGATCGGCGCGGTGACCGCGGCGGCGGAGGCGATCGGGCCAGGCCGCGTCGGCCTGCGGGTCAATCCCGGCGGCACCTTCAACGACGTCGCCGACACCGATCCGGAGGCGACGCTGACCTACATCGCCACCGCTCTGCGCGGCCGCGGCCTTGCCTATCTGCACCTGGTCGGCGGGGCCTACAGCTACGATGCGGCGGGCATCGCGCGGCGCATCTTCGACGGGCCGCTGATCCTGAACGGCGGCTACGACGCGGCGCGGGCCGAGGCGGATCTCGCCGCGGGGCGCGCGGATATCATCGCCTTCGGTTCCTCCTTCCTGGCCAATCCGGACCTGCCGGAGCGGCTGCGCACGGGGGCCACGCTGAACGCGCCGGACGCCAAGAGCTTCTACGGCGGCGACGCGCGCGGCTACACCGACTACCCGGTGCTCGGAGAACTCGGCGTCGCCGCGGATTGAGTGGCGATGTTGATCGGAGAGGGGCCCCGCCCCTCTCCGAACCTCTTCCCGCCAGGGGGCGACGGCCCCCTGGACCGCGGCAACCCTGGGTTGTTGCTACTTTAGGTTTTTAGACTTTTAGGGCTTTAGGCCTTTATCCGTCCGGCCATGCCGGCACCGATGATCAAGGGGCGCACGGAGCCCAGTTGATTACGAGAACATATAGCGAACGGATGCGCCCGTCCAGGCGTGATCGTGGGCCTGCCGCCTGCCTCTCCGCCATCCACCGCCGGCCGCTCGCGCGACCCCTCACGCCGCCAGGGTCGCCAACCCCCGCACCGCCACCGTGACCGCCGCGAGATCCCGTGCCGCGGATGCTTCCTGCACCAGCGCCGCGGCTGCGGAGGAGCGCGCCGCATCAGGCGCCCCACCGGACAGTCGCTGCGCGGCGAGCCGCATCTGGCTCGCCGCCAGATCCTCGGTCAAAGCGGCGCGTGCGCGCGCCCCGAAGGCACCGCGGGCCGGTGCGGCGGCGATCGCCGCGCGCAGCGCATCGAGCGCAT